>JAZLIJ010000066.1:0-68200 GCA_045617325.1 Fibrobacter sp.
TCAAAGTGGCAAATACCACCAGTATTCGCCACTTTTCATTCCTGCCATCGCTCGGTCTCACTCAAATTTTCTTAACCAAAGCAATTTTTAGAGGTGCCCTTATAAATTATGAGATGAAAGTTTGGCGGCTGTGCCGCAGGAGTACTCAGCGGCGAGATGCGTTCAAGATGTTGCTGTGAGATCCCGTGTCGGAGCAAGGGATGACGGTGAAGGGGAATAGGACGGGATGACGGTCTTTGTAGGTAGGCAGATTTTCCCTTTAAACGTCATTGCGAGCCTACAGGGCGAAGCAATCTAATTTTTGAAATAATGCAGAAAGCCCCCGCATTCGCATCCGTAAAACGCTGCTTTCGCCGCAGTTGGATTCTATCGCCGCGGTGTCACCCCGGAACGGAACGAAGTGAAGTGATTGGGACTAGGACGACTGTCCTGCGCATCTCGCATTTGCAAAATTCTCATACTTCATAACTCATAATTCATCTAGGATTCTATCGCTTCGCTCCAGAATGACGGCAAAGGCAAATATGCGGAAGATCGCTCAAACTACAAGTCCGCACATCTCTAGATGCTACCATCCTTCACCCTTCACCCTTCATTCCCTGTTCCCTATTCCCTAATCCGCATCTCCCGCTGCAATCCTGCTTACCAACCACCAACCACTAACCACTAACAACGACTCGCCACAGTTCCTGACGGGCTTCCTTGTATTTGCGCTCGAAGGCGGTTTCCGGGTGTTCGGGGGAGAATGTTTCGAGAGAGACTTGCGAATGGCGCCCTTGGATGTTTGCTAGCAGCTTTGAAGCCTCGGCGAATTCCCGTGCGTAGATTTCCCAGTTGGTGCGGAGTTCCGTCACTTTTCCAAGCTCCATGAGCACGGGGAATATCGGGTGCATGTGGAAGCGCCTCGTGGCTTCGCTCTGCTTTGGCCACGGGTTCGGATAAAAGACTGCGTGGTAGGGGATTTCCCATTTGCCGCTTTTGATGTTCTCGCTCGCTAGCCGCCAGAAGTCGAGGAGTTCCGCTCGAATCCAGAATGCGTTTCTCGGAATTTCGATGGCGCCTTCGCGCTTCCCTTCCGCTTTCGCCTTGGCGAGACGGTTCTCCGACTTGTCGATGCCGATGACAGGAATTGTCGGAAACCTTTGTGCAATGTGGAGGGTGCTTTCGCCCGTGCCGCATCCGGAATCAAGAATTACCGGGTACGCCTTTGAAAATGGCGCAAGCGGCTTTTCGCCGCAATCCGCATTTGCCGCCTCCTGTTCCGAATAGAACGCATTTACGAAATTTTCTGCTTCAAGGAACGCATTCCGCGTATGCTCTGCAAAAGGACGCAGGTATTCCGTCGAGGCATACCTGCGTACCATTTTTTCAAGGTCTTGATGGATTCCATCCTGATTGGATTTTACAGAACGCGCTCCTGGCATTATTTCTGCGTAACCCAGATGCTCTTCATGGCTTCTAAATCCTTGCCGATGAATTCGAAATTGTCAAAGTTGAAATCGATGTTTTCGCGGAACACGAACGTGATTTTTGTGATTTTCTTGCGCTCTTCCGCATTCGGGGCGATATCGCTCATGGCCACCTTGAAATGCGTCTTTTGAGACGTGAGGCTGATAGGATAGTGGCCGAAGACGTAGTTGTAAATGCCCTTGGCAGAATCTGTAGGAGTGCGGGAAACATCGAACATTTCAATGGAGAAGCTTCCGGAACCCCAGGCGTCGAATGCAAGCGAATCGACCGAAGTCAAGTCGTAGACGACGAACGGAGAACTGATGTAGACGTAGAAGCTGACCCATTGAGTTGTGTCCGCTGTTCTGAAATCCAAGTTGAGATGGATGTACTTGTTGCTGTCTGCATCGGCTGTGATGTAGGAAGCCGCAGTTGTTATGCCAACGTTGAAATCTGGCGTAAAGTCAATAACCGTGGAATCAAAAATCGAGGGGTATATATCCCAAATACCCTGACCTGCATTGGGGTCCGCCATGGACATGTATGGCGGCATGTAGGATGAATAGGGATTTGGTATCGGCTGGTACATCAGATGCACGTTGTCACCGTCTTCGAAGTCGTCGATGAGGAGCACCTTGTCGCTGATGGTATCCTTGTCCGTTGTGTCGGTGGGTGTTTCCGGCTGCTTTTCTTCGGAGACGATTGTGTCTCCTGCATTTGCTGTAATGCTGAAGTCAAGCGTGTCGATTGCCGCCGTTGACGGGATGAATACGAAATTCAGCTTGCCCGCCGGGAGGTTTCCGAAGACGAACTTGCCGTTTGTGACTTCTGCGGAATGGTTGAGGCCGCGCATCTTGATGATGCCGTTTGCCTGCTCGCATTTTGTGCAGCCGAAGTCGGCGAGATTCTTTTCGACGTAGACAGTCTTTTGCAAAGTCTGTTTGCCAAGGTCAATCGCGTTTTCGCCGTCGTAATCGACGCTTAGCTGGATTGCCTGGCTGTCAAGGGCCGCTTCCATGGTGTAATTGCCCTTGGCCACATTTTCCATGGTGACGACGCCGTTGGAATCGGCATTGGCGCTGTAGCCGCTTGTTGCTCCGTCGATGCTTTCTCTGTCAATGAGCGTTACCCTTGCCATGGGGGCTGGGTTGCCTGCGACCAGAATCTGTGCTGTAATGGCATTGCCCGCTTCAGTACCGCTTGGTCCGCCGCCTGCTACATTGTTATCGGAACAGCCACACACGGCGAGACCGAATAAGAGGCTTGCCGATGCTGCGACTTGCGCGAAAGTGGTACGTTGTTCCTTGAGCATATTCTGAAAATATATAATTTTTGATGTAAAATTCATTTTGTTCCTCCCTTGTCGCCAGGCGCTGAAGGTCCCGTTGCCGGGTCGTCTACTTTGTCGGAGAGGGGGAACATGGAAATGTTCAGTGCATAAACTCTATCGGCGTGTTCGCTGCGACGTGCGAATTGCAAGAGTCCGCGACGAAATTCCTCGATTTTGTGCTTGATTTCCGGTAAATCCGCTTCGTCAGCGGTAAAGACAACACTTGAAATGTCGCGGTCTTCCGTTTTATGACGGTCGAGCGATTCCTGTGCAAGCTCCAGGGTATGCCTGTGGAAGTCGCGGACGGCGCGACTTTTCACTTCGCCACCGGTACTCAGAATCTGGTCCGTGATGTTCCAGCCGCCGCATCCATCGGGAACGACAAGCCCGAGCTGCTTCAGGATGCCAAGCGCGTTTCTCGCTTCATCCTGCGAAATGGGCGGGTTCAGGTGCTTCCCGAGGGAGGTTATGCTGCTTGTGTCCTTCGTGATGCCGATGAGGGCGCGGAGCGCGGCGCAGGCCCAGCTGCCAAAGTAGGCCATTTCAGGCGCCGAGAGAATTCTCGTCTCGAGCGAGCGGAGTTCCAGAAGCTTGTAGTAGAGTTCGGAGAGGGTCTGCTTCGCCTTTGTCTTGTTGAAGCGGTATAAAGTCTTGAAATATTCCGCTCTGCGATCGTCCAGGCCGCAGATGCGAATGAATACGGGAATTGTCCCTTCGTTTAAATGTCCTTCTTTCTGGAATACTCTCACGAGCCAGGCCGGGTCCACGCCGGTTTTCTGGCCGAGGTAGCGATATGAAGTGAACGGGTTATCCTTCTTGGATTCGATGAACCAGTCCTTCAAAAATTCGCGATATTCTAGATAGTCTAAAACTTCAGGCATACTCTCAATATATATATGGAGGCTTTCTCCAATGTAAATTTTTTTATTCAGCCCCAAAGTTCTGTTGAAAATTTTTCAACAGTTTACACCAAAACACATACAATTTTAGAAAAAGTGTTGATAAAATGCACTATTGTAAAAAAAAATATGCAAATTGGAGCGCTTTAGCGGTTGCTTGGAAAGTTTTCCGCCTCCAGGAAATTGAAAAGCTCCGGAATGAGAGCCTTGGCGTCGTTCATGCCTAGATTGTAGAAATCCTCGAGCTTGGACCTGTCCTTTTCAAGTCGCGTCATCTGGAGGGATTTGCTTGGGCGGATGATGAACGCTTTTTTACAGGATATCCACTGTTTTAGCAGTTCCTGGTCATCGTTGTAGCGGATGTGACGCTCGGCAATCGCCTTGACGAAAAGCGGATATTTTCGGTAGGCGCATCTTATCAGGGGCAGGAATGCGTTACGCGGCTTGACGTAATTTGCAGGCCGTGTCAGTACAATCACCTGCTTGTGAAAACCGAAATTGTCCATCATCTTGAAGGGGATGCAGTCGCTCATGCTTCCGTCAAGGTATTTTTTCCCTTGGATAGGCACTATTTGGCTGAAAAGCGGAAGGGAGGCCGATGCGCGAACATAATTCAAGTCGTCCTCGTTCCTGAGGTCGTGTATGGCTGGGTATTCCGTCTGGCCGGTTGCTACATTGGTGCAGGTAACGTAAAATTGGGAGTTGGCTGCATTTTTTCTGAATGTGTCGTAGTCAAATGGGTCTACTTCTTGCGGGAGAGTATAGTAGCTGTACTTGACATCGAAAAAGTTGCCTGTGCGAATCAGGTTTGCAAATCCCATGTAGCGCTTGTCATCGGAATGCAGCACGTCGATGCGGTAATTTCGCTTGCGCTGTTCCGAAAGGTAGTTGCAGAGATGTGTTGCTCCGATGGACGATCCTGCGTATGCCCCGAATTGGAGACCGTTGTCGTGAAGCACGTCCAGGACTCCTGCCGTGTACGCTCCGTGCGTCCCTCCGCCTTCAAGAACTAGCGCTGTATCATCGTATCTCATAGGCGGCCTACAGCAGGGCTATCCACTGATAGTCCTTGGGATGGTCTACGAATCTTTCAGGGTGCGCCTTGTGCATGTCGAGAAATTCCTGCTTCGACATCCATACGAAATCATCGACTTCACCGGGTTGCGGCACGAGACTTGCCTTTTCGCTATCGTCCAGGAGAATGCGGTAGGTGTCGTAGTATTCGTTGTCGAGGTAGGCGCCGCCATTCAAAATGTTCTCGTGCGTAGCTTCGAACAGGTACACCAAATCCTCCGCCTGCTTCTTTACGCCCAGTTCCTCGGAAAGTTCGCGGAGCCCTGCGGTGCGGCTGTCGTCTCCTGCGGTGATGTGGCCTGCGCAGCTTGTGTCCAGAAGATTCGGGTTGTTCTCCTTCTGCTTGCTGCGGAGCTGGAAAAGAATGTTGCCGTCCTTGTCGAAAGCCCAGATGTGTACTGTCCGGTGCCATAGCCCTTTGCTATGGACTTCGGTACGTTCGGCGCTGTAGCCTGCGTGTGTTCCGTCCTTGTTCAAGATGTCTATGAATTCCTTCATGGGGTTTCTCTTAGGCGTTTCTTAGAATTTTTTCCAGTTTGGCGACGATGCTTTGATAATCGTACAATAGATTTGCGTGATGCGATTCAATATAATCAAAATTCTTTTCCGCGTACGCCGTCTCGAAGTGTTTTGCATAGGCGGATAGATTGAGGCTTCCGATGGTGAGAGATGAACTCTTGATGTTGCGGATGACCTTGTTGTAGTTTTCCCAGTCCTTTTCCTCAAAGAGTTTTTGCAGTTCTCCGTCTTTTCGCTTGTTGACGTATTCCTCCAATACATCGATGAAAAACTCCCTGTCGTTCATGCAATGGCTGATTCCTATGCGCGTGTCGATGAAGTTCAGGCTTGAGAGAATCTCGTTTATGTTTCTCCGCGGGGATGGAATTGGGAAATGACTTGCTGTTGTCTCCGGCCCAAGGCTTTCCTTTGATGTGGACTCGTTGCTCTCGATGAAATCTGACGGGAGGTAAAGTCGGAGAATGGTGTATAGGGCGTCTTCGCGGATGGGCTTTGAAAGATAGTCCGTGAATCCCATCTGCAAGTAGTCCTCTTTGGCATCTGTCATGGAATTTGCAGAAAGCATGATGATGGGCGTATTCTTGTTGGAATGCTGGATGGTTCGCATTGTTCTCAGAACTTCGACCCCGCTCATGACGGGCATCATGTGGTCCATGAAGATGATTTCGTAATGTGTCTGCTGGATATATTCAAGGGCGGTTTTCCCGTTCGAGGCTGCGTCGATTTTAATTTGTGTGTCTTTCAAAAATTCCTGCATGATGTGGATGTTCATGGGAACGTCATCGACAATCAGAATGCGGGCGTTTGGAGCCTTGATGTTTGTGCTTGCCAATTCTTCCTGGAAACTCTGTTCATCTTTGCGTCTTGCCTCGAATTCTCCGATGGGACGCGTCTGCTTGACAATTTGCGGAAAGGAAACTGTAAAGGTGGAACCCTTTTCGTAAACACTCTTGACTTGGATTTTGCCATGCATCATGTCCAC
Organism: Fibrobacter sp.; assembly: GCA_045617325.1. Taxonomy (GTDB): domain Bacteria; phylum Fibrobacterota; class Fibrobacteria; order Fibrobacterales; family Fibrobacteraceae; genus Fibrobacter. The sequence goes on from JAZLIJ010000066.1 coordinate 6,254, forward strand.
CAGGTGCTGCGTCAGGTTCAATCCGAGACCGGAGCCTTCGATGTTCCGGTTCTTCTTTTCTTCAAGACGCTGGAACCTGTCGAACAGTTTCTGCGAATCCTCTTCCTTGATTCCGATTCCTGTATCGGATACGGAGATGATGAGCTGTATTGGCTTTTCGCGCTGGACGACGCTTTGGTCAGGACCCATGTTCTCAAAATCCACCTTGAGCTGGATTTCGCCCTTGAAAGTGTACTTGACAGCATTGGAGAGGAGGTTGTTTATGACTTGGCGAATGCGGAATTCGTCGCCTTCCAATCGTGACGGAAGCTCTGGATTGACGCAGACTTTCAGTTGCAGCGACTTGTCCTTTGCCTGGGTGCTGATGAGGTTGTAGCAGTCGGTTATTAAAGAAAATACGCTGTATTCCGATGCGATAAGCTCCATCTTGCCGGATTCGATTTTGGATATGTCCAGGATGCCGTTGATGAGCGACAGGAGCATCTGCCCTGCGGTCTTGATGTTCTGCGAGTAGCCTCGTAGCTTAGGATCGTTACATTCCTTGTACAGCACCGAGTTCATGCCGAGAATGCCGTTGAGTGGCGTTCGCATCTCGTGGCTCATGGTGGCGAGAAATTGACTTTTGGCCTTGCTCGACTTTTCGGCGGCGAGTTTCGCCTCTCGGAGGCTCTTGGCTGCTCTGTAGGAACGCTCCGAAAGATAAAGGTAAATGAAGCCTATGATGAATAGCAGAAGTAGAAGGCTGAAAACCCAGAGGATGAGGAATACGATGTGGGATAGTCCTGTGGCGACCGTATCTTCCGACACCATGCCGATGAGCTTGTAGCCAGGAACGTCCAGTTCTGTTTCGAAGAAGTAGTAGCGTTTGCCTTTGATGGTGCTTGCCACGGCGACGGACTTGGACCAGTATAGCAGCTGGCTTAGTTTTGCCCTTACGGGCTTTGTGATGTCGCTTGCCCAGAAATTGATGTTGATTGGGGATTGGGTGCGGGAGCCTATAATTTCCCTGTCATTGTCGTCGATGACGATGGCATATCCCTGGCCATTGAAACTCTGGATGCCAAAATGCGAAGAGGCCCTTTGTTCGTTGAAAAACTTGAAGAGGACGTAGCGGACGTTCTTGTTGTTGAATACGGGGGTCGTGAGAAGTAGCCCGTGCCCCTTGACGTAGCTGATGGCCTGGTGCCCTTGGAAAGAACGCCTGATTCCTGGAAAAGTTTTTGTATTGATGAACTCTTCTCCGTTGGAATGAAAGTGCGTTCCGTCGAGTGCTATGAGCCCGTAGGATTCCTGCGGATTGCTTTTTTTGTGGGAGGCTATGATTTTTGAAGATAGCTCGTCATCGCCCTTGATTTCATCGGCCATGTAGGAGAGTTCGCTCAGTTGAAATTGAATCTTTGAGGTGAGAAGATTGGACAATTCCGAGGAATGCAGCGAGACCTGCTTTGAAACATGGTCCTCGAACAAGAGGGTGAGGCGGTTTTTGAGAAGAACGCTTACAATGCAGAGTACCGACAGGATGGTAATTGTGCCGATGAGCATTCGAAGGCTAATTTTTTTCATCGACTTCTACTCCCTGGACGAACCAATTGAAGTTTTCCTGCATTTCGTAGTCTGTCATGCTTTCGCCGGAGTCAATTCTCACGACGCCTGCGTTGTCAACAATCTTTCCGTAGAAGACATCGAATGAGCCGTTTAAAAGATGCTGCCATTCTTTTGCAACAAAAGCCCTTGTTTCCGGGCTGACGCGTTTGGTGAAAGGGGCTAGCGAGATGATTCCGCTTTCGATTCCGAGCCAGTAATTCTTGTTTGAGTATTTTCCCTGGATAACCTCGAGGATGCGGGGCTTGTAGAATTGTTCCCAATTCCAAAGGGCTGCTGTCATGAAGTTCTTTGGATAAAGCTTGCTGTTGTCGAAGTTGTAACCGATGATGCCGATATCATTTTTTTCTGCAATTTCGTAGGGGCTAAGCACGTCGGTATGGACCGTCAGAATGTCGATGTTATGATTTTGAATAAGTTTCTCGGTCGCCTTTGCTGCGATATCGGAGTCTGTCCAGGAACGAGTCCATGTCACGTGGACGGTTGCTTCGGGATTCACCTTTTTGACTCCCAAGGTGAACGCGTTGATTCCGCGGATGACTTCCGGGATGTCGAATGCGGCTACATAGCCGATGTGCCCGTTTTTTGTTTCCATACCGGCTACGATGCCGGACAGGTAGCGTATCTGGTAAATTCTTGCAAAGTAGGTCGAAAGGTTGCGGGAGCGCTTGGTCCCCGTGGCGTGGAAAAATTTGACTTCTGGGTGGAGCTGCGCTACAAGCAACTCGTATGGACCGAAGCCGATGGAATTGCATACGATGATTCTTGCTCCATCGGCGATGGCTTTTTCCATGATGGGAATGCTGCTTGAATCCAGGGGGACGTTGTCGTAATAGGCTACGTCAAGGTTCAAGTCGCGAGCCGTCTTTTGCATGCTGATGTAATGCGACTCAGACCAGCTGTGATCGTCTTTCGGACCGTTCATGAGAAGGGCGACTTTCATTCCCTCCTTGGAAATCTCTGCATCGTAGTCATCGCTCCTTGTGAACCAAAGCCCGAGGGCGATGGTTAAGAGAATGGATACTATGATGACAGAAAAAAACTTCACGAGAGCCTCACATGCAGTTCTTTATCATGTCCAGCAGCGCTTTGTACTTGGCCATGACCATGGAGTGGTTTGACTTGATGTAGCTGTAGCGCTTGTCCTTGCATGCCTGTTCCAGGGCCTTTGCCGCTTCGGCTATATCCGTGGCGCCTATGGTTTGGCTTGAACTCTTGAGAGCGTGGATTGCGATTTGGTAGTTCTGCCAGTCCTCGGAACCGAAGTAGCTGGAAAGTTCGCCCGACTTGTCGCCTGTCTGGTATTCGGCAAGGATTTGGAGGTAGAAATTCTCGTCATTGATGCAGTAGCTTAGTCCCTGCTTTACATCAAGGATTTTTTCGAGATTTTCCATTTTCGAGTTGTTGTCGGAAATCTGCTCGGGTTCAGCGATGGGCTGGGTTATCGTCTTGAATATGACTGTGGATGGCCGCTGCCTGCCTTCGATAGTGTGGCTGGTCTGTATCCTGTGGACTTTTGTCTTGGATGACATGGTGGATGAATTTTCGCTTCCGTTCTGTTTTGTTGGCGATGTAAGCGTCTCGCTGTCCATGTCGTCGCTAGTTAGAATCAGATTCTTGGGCAGGTACCACTTCAGCATTCGGATGAAGTCGTGCTCCTTGATAGGCTTGGAGAGGTAGTCTGCGAAACCTTCCTTGAGATAGTTCTCCTTTGCGCCGACGATAGCGTTTGCGGTGAGCATGATGACCGGGGTGTCCTTGTTGATGTATTCTCCCAAGTCCTTCATTTTCTGGAATGTCTCAAGACCATCCATGACAGGCATCATGTGGTCGAGGAAGATGAGGTCGTAGTGATTCTGCTGTACCATTTGCAGGCATTGCTTGCCGTTGGATACCAGGTCAACGTTTATCTTTGTATCCTTGAGGAGCCCCTGTACGACCTTCAAGTTGATTTCGACATCGTCAACGACGAGAACCTGGGCGCCCGGGGCGAACAGCTTGTCGTTTCCGACGGATTGCAAAATCATGGAACTCTTGTACTTGTCGGAGAAGTTTCCCATGGGCTCGTCGCTCTTGACGATTTGCGGAATTTGAAGTGTGAATACGCTTCCCTTGCCGAGTTCGCTTTCCACGTTGATGGAACCGTTCATCATTTGGACCAGCTGCTTTGTGATGCTAAGGCCGATTCCTGTACCTTCCAGGTAGTTGTTCGTCTTGTTGTCAACGCGGTCGTAATTTTCAAAAATCTTCTTGAGATTTTCAGGCTTGATTCCTATGCCTGTGTCCTTGACGACCACGTTCAGCATGACTTCTGTTTCAAGTCCAAGCCCGATGTGTGCCGTTGGCCTGTTCTCGAATGAAACGCTTAACGATATGCTTCCTTCTTCAGTGTACTTGACGGCATTGGAAAGCAAGTTGTTGATAATTTGCCTGATTCTCACCTCGTCACCGTAGAGCTTGGATGGTAACATGGGGTCGGTATTGATGAAGAACTTGATGTTCTTGGCGTGTGTCCTTGCCGAGGTGATGTTGTAGCAGTCGTTCAATACAGAGAACAGCTCGTAGCTTGTGTTTTCGAGCTGCATCTTGCCAGCTTCGATTTTCGAAACATCCAGAATATCGCTGACGATGGATAGCAAAAAGTGCCCTGTACTCTGAATGTTGGTTGCGTATTCCCTGATGGATTCCTTGTCGGTTTCCTTCATTATCATTGCGTTCATGCCGAGGATGCCGTTGATTGGGGTGCGGATTTCGTGGCTCATCTTGGCGAGGAAGGATTTCTTCGCCCTTGTGGCGTTGAGGGTGCGGATCTGGTTCCTGTGATTTGCAGTGCAGAAGAATGCAATCAAGAGGAATAGAATCAGTGAAATGGCAATGTTTCTCTCGAATGTCTGGTGCACTTTGGCGAAAAGTTCGTCCTCGTTCATGATGATGGACACGTACCAATTGTCGTAAATGGTGGTTGTGAACACCATGCGCTGCTTGCCGTCCATTTCAATGTGGAAGGGCTTGTCCTTGGAAGCCATGATGAGCCGTGCAAGTTTTTCCTTTTCTGTTCCCCAGTATTTGTCGCTAAGGTAGTTTTCGCCTATGTCGGAGTCGTTGGACTTTGCTATGACGATTCCTGTACGGTCCAGGAGAATGCTTGTGCCCATGTTGTTGATTTGGACTTGGCGAAGCAGTTCCTGGAGGTTTGTTGCGGTGAGATCCAGTGAAACGACGTTTTTTTTGTCGGCAAGCCTGCGACAGATGGAAATGATGATGGATTTTGTCTGGCTGTCCACGTATGCAGGGACCAGTGCAATTTCTCCCTTGGCTCGAGCGGCTTCTATATACCAGGGACGCTCCATGGGGATGTAGTCCTCCTCCGGGACCCAGCCGACTCCATCTATATAAGTATCGTTGAAATAACCGTAAAAGCCGGTGAACGCTTCCCCAATTTGTCTGGAGTAGTTGTTTGTGAAGTGGATAAGAATATCCTTGATGTCTTCTGTGCTTTTTCCTTCTTTGAGCATGTGCTCAATGAGGTCTGCCGTGATATTGACTGTGGAAATGCTCTTTAGCAGATGGTTGCGGAGCTTTTCGGAACTTTCGTTTACGGATTTTTGCCCGATGGTGATGATATCTTCCTTGGCTAGGTCCGAAAATGACTTGAATGTGAAGCTTACGATACCTGCAATGGCGCCTATCGTCATGATAAGCGTAATGATATACTGGATCCAAAACTTTGTTTTTTCTTTTTTTGTTTCTGCGTCAAAATTCATAATCGTTCTTGGTTGAATTTTAAAATTCGATGAAGATATACCTTTATAAATTTAACATGAATTGGGTGGGAAATTTTAGACAATCTTTTTTTTGTGTAATATTTTTTTAAGAAAATGGGGCTGTAGGCGTTTTTGTCTATTGCATGAATGTTTGCAAATTGTGAATAAAATGTGAGCATTTTACCGCGCCATATAATTAATTATGAGTTATAAATTACGAAGTATGAGATTTTTGCATCTGGAGATGCGGATTTAGGGAACAATGAACAATGAACAATGAACAATGAACAATGAACAATTAACACAAATGCGTAAGGCGAGAGCAGCGCGAATGCTTGCATTCGCATTGCCGAGCCAAGCATTGAACGCCGTAGGCGTTCGCAGCGGCGGTTATGAAATATCAAAATGCAAGCATTTTGCTGCTTCATAACCTTGCATGCTGTTGGCACGGGAGCGGAGCGACTGTGCAATGAACAATGAACAATGAACAATGAATAGGAAATTATGAGTTATGAGAGTAAATGTTGCCTTGGATCCTCCCCAAAGGGGATAAGAATTGATTCAAATCAAAGATATGACTTTTTTAGTAGGAAGTAGACAGTAGGCAGTAAACAGGAGTAAGTGAGGCGCTTCGCGCGGGGCTGGCTTGAGTTATGAATTATGAGTTATAAGTTATGAGATGAAAGTGAGGCGGCTTCGCCGCAGTTTTATTCCGAAACAAGATGCGTTAGGGATGCGCAAGTGGGATTCCGGCTCGGAGGCCGGGATGACGGGGCCGAAAACGGTCATTCTGGAGGCTCGGAGAGAGAATCAAGGATGAAGGATGAAGGATGAAGGATGAAGGATGAAGGATGAAAGATGAAGGATGAGTTATGAAGTATGAGTTATGAATTATGAGATTGGATGATTTGCTAGACGGTTTCGACATCTTTTTCGTTTCCGTATGCTCCATGGACCATGCGCTCCCTATCTGCCGACAGGCAGACTCGCGATGACATTCTTGTAAGTAAAACGAAAAAAGCACAAAACCCAAGCCCTGCGCATCTCCAGCAGCAATTCCTGTTTACTAACCACCAACCACTAACCACTTGGAAATGAGCTTTCCAAACGGCAACCATCATCTACCGATGCCAGAATGTAGTCACTTTTTGGTAACGGGAGATATCTGCCATCGCAGCGGCGGCGGCGGCGGCTTTTTCATGCGACTCGAAAATGCCGAAGACGGAAGCTCCGGAGCCACTCATCAGTGCGCATTTCGCTCCGAGTTCCAGGAACTTCTGCTTCATTTCAGCGACAAGCGGATGCTTCGGGAAGACGGAAACTTCGAAAGCGTTGTAGAAAGAATCTGGATGCAGACAATAGGATGTTGCAGACAAATTGCCGGATGCCGGATGCTGAAGCGCAGAAGATGCATTTTCACAATTCGCCTTGTACTTTTCCCAGCGATCGGGGCCGGATTTTGGGACGCCCGCGTAGGCATCCTTCGTCGGAACGGCATCCAAAGGAGTCGCAATGAGGAGCGCCTCGCCCGCTGGCAAATCCAGCGGAGGAACGAAAGTCAAACGTTCACCGATACCTTCTGCAAAGGCGGTTCCGCCACGAACGAGGAACGGCACGTCGGCACCGAGTTTTGCACCGATTTGCTCCAGCGTTTCAAACGGAAGATTCAAATTCCAAAGCTTGTTCAGCAGACGAAGTGTCGCGGCAGCATCGGCACTGCCACCGCCAAGACCAGCCCCCAGCGGCATCACCTTCTCAAGATGAATGTCGGCTCCGAGCGAGACATTCGCAAAATTTTTCAGCGCAACCGCCGCCTTGTACACCAGGTCCGATTCCACGGGGTAATCCTGCGGCTTGTTATAAGTCAAGCAAATTTCGCCATCTTCACGAAGCGTCGCCTCGACGGTATCGCCTGCGTCAACGGTCTGGAAAACAGTGCCAAGGTCATGATAGCCATCTTCGCGTTTGCGGATGACATCGAGAAACAAGTTGATTTTTGCAGGAGCGTATTCGATCATAGCGGTTGGTTTGTTAGTTTGTAGTTAGGTTTACAGCAGAAAGTCGCTAAACCTATCGTCTTTCATCTATACCCTATTAATTCTTTTGCGACGGGAAGTGCGCTGACGCTGAAAATTTAGCTTTTTGCGATTATTTTAGCGACAAGAAATGCGAAAGTTCACCAAAACAAGCCTCAAAAGCGACAATGTACAGATAAATCTAGGGAAAAGACGGCATTTATCGGCCCACCTGCAAAGTTCCGTGTTTTAAGGCAAAAGTAAACGGCTTGCAGAGCGAGTTCCCGGCTCGTAGGCCGGGATGACGGTGAAGTGAATATGCTGGAAAATGCACAAGCAGCATTCCCTACAGCTTCTCGCCTCAGCAATTTTTCTGCTTACTAACCACCAACCACTAACCACTCCGCCGCAGATTTAACGCAGCAATCACCCGAATTTTCCGGAGCGTTCGAGATTCATGAGACCGTCCATATCGACGAGCATGGCGCGGGGCTTCGAATTGCCCTTGCTAGGTCCGCAGACGCCAAGGCCGTAAAGCTGATCCACAATTTTTCCGGCGCGGCTGTAGCCTACGCTGAAGTGGCGCTGCACCGCCGAAGTCGAGAGGCCGTTCACGCTAATCGCCCATTCGGCGACCTCGAACAGCAGCTTGTCCAGCTTCTCGTTTTTCAGATTGCCGCCTTCTTCCCCATCCTCGTCATCGCCGCCAGTAATGTCGAAGGATTCCACCTGCGGATAGCAGACGTTCTGGTTGGAGCAGGCATCGGCCAGCTTTTCCGCCTCCTCGTCGCTCAGGAATGCGCCATGGACGCGTTCCGGGTCAGGGGCGTTCACGGCCTTGAAAAGCATATCGCCGCGACCGAGCAGTTTTTCGGCGCCGGCGTGGTCCATCACCGTGCGGGCGTCAATCTGCGAAGCGACCTTGAAACTGATGCGGGTCGGCAAGTTCGCCTTGATGATGCCCGTGATAACCTTCACCGACGGACGCTGCGTCGCAAGCACCAGGTGAATTCCGACGGCACGCGCCTTTGCGGCTAGGCGGGCGACCGACTTTTCAATTTCCTTGCCGGCGACCATCATCAAGTCCGCCATTTCGTCGATGATGACGACGATGAACGCCATGCGGTGCCCGCGATCTTCTTCGGGGACTTCGTCCGGGAGCTCGTTGGCATCGAACTTCGCATTGAAACCGCCAATGTTTCTCACCTTCGCCATGGCAAGCACTTCCGTGCGGCGGTCCATTTCGTAGCAGAGCCACTGCAGCGCCTGGATGGCGATTTCGGGCTTCGTAATCACCGGGGCGAGCAAGTGCGGAATGTTCTCGTACATCTTGAGTTCCACGGCCTTCGGGTCCACAAGAATCATGCGGAGCTCATCGGGCGTCTTGCTGAAGAGAATGCTCGCCATGAGCGCATTGATGCAGACGGACTTACCGGAACCCGTCTGACCGGCGATGAGCAAGTGCGGAGCCTTCGCCAAGTCCATGGTGAAAGCCTCGCCCGTAATGTCCTTTCCGAGCGCCACGAGAATTTTTTCCGGGGACGGCTTGAAATGTTCGCTCATGAACACGTCCCTGCAAAATACCGTCTGGAACTTGCGATTCGGAATTTCGATGCCCACGGCGGCCTTGCCAGGAATCGGAGCCAGGATGCGCACAGAACTCACGCGAAGCGGAAGCGCCAAGTCCTCCTGCAACGCAGAAAAGCGGCTTACCTTCACGCCCGGTCCCGGTTCCACTTCGAAGCGCGTAATCATGGGGCCCGTCTCGCAGCCGATGACGCGACCGCGCACCTTGAAGTTCTCGAGTTTTTCTTCGAGCATCTTGCCGATATCGTTCAATTCCTCTTCGGTGTAATCGGCGGTCTGCACCTCATGCGTATCGAGGATATCCTCGATGCTTGGAATCTTGTACTTGTCGAAAGCGGCGGTTGAATCCGGATGCGGAATTGCAGCGGCACTCCCTTCGGGCATTCCGGAGCGTTCCAGAATCGGCTCGAAATCGTTTTCTTCCAGCGTATTTTCCGGTTCATCAACTTCTTCAGGAGCCTCGTAATGGAAACTTGTCGGCGCATCGTCCTGTTCTGCTGTGGAAGCAGAGGCTGCAACCGAGGATGCAGCGGTTTTCGCAGATACCCTAACAGCAGACGCATCCGCCTTCCGGGATGCTGACTTCGGCTCCGCCTTGGCGCGGGACTTTTTGGCAGTAGCGGCACGGGTCGCAACCAACGTCTCATTTTGTTCGCCCTTATCCGCTTGCGTTTCTGACGATTCCGTCGGAACTTCCTGGACAGATTCTACCGCAGAAGATTCCGAGCGGCGCACGTCGCCCTTCACCTGCATTCTGCCGGGGCGTCCCTTTTCCCAGTCGATAAAGTCGCGTGCCCTGCGAAGCGCCGCAATCCGCTCCTTGATTTCAAGAATCTGAAGCGCATTCATACGATGCTCATTCAGGCGCAGTTCCTCTTCGAGACGGCGAATTTCAGGATCCCTGTCATCACCCACCTCGTTACCATAATCAAATTCAGGTACAGCTGGAACTGGAGCTTCGACAATAGTCGGCGCATCAAAATCACGCCCCGAGTCCATCTCAGGAATATTTCGAGATTTTTCTATGCGAGGTTTTTCAATCACCTGCGTCGGAGCTTCATCAGGTTCAATGAAAACCTCCTGTTCATCAAGCCAGTTGCGACGTCCATTGAACGGCACAACCTTCCCTTTTCTACGCATTTTCGATTCATTCGGCACAAAAATCATAGTTTCGTCGTCCATCATCACACCTTTACGACGACGGTTCGATTCCACAGAAAGTTCCACAGGTTCGGCGTCCACGACCTCGGCCGTTTTCTCCCTCGAAGAAATCAAATTTGACAAATAGTTCGCCGTCTGCCCGATAAAGCGGAAATGCCTCGGTCGAAGGCCAAACGATAGAACAAGAATCAAGCAGAACGCGACTAGCGAAATAATCAGCGACGCGAACTTGGATTCCATTCCGAAAACAGGAATCGAAACATTCTGCACCAGGAACTGTCCAATGACGCCACCGTTCATGGAGAGAATTTCATCGGAAACATGCGCAACACCGTAATTTTTCAGTGCCATGAAAAAAGACACATTCAAAACCAAAAGCGAGAAACCAATTGCAAAACGCAGAAGTTTAACACGAAGCGAGGAGAGCGCAATTAAAAGCCCCCAAAGCACAAGGGCAATTGTAAAGAAAATAACCGAGACCTTGCCGAAAACAAGCGTCACGACATGGGGAAAAAGTCCGCCAAAATAAGGTCCAAGCCAATTATGCGAAGCCCCGCTGTAGACGCCAGTCACACATCCAAGCAGAAGCATGCAACCCACGGCAAAAAGGAACCAGCCACCGACAACAACTCCAAAACAGGAATCGTTATTTTCGGGAACAGAAGACTTACTTTTTGAGCTTGTAGCGCTCTTTGCACTCTTTTTCTTTTGCGCAGCCAATCAAAATCCTCCAAAAGTAGATTTCAAATATAGGTTTTATTTGTGACACATTCACTGACACGAATCTTACTTTTTTTATCTTTTCCGCGACATGGCGTTCAATATTCTAAAAAAAATAAAAATTCCTAAAAAATTAAAAAAACTAATTTACGGTATTCTCTCCACGACGATTACCGTAAGCTTGATTCTTGTTTTCGGAAGCACTCAAAGCGACATTACAGACCGGGTTTCCACAGGCAAGGAATCCTTAATAGAGAATATTAAAATTGAAGCGAGTAGCGCCATCAACAGATCCATCAAAGCAGCGCGTCCAGGTGCAGAATCATTAGAAAATATTTTCTACGACCTTTTCTTCAAAAAATTGACATACAGGGAACCCGTTGAGGGCGGAGCCGTCAAAAAAGTTTCCACAGCCACAAGCTACGACCCCAACATCCTTATTGTCGATGTTGACGAACCATCGCTAGACAAACTCGGAAGCTACTATGAATGGGACCGCTCCATCCACGCCAACGTGGTCAAGAACTTGAGCAACGGAGGCGCCTCTGCCATCAGTTTCGATATTCTGTTCAAGAACGCGGACTTCGGAAAGCAAAAAACGAATCAGGTCGTAAACGTTCTAAAGAGCATCTATCCCGATTCTACCTGGGATACGCAAGCATCCACCATCCAGTCCGGCTTCAACTACGACTCGCTCCTTGTGCAAGAAATCAAGGACGACGGAAACGTCATCGTATGCAGCATGTTCGATGATAGGAAATCCTACAAGCACGAATCCCAGTGGGCACCACTCAGTTCGGAAGAACGCGCCGATTCCATCGGTTACACCTCCACCTTTGAATATTCCCAGGCAGACAAGCCACAAAACATCGAGCCCAAGGACCTCCTCGACAACATCTTTCCGAAATTAGCCAATGCAGGACGCTTCATGGGTTCCGTCAACGCCTACCCCGACGATGACGGAGTCGTGCGCAATGTGGCAATGCTCTACAGATTCCCCAATCCGGAACTCTACGAAAATATTCCAAGTAAAATTTACTCCACCATGTCGCTCATGACAGTACTTCACCTTTTCCACCAAAAGCCGTCAAACGTGCAAATCAAGATGGGCAAGTACATCGACATAGGAAAGCCCTTCGGCATCTACAGGGAAATGGACGGAAGCTACCACGTCACCTATCCGCAGTTCAGCTACCCGATGTTCCTTTCGCTCCGTGAAAAACTTATCAATATTCACAAAACCAAGAAGCTGAACGACGAGTTCGTTGACGTATCCACAAGCATCATCGCCATCAACAGTAAAGACGACGGGCTCATTTTCGAAATAAAAGTCGGCGACGAATACCAGACGCTCACAAGCAAACTTTCAAACACACTTCTCAAACTGGACACGACAATATTCCACAAAATCCCAAACGGGAAATCGCTGAAACTTGGCGAAGGAATTGAGCTTTCAAGCGACACGGAAATCGAGGGAGCCTATCTTCTGAGGGACGAAGAAGAAGACGAAGAAGCGAAAATCACGCCTTTCGCACTGAACACCATCAACTTTTTCAAAGATTCTCTTGAGAACATTCCTGTAGGCAAGCAAAAGCATCTTTCGCTGAACCTTGACCTCCGCTACGACAAGGAAAAGAAACAGTGGAATACACAGTTTATGGTCTTGACGAAGAAGGTTCTCGACGACATCCGCCTAACCCCAGACAAGGCTATTGCGGACCTGAAACCAGGCGAAGAACTCCGCTTCGGTGAAAACAAAAGAATTCCTATCAACAAGTATGGGCGCTACCAGGTCAACTACAAGGGACGTTACAATACGGACGAAGTCAATCGAGTTTTCCAGCACATTTCTTATTATGACGTGACCAAGAACCGCATCGACCCCGCCTTTTATCAGGGTAAAATTTTCATTCTCGGATCGGCGGCGGCGGCCTTGTTCGATTTCAAGCCTGGTCCGCACGAAGAAAACAACCCCGCGGTGCTCATCCACGCGACAATTATCAAGAACATTCTCGAAGATGACTACCTCACGACTCTAGAGGAAAATTACCAGCGCATCATTGTCATCATCCTGGCCATTATATGCATGCTCCTAGGTCTCTATCTGAAAAGCTACCTGTCGCTTGGCATTTCGATGCTCCTGATCTCAATCTACGGCATTGTCGCCTACCACTACTTTGAAATGGGCCTCTACATTGGCGTTTCAAAGCAAGTGCTCGCCATATTGCTTACAAATATCGTTGCACTCGTTGTCCAATTCTACTTTGAAAACAAGGAAAAACGCTTCCTCGACAACGCCTTCAAACAGTACATCTCCCCCGAACTGATCAACGAAATGGTCAAAAACGAAGTGATGCCAGAACTCGGTGGCAACAAGTCGAACATCACGGCGTATTTCACCGACATCGCCAGTTTCTCCACATTCTCCGAAAAAATCGGTGACCCGACCAAGCTTGTCGAACTTTTGAATGAATACTTGACTGCAATGACAGACACTCTTCTAGAGAACAAGGGTACTCTGGACAAGTACGAAGGCGATGCCATTATCGCATTCTTCGGAGCACCGATGCCACTTAAAAACCATGCGCAAAGCGCCTGCGATACAGCAATCGACATGCAGAACAAGCTCATGGGTTTGCGTCAAAAATGGGTTCATGAACAAGGCAAGTGGCCAACCGTTGTCCACGACATGCACATGAGAATCGGAATCAACTCCGGAGACATCGTTACGGGCAACATGGGGTCTACCATGCGCAAGAACTATACGATGATGGGAGACGCTGTGAACCTCGCTGCGCGCCTTGAAAGTGCAGCAAAGCAGTACGGGGCATACATCCAAATTAGCGAAGACACGCAAAAGCATCTTGAAGAGGGCAAATACATCTACCGTTCTCTCGACACGATTCGCGTTATCGGAAAAAGCCTTCCAGTCAAGACATTCGAGCTTTTGCAGAGAGCCGACTGCGCAGACAAGGACAACTTGAACAAACTTGTAGAGATTTGGGAATTGGCTCGTGAAGCCTATCTCGCCATGGAATGGAACAGGGCCATAGAACTCTTTACGCAATGCCTAGACTTTGAGCCTCATCTGCCCTCACGCGATCCAGGAAGCAAGACTTGTCCAAGTCTCATCTACATCAAGAGATGCGAAGCCTACAAGAAGAATCCGCCCGTTGAAGCCGGCGAAACCTGGGATGGTATCTTTACCGCTACGGAAAAATAAAGGGAGAACCTGTTTCAAAACACCGAACAGGCAGTAAAAGACAAATGGTTTGATTTCACAGATAAGATGCAGGAAGCATCCTCGCCCAATCGAGATGCTTTAGCAATGCAACGGCGGGATCCGGCTCGGAGGACGGAATGATTTTTTAGTAGACAGGGAGAAGTCTTGCAACCACAAAAAATCCCGCTTAACGCGGGATTCCAACAAAGTAGCTTCGCCCAGACCGCTTACTAGCCCAACTCAATATTATCAATGAGGCGAGTCTTTCCGAAGAATGCCGCAACAAGAATCACAGCCTTGTCTTCAGGTCCAAGGACACCGACGCACTTCTGCAAATTCTTCTGATTTGCAAGCTCGACATACTGCACCATACCGCGCTTCGAGATGATACTCTTAATCGCAATATCACGAATCTTCGATACGCAGCGTTCGCCCCCCTTGTATGCGGCCAAAGCCTTTTCAAGCCCTTCGTGAATGCCAAGCGCAAGCGTTTTTTCCTCTTCGCTCAAGTATTCGTTGCGGCTGGAACGTGCAAGACCGCTTGCCTCGCGAACAATATCCACGCGGCGAATTTCTATGTCGAAGTTCAAGTCCTTCACCATGCGCTCGATAAGGAACACCTGCTGGTAATCCTTCTTGCCAAAGAAGGCCTTATGCGCACCGGTGATTAAGAACAACTTAGAAACAACCGTCAAGACGCCACGGAAATGCCCCGGGCGGTAAGCGCCGCAATAGAGGCATTCCAAAGCTTCATCGCGAACCAATGTCAGGGGGTCACCATCCGGATACATCTCCTGCACCGAGGGAGCAAAAACAAAATCCGCGCCGATAGATTCAGCAAGTTTTGCATCCGCTTCCAAGCGTTTCGGATACTTGTCAAGATCCTCATTTTTACCGAACTGGATGGGATTCAAAAATACACTCACCACAGTCACATCGCATTCTTTTACGGAAGCCGTAATCAAAGCGCCATGTCCTTCGTGAAGCGCCCCCATGGTAGGAACAAGACCGATGGTCTTCCCCTGCGCTGCAAGGGGTTTCAAGACTTGACGCATTGCTTCGATTGACTTGATTATCTGCATAGTTAATTACCTTCTGGAACAAAATAAGTCGTCTGACCTGGGCATGCCGCAATAGCGTCCATGACCAATTTCAAATGATTCTCGTTATGTGCAAAATCGATATTGTCCGTATTGATGATGAGTACAGGAGCATCGGCGTAATGCCAGAAATGATGGTCGTAACGGTCCTGCAAATCTTTTAAGTAATTCCCTTCGATGGATTTTTCCATGGAGCGACCGCGCCCCTTAATCCGATTCAAAAGCGTAGGCACGCTAGCCTGCAAATACACAATCATATCCGGCTTCGGCACCTCGTGAACCAGCGCGTGAGCCACCTGTTCGTACATAGTCAGTTCACTTTCCGAAAGGTTCTGGGCTGCAAAAATTCGATCTTTATCAAATGTATAGTCGCAGACTAGAAGATTATGGAAGAGGTCACTCTGCAAGGCGGAATTCTGTAGTTGCTTATAACGATCGAGCAAAAAATAAAGCTGAGTCTGAAATGCGTAAGCTTCCTTATTCTCGTAAAACTTATTGAGAAAGGGATTCTCAGCAAAATTTTCTTCAACAAGCATGGCGCCCCATCGCTCGGCAAGAGCATGCGCCAACGTGGTCTTTCCAACACCAATGACACCATCAATTGCCAAAAAATGAACGCCCTTATCGGTCAACATCTCACGGTTCCTCTTCTTTTATGACACGGAAAGGAATCTTTTTTTCTTTTTCCAAAAGATTCTTCAATAAATCAGCTACAGTCAAATGCGTTTTAGGATCAATCCAATCCGGAGCAATATCGTTCAAGGGGACAAGCACAAACTGCCTGTTGTAAATCTGCGGATGCGGTAAAGTCGGACGACCAGAAGTTTGCAATTCTGTTCCGTAAAAAAGCAAATCCAAATCAATTTCCCTCGAATTCCAGTGTCCACGAGCCTTACGTCCAAGGACCAATTCGGCCCCTTTCAAAAAATGCAAAAGACGCGTAGAATCGCCATTGTACCAAAAGCTCACCACTTGGTTGAAATAGGGACCCTGCCCCGCCGGTCCAACAGGCGGAGTTTCGTAAATAGGGCTTTCCAGCCAACCACCGGAAGAAACCTTTCGAAGCATATCCCTGCCAGCCGCCAAATTCGCCGACCGGTTTGGAAGATTGCTTCCTAAAGCCACAAAAACTCTTTCAAAAGAATTCACATTTCAAATATAGCATTTTTTAAAAATTCATCCTTGAAAATACATTTAAGGTCTAAATATTTGACTTAGAACACATAAAAACGCAAAAAAAACATATTTTTCCTTAATTTTTATAAAAAAAACATTAAAAATTATGACAATGCAAAAAATTTTATGTATTTTATGGGGCGTTCCGATTTAGGGATAAAAATTTCAATTTCATTTTGTGGCAAAATGCCCAAATTATTTTTTCAATAAAATTTTTCTAAACCATAAAATTATTTGTAGAAACATCTATACAGGACGCTATCGTGCCCAGAACAACTAAAAATCAAGATTCTGAACAAAATAACAAGCAACAATCTTTAGCCGACATTGTCTACCCTGAAAGCTCCGGAATACCGGTCCCGGAATACTTGGGTACAGCGGACCAGATTCCAAACGAAGCAGCCCCTACAGAACAGGCACAGCCCAAGCGCAAAATCAGAAAGCCCATGGTAAAGCCTGTTTCCAAAAGAAAGCCTCGTAGAGACGCTGCATTTGCAGAACAGGAACAGGAGCAAATGCAGCCACGCGAGAACGACGGTTACAGAGTCGCCGATGGCATCGAAGCCGCCGAAAAAAGACTGGCACAAGAACTTGGCGTTACCAATCTGAACGATGTTTCCGACACATTTATCGGTGGAATCCAGGCAAGTGCCGCCCCGCAGGCCGCACCATCTGCTGAAAATTTCGGCGGTAGCGAAGAAATCATTCCGCAGGCATCCTTCGCAAGCACACCGGACGAAGCCTCCGAGCCTCTTCCGTTCGCAGCAGCTCCGGCAGAACCGAGCGAAACAAGCGTCGAGACAAGCGCCGAAGCAAATGCAAATGGCGAAGCCGCCCCCGCCCCGCAGGCAGAAGCAAACGCTCAGCCCGCCGCCGAAAATGGTCAGGCACAGCCAAGCGAGAATCAGGAAGACCGCCGCTTCAACAACCAGAACGGTCGCTTCAACCAGAACGGAAGATTCAACAAGAACAACAAGTTCAACAAGAACAACCGCAGAAACTTCCAGCAGGAAGAATTCGTAGACGACTCCGCGACGCTTCCGCCTCCAGGCTCCGAGGCAATCCTCAAAGCAAAGCAGAACTGGCTCAAGTTCGGCAAGCTTTCCATGAGCGAACTCCAGGAACTAGCCTTGCAGAAGGAACTCGACTTCCGCAGAATGCGCAAGCAGTCGCTCAACTACATTTTGCAGAGCACCGAAAACGAAGGCAACATCATTTATACAGAGGGCGTCCTCGAAGTGACTCCGCAAGGCAACGGTTTCTTGCGCACTCCGGATTTGAACTACCAGACGAGTTCCGACGACGTCTACGTAAGCCAGAACCTCATCCGCAAATTCAACCTCAAAATCGGCGACACCATCGAGGGCCTCGTCCGCACTCCGCGCGAAGGCGACAAGTACTTCTCCATGCGCCGTATCGACCGCGTAAACTTCGAGGAACCGGACAAGATGCGCCGTCGCGTCGCATTCGAATACCTGACGCCAATTCACCCCGAAGAAAAGATTCATTTGGAATGGAACGAGGCGGAATACAGCACCCGCATCATGGACCTGTTCTCCCCCATCGGTAAAGGCCAGCGAAGCATCATCCTCGCTCCTCCGCGTACCGGTAAGACAGTTCTCCTGCAGAACGTGACCCGCGCCATTGCGCAGAACCATCCCGAAATCATCCTCATTACGCTCCTCATCGATGAACGTCCGGAAGAAGTCACCGAAATGCGCGACATCATCACGGACATCAAGGAACGCGCGGCAATCAAGGGCATCGACATCAGGGCCGAAGTGGTCGCCTCCACATTCGACGAACCGCCAGAACACCACACCCGCGTGGCGAACATGGTTCTCGAAAAGGCGAAGCGTCTCGTCGAAAGCCAGAAGGACGTGGTCATTTTGCTTGACTCCATCACCCGTTTTGCACGCGCGAACAACGTCGTCATTCCGCATTCCGGCAAGATTCTCTCCGGCGGTGTGGATGCAAACGCCATGCAGTTCCCGAAGAAGTTCTTCGGCGCAGCCCGCAAGATTCAGGACAAGATTCGCGTCATCAAGAACGAGGACGGAACCGAGACCGAGGAAATCCAGAAGAACGGCTCCCTCACCATCATCGGCACGGCCCTTATCGAAACAGGCAGCCGCATGGACGAAGTGATTTTCGAAGAATTCAAGGGTACCGGCAACATGGAACTCGTGCTCGACCGCCGCATCGCAGAAAAGCGCATCTGGCCAGCCATTGACGTGTTCAAGTCCGGCACCCGAAAAGAGGAACGACTGCTCTCGCTTCTGGAACAAAACGCCGCCTGGAACTTCAGACGCGGAAGCCAGAACGAGACAGAAACCGGCATCATGGAAAACCTTCTCAAGCTCATGGGCAAGCTCAAGACAAACGCGGAACTTTTGGCAGTTCTTTCAAAGCCGAAGGTTTAACGAACATTTGCGGCGGCAAGGCAACCAAAAGCCTTCCGCCTTTTTTACATTTTGCACGCTCCACAAAGTCTCCCTGGACCCTATCAGTCACACAACGCCCTCCAGGGTGACTGAAGCGATAGAAGCCAAAACGATGTTCACCGCAACGTCATCTTGGAACCGGTCGTCCAGGAGCGAAGCGATAAGAGCCAAAAGAAGCATTTTTTATTATTATCAACACTTTGATAAACAGAGTCTATTTTTAAAGGATATAAATATGAAGATTTTCTTTGCAGGTACAGGCAACATGGGCGGCGCGATTCTCCGCGGACTTTTGAACGCTGGAACACAAGCCCAGGATATTTACTTTCTCGACCCAAGCGATAAGGCTGCAGAAGCTGTAACGGCACTCGGCTGCGTTCGCGTCAACACCTTTGCAGAAGGAGTCGGAAATGCCGACGTCACGTTCCTCTGCGTGAAGCCGCAGATTTTCAAGCTTGTTTCCGCCGAATGGAAAAAAGCGACTGCATCAATCGAAACGACGAAGACTTTCATCAGCATCATGGCGGGTGTTGCTCGCAAGAGCCTCGTCGAAGTCCTCGGAGACAAGAACCAGGTGCTCCGCGTAATGCCGAACCTCCCCCTCACCGTCGGCAAGGGTTCCGTCGGCCTCGCAACAGACGGAGTCTCCGAAGAAACGCTCAAGCTTGCTGAAAAAATCTTTGGCAACATCGGTGTCACCTGCCGCGTCGCAGAATCGCTCATCGATGCTGTCACGGGACTTTCCGGCAGCACTCCTGCTTACGTCTTTGAATTCATCGAAGGCCTCACTCGCGGCGGCGTAAAAGCTGGCCTCACCCGCGATGTCGCTCTCAAGCTCGCCCTCGGCACCATCGAAGGCAGCGTCGAACTCGTGAAGCAGACCGGTAAGAGTCCATGCGACTTGTGCGCCATGGTCTGCTCTCCGGCAGGTACGACAATTGCAGGTATCGACGCTCTCGAAGAAGGCGCATTCCGCAGCACGCTCATCAAGGCCGTTGTCGCCGGCACCGAACGCAGCAAGGAACTGGGGAAATAGGGGCTAGTGGTTGGTGGCTAGTGGTTCGTAAGCAGGATTAGTTTGGCGGCTGCGCCGCGTGGGTTGTTGCCGCGAGATGCATTTGCGATGCGGCGTTAAATCTGCGGATGTAGGGGCTAGTGGCTAGAGGCTAGGTTCTAGGGTGGAGAGTGGCGCCTTCGGCGCAGGTTTACTCAGCTGCGAGATGCAGTAGGGATGCAACTTGCGCATTTTCCTGCACACCCCCCTTCCACGTCATCGCGAGCCTGCCTGTCAGCGGGCAGGGAGCGAATGCGATTTACGCATCTTTCAGCATTCCCCCCCATCCACGTCATTGCGAGCCTGCCTGTCGGCGGGCAGGGAGCGACGCGACGAAGCAATCTCTTGAGGCTGTTGTTTAATTATAAGTTATGAATTACGAGACGCTTTAGAGTCGCATCAATAAACTGCAAGACCCTCAATCAAGTCGAGGGAGACAAAGAGGAAAAAAAACTCAAACCCTAATCCGCGCATTTCTAGATGCAACCATCCTTAAGCCCAAATTCTACGCCTACAGATTCATAGCGACATGCACAACCAATCTCATAATTTATAATTTATAGTTCATAATTGTTCATTGCACAATCGCTTCGCTCTTGTGCCAAATGCTGGCCTCGGTCATGTCCGTGCAAGCACGGCCGCGACACTCGACCTACGCATTTGTGTTAATTGTTCATTGTTAATTGTTAATTGTCCATGAAATCCATCGATTTTTTCACAAAAGAGACAAAGACATCCTCGTTCATCCTGGATGTTCTTTCTTCTGTGGATTACGAGGTGGAAGTTCATGCCAATCCCTTTGCGGAAAGCGTAACAGCACCAATCATCATCTGGGATCTGGATTCCTTCACAGAGGCAAATGAAACATCGCTTTCGGAGATTCATAGACGAAGTCCCAATTCGATGATTCTTGTGTATGCAGAATTTCCTGAGAAATACGCAAGCATTTCAAATACTTTGTACGACATCATCCTCTCGGTGGAAGCATTGCAGCTCCACCTGATGAGCAAAATCGCAAAGCTCAAGGAAATTCACAACGCCAAAAGGATTTTCCAGGAGCGCATGTCGCATCTCGTGGGTAAGAGCGAAGCCATGCGGCAGTTGCGAAAAGTCGTGGAGCACGCCATTCTGCACACGGGCCCCGTACTCATCCAAGGTGAATCGGGCGTCGGCAAGGATTTGATTGCGCGCGCCATCGCCTGCGTCTACGACAAGTTCGTCACCGTGAACTGCAGCGCCATTCCCGATACGCTTTTCGAAAGCGAACTCTTCGGCCACACCCGCGGCGCCTTCACTGGAGCTCAAAACGAACGCATCGGGCTTTTCGAAGATGCGAACGGCGGCGCCATATTCCTCGACGAAATCGGCGACATGCCGCTGCATGCGCAGGTCAAGCTCTTGCGAGTCATCCAGAACCACGAAATCCGCCCTATCGGCTCAAACAAGACGCGGCATGTCGACGTACGCATCATTGCCGCAACAAACCGAGACCTGCGCGGGGAAATCCGCGAAAAGCGCTTCCGCGAAGACCTCTACTACCGCCTGAACGTCATCCCGGTACAACTTTCCCCCTTGCGCGACCGCAAGGAAGATATTGAGCACCTGGCGAATTACTTTATTCATCAATACGCTCCAGTCGGCGAGCCCTATACGCTCTCTCCTGAAGCGCTCCAGAAGTTGCAAAGCCACAACTGGCCCGGCAACATCCGCGAACTCGAAAACGTCATCCAGCGCGCCCTCTGCTTTACGCAGCCGGGAATTCTCGCGCCAGAAGATTTGCAAATCGACGAAGACACCGCCACATCGACCATGGACGACATCGCGATTGCAGCCTCGACATACGATGAATTCCGCGAAATCCAGCTGGAACAGGAACGCGAATTCCTGAAGAAAAAAATTCAGGAGAACAGAGGCTCCGTGAGCGTCACCGCAGACCGCCTCGGCATGCTCCGCACCGCCCTCTACAACAGAATTTCGCGCATCGGTCTCAAAATCAAGGACATCAAATAGCAAACTTCTGCTATTTTCGCTTTTCTCGCGGATGGAACTGCCGATGTTCCAATTTTATAAAATCTTTATCGATATGCGTATAAATTTGTGTTGTACTGATATCGGCGTGCCCAAGCAATTCCTGCAATACACGAAGATCCATGCCTGCTTCTAGGCAATGCGTCGCGAAACTATGCCGAAACGTATGTGGTGAGACTTGCTTAGACAAGTGCTGCGTATGTTGCTGGACTATTTTCCATGCCCCCATGCGACTCATCGGCTTTCCGCGAGAATTTAGAATAACATTATCCGTACAAGGTTGCGTCAGCGGACGTCCTTCTTCAAGCCAAACCCGCAAATTATCTTTTGCCTTGCTTCCAAGCGGAACGAGACGCTGTTTGTTCCCCTTGCCAATCGGCAAAAGCCATTCATTTTCCAAATCCAGCTGAGAAACTTTGATATCAAGCGTTTCGGAAATACGAAGTCCGGCGCTGTACATGAGCTCAAAAAGAGCGGTATCACGCAAAGGATTTTTTCCATTTGCAGCGCTTTCGAAAACACTGTCAACTTCCTCACACGTCAGAAATTCTGGGAGATATCGACCTAGTTTCGGATTTGCAAGCATCGATTCGGTACTATAGTCATACTCGCCCTGATTTTGCATATACTTGAGAAATCCACGGAGGCTTGAAAAATGTCTAGCTACGCTTGTAGCCGCATAAAAGCCATCGTCATCAGCTCCCTTTTTAAATACAGTTTTTTTTTCAATAATACGCCCTGCCATCCAAGTTAAAAATTCATCCAATACAGGTGGCGTCAATTCTTTTAAATCTAATTTTCGATTATCAAGCCATGCTATAAAATGACGCAAATCTTCCTGGTAGCTTTGGATTGTCTTGGGTGAAAGACTACGTTCCACTCCTAAATGCGAAAGGTAAGCATCAAGTCGATTCGAATTAAGACTCATACAACAAATTTACTTTATCAAAAAGAAACCTTGTACATTTTCGGCCAAAGCTTCCCGGTAATCCAGAAATTCTTGCCGTCGTAGGCGATGCCGTTCAACACGTCAATTTCCGGATACTTCGCACGCAATTCGCGGGCCTTCTTCGAAAAATCAAGATACTTGATGACGTCGCCACTCGGAAGGCTGATGACAGCAATCAAATCAGTCTGCCACACATTCGCATACAAAGTATCGCCGACCGTTTCCAATTCATTCAGCAATTTCAGCGGACGCCCCGCATCCTTGACGCGGATAATTCCCGTAACATAAAAGCCGCTCGGAGAAATGCGCAAAAGTTCATCGGAGCCGTTGCTCATCAGAAGTTCGTCGCGCCACAGCGAGAGCCCCCAGCCTTCCGTCGGAATGCGGAATTCGCCTTTCAGCTTGAACGGCCTGCGGTTATAGATGAAAGCCTTGTGCGATTTCCAGGTCAAGTAGAAAATATCGTCGCCAAGAATCACGGAACCTTCGCCAAAGTAACGTTCCTCAAGACGCGCAGAATCAAGAACTTTCCCTTTCAACGTGCAGCGATACAGCCCCGATTTTCCATAAAGACCAGTCGTCTCAATCAAGTCGTTCCCGTCAAAGGTCAACCCCTGCGTAAATCGAGAAGTCTCATGAGCCACAGAATCGAGAATCACAGGTTCCACACGCGGAGTCTGCGAAAACGCCTCCGGAGCAAGAACCAAGCATGTAAAAAGCACAGCTAAAAAGGGAATTTTCTTAAACATGGATTAAAAATAGAATTAGTAGATAATAGACAGCAGAAAGTAAAAAGCATAGCGGCGGTAAAACGCCTGCAAATTTTCTACATTTGCGCGCATGGGCGCAATCAAGGAACCTGCAAAGGTCAAAATTATTGTAGGCATCTTGGCAAAAGATGCCGCTGCCGTGGAAAACGTTCGAGCCACGCTTCGAGAAAAATTCGGCGAGGAAGACTTCAACCTCCCCCCGTTCCCGTTCACGTTCACAAACTATTACAAGGAAGAAATCGGCGAAGCCCCCGTGCGCGCCTTTTTCAGCTACGAGCAGCTCGTGGACCGCACCGAAATCGTCGATATCAAACTTTGGACAAACGACGTGGAACTGCAAATCGCCGAAGCCGCAGGAACTCCCGGATTACGTCCCGTGAACCTCGACCCCGGCTACATGACGCTAGGCCAGTTTTTCCTCGCGACAACCAAGGACCAGCGACAGCGCGTCTACATGCAGCGCGGCATTTTCGTCGAACCGACGCTCTACTTTCAGGACGGACATTTCCACCACTTCGACTGGACCTACCGCGACTATCAAAGCGAGTCCTACATCAAGTACTTGGAAGAAGTGCGCAAGCGCCTCGCCTACCAACACACCACAGGGAAACCGTACAATAAGAGAAATGAAGGATGAAGGATGAAAAACGAATCTTTTGATTTTTCTCATTTTGTTTACTCTACGGCGTAGCCGTCATTATTTACATCTTTCATTTTTCACCTTTCACTTTTCATTTTCAAAAAAAAATACAACCTGCCCCCAGAAATCTCAAACCTATATGAAAGCTGGAATTTTTACAATTCTCCTTCTCTGCTGCTCCAACGTATTCATGACATTCGCCTGGTACGGCAACTTAAAGCTCAAGGAAATGCACATCAGCACCGACTGGCCGCTGATTCTCGTCATCCTCGCCTCATGGGGCGTCGCCCTTCTAGAATACAGCTTCATGATTCCTGCGAACAACATCGGCAGCCGCATCAACGGCGGCCCTTTCAGCCTAATGCAGCTGAAAATCATCCAGGAAGCCATTTCGATTACCGTATTCACGACGATTGCAGTGACCGTTTTCCACACCGAGACGCTGCAATGGAATCACATTGTCGCATTTCTCTTCATCATCGGAGCGGTTTTCTTCGCCTTCTTGAAGTAAAAAAATGGCGGCACCCCACCACAGGATGCCGCCTCCCTATGCACCAATGCACCAAACTTTCATCGGCCTAAGTTCGGCCAATCCGTAGCGGAGATGCCGACGATTCCGATATTGTCCAAGTAGAACTCCACATCTTCGGTCGCGACGAAGTTGATCGAATTCACATGGTCGAATGTAGCGCCCGCATTTCTAGCTTCAAATTCCGCAGGCGTTACAGTAAACTTCTGCCACTCATCAGTCAATTCCACAGGCACGCTGTAGAAAGCCTGATTTCCATCTTCGTCCATGCAAGTCAATTGCAGATAAATGCTGTTATTTCCTTTCGCATAGAACGTGATTGCCTTCATCGCACTCAAGTCGTAGAACGAAGGTACCGTATCGTTCACATAGAAGAAGTCATTTCCTAGCGTAAATCCCGAGGAGATGTAGCGTGTATCGAACGTCTCGTCCATATCCAGAATCACATGGAAACTCGAGCCGCTGTACGCGCCGTCCTTCGTCAAGATTTCATCGTCCCACACGCCCGCATTGGAACGGCTCTTGCCACCTTGAGCTGAATCCGTGCTGAGGAACCACCAGCCCTCGCCAAAAGTCTGCCCGAGAATGGTACGGCGGCGGCTCCAGTTTTCAAAATTTTCCACCAGGATAAAATCTTCTTCGACAATCTCCAAGGTGTTGAATACACCCGCTTCCACCTGGAACGAATGAACTCCGGTAGCGGTTTCCACAAAGGCGTAATAGACACCAACAGGAACGTTCTCGAATTCAAAATTGCCAGAAGCATCCGTTTTCACGTCCCTATCAAGCAACTTGATATTCGTATTCTTCAACACCTTTCCAGATTTCGAAATGTGACCGGAAAGTTTCAGCGAGCTATCCAAAGTCACATTCACTTTTTCAGCGATATGCCCAATCCATTTCAAGGCAGAAAGCGAATCACCCGCAGAAACTTCCAGAAATCGATTCTTCAACGCATTCGTATCAACAGCAATGCGTCCCTGTTCATCAGTGCTGCCGTTCCATTCGAGCGCTAACGAATCATGCTGCAAACTCCACAGACGAGCACCAGCGCGGGCATACGCCTTGCCGGCATTATCCTTCGCGAAAACGAACACCTCGTTCGAGGCGATTTCGCTTTCACCTGCATTGCTGCCCGTGCCATTCGCCACATCCGACGAAGAACACGCAAAGCAAGCGGCAGAAATTGCAGCCACGACAAGCGGTTTCGCCTTTGCAACAGCGAATTTCGAAAGAGCAAGGACACTAACACACCCCAAATGCATCACCTGCCCTCCTTCGCGCGTGGCACCAGCTGGAATCCCACATGGCACACGCGATCCGGTTCACGATCGTCACGAGCTATCGCCAAGATGCGGTCCCTGAACGACGCAATTTCCATACGCACCTTTTCAAAACCGGCCTTTGAAAGGCTGCAAGTCACACTCGAAAAACTGCGGTCGTCAATGCCGAATTCATCATAAACTTCGCGATTGATTTCCAAGTTTTTCAAATGGTACTTGCGAAGCATCGTCGAACGCACTCGCGGCGGAGTCGAAACAATCGGATCCTTCACCTGATACACGCCAGATTCGTCCTTGACAACGAAGCCGGCTTTCGTCAAATAGTCAATGCCGCTCTGCACTTGCGGCGCACGAAGCACCGGCGTGAACATGCGACCAATTTCGGCCGTAGAAACACCTGCAGGCAGCAGTGGCAGCAAATCCCTGAGCACCGGATAATACCACTTCGAGAAGAACTGCAACGCAGAATCCTGCAACGCAAATTCCTCCTTGCCGGCACGAACCGTCAAGAGCTTCCTCAAAAGAGATTCCCTTTCGTCCACATTTTTTTCGTTCCCAAACCGCACCATATCGAAGAAATATTCCGCCTCGTCCGAAGAGAGACCTAAGAAATCAGAAACAGACTTGGCGTTTTTCAGGGAAAGCGGGCGCGACCCATCCAAAATTCTCGAAAAAAATGCAGAGCCCTGAAGCCCCATGAGTTCCTGGAGCATGCGCAGAGAAGAGCCATTTTTCTGCAATATTTCCAAAACAGCCTTGACGTACTCGCGATAGTCGAAGTACATAAAGACATTGACTGCGCTAGAAACTTCGCTTTTCGCGGCATCATCTTTTGCAGTATTTTTGGAAACACTTTTCATATCATCAAATATATGTTTTTAGAGCAAATAATCAATATAAGCAGTGAAAATTTTTTATTACTTTTTCATTATTTTTGGAAACAGATTTGGATGCAGCATTAAATCTGCGGAAGAGGGGCTAGGATTTAGTGGTTAGTGGTTGGTGGTTGACGCCTTTGGCGTCCGCTGCTTCGACTCGGATATAGAAATGAGCGAGCTCATTTCTGCATCTCTCGCCTTGCTCGCTCTTGGTAAGCAGTTGAATGTTTGGCGCTTCGCGCGAGAATTTTTCGGAAGCGAGATGCATTCGGGATGCGCAGGAAGATCCCGGCTCGGGGGCCGGGATGACGTTGCTCCGCATAGTCACCCTGGAGCGAAGCGATAGGGCCGAGATGACGAGTCTAAGGTGACGAGGACAAGCACTACTCAAGCAGCAAATCCGCGCATCTCGCTTTCACAAAAAAAAGCTTCTCCAGATGTAAAACGAAATCCTAGATTCTAGCCACTAAATCCTAACCTGCGCATTTTCAGCAGCAAACCAGCCGCATCTAGATTCGAATCATCATCGTCCTATTTTGAACGCGAATCAGGTAATTGCCCGTACGCACGCCGTTCAGGCGGGCTTCGCTGCCGTAGCCTTTGCGGACAACGACGCCATTTGCATCCAGGAGCATCCAGTCCGCAGCCTTCGACATACGAACCACTTTCGCCCGCACATCGTAGCGGAACTGCACATCGAGTTCAGGCTTAGACACGAGAGCGGTCAAGGAGGAATCCGCTTTCGCGGGCTTGAATTGGATATTTCCGACAAACAGTTCTTCAGAATTTTCGGAAACAGTCATGTACAAATCCTGAATGCCCTTGAAGTCCTTGAGGTCGGAGCAAGCGACATCCACCCAGCGAGTATCGCCGCAAGAAATCGGAAGCGAGCACTTAGAAACGACATCGCCTTTCTTACTTTCCTTGTGCAGTTCAAGCGTACCGCCGGAGCAGTTTTTCAGCTGAACGCTCACGCCGGATTCCTTGATGGAATCGGCAATCACGTTTTCGAAAATTGCATAGCCGCCATCCTTAATTGCAAGCTCATCCTTATCCGTGAGGCGGACGCGGATGCCGTTATCGAAGCCGTTTCCGGGAATCGTATCGCGAATAATGCGCAAAAAGTCGAGACGATCGAGTTCAGCGTAGTTTTTACCTTTCGTAATTTCGACAAAGTTACTCCCGCGTTTGAGCTTTGTCGGAATGTAGACAATGGACTTTTCCGGAAATTCGCTCCAGGCACCCGTCAGCGGCAACTGAACTTCCTGCGTCTTGCCGTTGATATCCACGAAATGCGAACTGCCATTCGCGCCATTGTCAGTCCAGTCGTTGTCGTAACGATAACGAATCAGGTAATCACCCGCCTGCGGAATGTTCATCGGCAAACGGATTTTGCTGTCGTCGTAGTTGATGTAGGCGACGAATTCACCGCCCGAAGCCTTGGAGCTGCTGGAAATATCGACATGCGTCAAAATGCCGTGTTCCGCTTCGGCGCTCAAATAGCGTCCCATGAACGGCTGCCCCATCTCGGGCCAGTTGTCTTCGGTAAACACGAGATCGCGCACCTGAATGTAGGACTTTCCACCCTCATCCTTATTGTAATAGTGATTCACAAAACGCAAGCGATTCACATCCTCGAACGCCTCGCCGCCGCCGGTGCCGTAATAACGACCATAACGCTGCATCATCAGCGTACCGCCGCCTTCCAGAAGCGCCTTGCCCGACTTGTCCACATAGCCGCCGTCAATTCTGTTCGAGCGGCCAACCATCGTCTTATAGGTATTGTTTTCAAGGTCGGCGTTGTACTTGCAACAGTTGTCCCAAGAAGTAAACAGGAAGTACTTGCCATTATGCTCCAAGAGGCTTGCAGCCTCGATGCCGGCACCACCGCGATTTGCAATGTTCACCATCTTCGCGCCACTCTTCACCTTGCCCGTCGTTTCGTCCAGTTCGATGATATGGATACCCGTTCCCCACGAGCCAAAAGCCATCCAGACTTTTCCGTTGAGGTCCTTCAGCACAGCAGCGTCAATCGCATTGTACGAATCGCTCTTGACCGTATGAATTACCTCGCCCTGGTCCGTCCAGCCGTAGCCGGGTTTTGTCGGGTCGATTTCCTTGCTCGACATGAACCCCATTCCCGAAGAGCGGATGCCCATTTCGGAGCCGCAATAGTACATGCGGTATTCGCCGCCAATGTAGTGAATATCCGGCGCCCAGATGTCCTTCATGTTCGGAGCGTAGTTGTAAAGCCACTTTGAAAATTCAGGCATGGCGGGTTCGCCATTTTTCCAGTTCAGGGCATCCTCGGACGTCTGAATCAACATGTGATTGTCCGTATCGACAAGCACGTAGCCGTCATCGTAACGGATAATGTCGGGATCATGCCCCGCCCACTTGGTTTCCTTCGCATACCAGTCCGCAGCGAATGCAACAGAAAAAGACACACCCAGCGTAAAAGCAAAATATTTCGAGATTTGCATACCCAACCCTCTTTTTGCTCTAAATCTATATTTTTGATATAGGAAACGTTCTAGTCAAAAACCTTTCTTATGGAAAAAATGTCAAGAGTTGCCATTTGCAGCGACCGATTCAATCACAAATTCAACACGCCATTTAATTTTACACAATGTCCAAACTTTATTGATGACGATGTATCACTTTGCGGTATAGCGACGGAACAGTCAAATCCTTCCTTAAAAGTTTCTCAATTAATTCACTATAACATAATTTTATTGATTAGGATTTACAAACCAAAATCAAATTTTGCAACACAAAAAAAAAGAATAATACCGAAATCACCACAATTCTCTTTCATTTTCATCAACACCCAGCCTTATTGTATATAAATTAAATTTACATTTAACAAATCGACGAAAACATTTTCAAACGTCAACAACATTATACGTTATTTTGCAGTATTACGCATTGTTCTTCGCTCCATTCCTCGAAATCGCCTTGGGCGATGTGTTCCTTGGCTTGTTGCATCAGGCGGATGTAGAAGCGGAGGTTGTGGATGGTCGCGAGCGTCCAGCCGAGAGGCTCCTTGGTCTTGTGCAAGTGGCGCAGGTAGGCGCGGCTGTAATTGCGGCAGCAGTAGCAATCGCAATTCGGGTCGAGCGGAATGTCGTGCTGGTGCGCAAAGCGCAGGCCCTTGTAGCGGAGCACTCCGACGCTTGTGTAGACGAGGCCGTCCTGGGCGTTCTTGTTCGGCAAGATGCAATCGCACATGTCCACGCCGCGGCGGATGAGTTCGAGCAGATTCCACGGAGTGCCCACCCCCATCACGTAGCGTGCGCGGTCTTCGGGCAGCAAGTCGGTGCAGAAGTCCGCGATTTCGTACATGGTTTCAACGGGTTCGCCGACGGAGAGGCCGCCCATCGCATAACCATCAGGGCCGATTTCCTTGAGCGCCTCGATAGACTTTTTACGAAGTTCCTTGTGCATGCCGCCCTGCACGATTCCGAAGAAGAATTGCGGGTAGCCGTGAATCGGCGGGTTCGCGTCAAGCCAAGTCTTTGCGCGGCGGGTCCAGTCGAGCGTGTAAGCGAGGGATTTTTCCGCTTCTTCGACGGTACTCGGGTACGGAGTACATTCGTCAAAGGCCATGATGATGTCGGCGCCGATTTCGCGCTGGGCCTTCATGACACTTTCAGGCGTAAAGAGGTGCTTGCTCCCATCCAGGTGGCTGCGGAATTCCACGCCTTCGGCGGTAATGTGGCGCAAGTCCTTGAGGCTCCACACCTGGAATCCGCCGCTGTCCGTGAGCATCGGGCCGTTCCAGGCCATGAACTTCTGCACGCCGCCCGCTTCCGCGACGGTTTGCGTTCCCGGCCGCAAGTAAAGATGGTACGTATTTGCAAGAATGATTTCCGCTTCGATTTCCTTGATGTCGCGGCTCGTAATCCCCTTGACAGTCGCTTCCGTGCCCACAGGCATGAAAATCGGCGTCGTCACGTCGCCATGCGCAGTGTGGATTACCCCAAGGCGGGCCTTGGACTTTTCGGAAGTCTTGATGAGTTCAAAGGGATTTTGCATTGTTGAAAAATTAGAAATTTTTCGGAAATCCGATTTCAACATCACTTTTTTTCAATAACAGGCATTTTCCCAGTCACTCTTTTAGGTGAATGATGCAAGCGCAAATGCGCATCGCCAGCATGCAGCGGCATCACTTTTAAAGTCGCCGATAGCGAATGTTCCACCTTGATTTCCCCAACTGGGGAGCCTTGTCCAGAAAAAAGTTTTTCATCAATCGCCATAAATCGTCCCTGTAAATGCGAAAATGGATAGAAGTTAAATCATTCAAACGTATTATTTCAAGATAATACAATTCCCGGAAATGTCAACCAGACAATTCTACAGCAGCGGTGAATTTGCAGAAACATTTTCTACAATTAAGCGCATTCGTGAAATTCCAAATATTATCAACAACAAAACGCAGATCGAGTTCAAGCGAACAGCTGGTGACGGACGGAACAAATAAAGTCTTGGCTTCGGTTTTATATTTTTCATACTTTACAAACTACTCCTTGTACAGGCAAAAAACAAGAGGCTTCATTTCTCTAAAAAAATTAAAATCTTAGAATGTCATATTTTGACAAAAGCCTATTTTTTCTCCTTTTGCCTCAATTTTTCAAAAATTTCTCTTGCCATTCCTACAGGAATTTCGTATATTTTGGCACATGAAAAACGTAACAACAAGCATCAAGTTCTGGTGGTGGCAGACCCTATAGTTAGGAGTCTGGTATTTTTGTTTTAGTTTTCATAAAGAATCAGGCTCCTCGAAAGGAGCCTTTTTTTATGACACTGGACCGAACGAGGAGCCTGCAAGTTACACCCTACATTAACGAGGATAAATAAAATGAGAAATTCTCTCAAGATTGACGGACAGTGCAAGACTTACCTTAAAGAAGACGAGCTTCCGAAGGCATGGTACAATGTACGTGCCGACATGAAGAAGAAGCCGGCTCCGCTCCTCAACCCGAAGACTTTGAAGCCGGTCACTTTCGAAGACCTGCAACCCGTTTTCTGCGACGAATGCATCAAGCAGGAACTGGACGAAACGACAGCCTACTTCCCGATTCCGGAAGATATCCTGACGTTCTACAAGATGTACCGCCCGAGTCCGCTCGTGCGCGCCTACTTCCTGGAACAGGCCCTCGGCACGCCGGCCCACATCTACTACAAGTTCGAAGGTAACAACACGAGCGGCAGCCACAAGCTGAACTCCGCCATCGCCCAGGCCTACTACGCAAAGCAGCAGGGTTTGAAGGGCGTCACCACGGAAACGGGTGCCGGCCAGTGGGGCACGGCGCTCAGCATGGCTTGCGCCTTCTTCGACTTGGATTGCCAGGTTTACATGGTCAAGTGCAGCTACGAACAGAAGCCGTTCCGCCGCGAAGTGATTCGCACCTACGGCGGCAAGGTGACTCCGTCGCCTTCCATGACGACCGAAGTCGGCCGCAAGATCAACGCGGAATTTCCGGGTGCAACGGGCAGCCTCGGCTGCGCCATTTCCGAAGCTGTGGAAGCGGCTCAGGCCCAGGAAGGCTACCGCTACGTTCTTGGTTCCGTGCTGAACCAGGTGCTTTTGCACCAGACGGTGATTGGCCTCGAAACCCAGGCTGCCCTCAAGAAGCTTGGCGTCAAGGCCGATACCATCATCGGTTGCGCAGGCGGCGGCAGTAACCTCGGCGGCCTCATCAGCCCGTTCGTCGGTGAAAAGCTCCGTGGCGAAGCGGACTACAAGTTCATCGCCGTGGAACCGGCAAGCTGCCCGAGCCTCACTCGCGGCAAGTACGCCTACGACTTCTGCGACACGGGCTGTGTCTGCCCGATGGCCAAGATGTACACGCTCGGAAGCAAGTTCATGCCTTCCGCAAGCCACGCAGGCGGCCTCCGCTACCATGGCATGAGCACCATCCTTTCGGAACTTTACGACCAGAAGTTGATGGAAGCCCGCTCCGTGGAACAGACGAAGGTGTTCGAAGCAGCCGAAATATTCGCCCGTACCGAAGGCATCCTCCCCGCTCCGGAAAGTAGCCACGCCATCCGCGTCGCCATGGACGAAGCCCTGGAATGCAAGAAGACGGGCGAAGCGAAGAACATCGTGTTCGGCCTCACCGGCACCGGTTACTTCGACATGATGAGCTACGCTCGCTTCAACGACGGGACGATGGGCGACTACATCCCGACCGACGAAGAAATCCAGGCCAGCTTCGCTAAGATGCCGAAAGTAGAGTTGTAAAAAGGATACCTCGCCTGCGACGATCCGTCAATACGGGTCGCCAACGGCTCACTGTTAAACAATAATCGATTCAAGCACAGCTAAAATTAAACGCACCAGCCAAATTCAAGAAAAAATTTTGGCTGGTGTTTTTTATATAACCTAGTCATGCATCGCAGGAGCTTTCATCGCGCTAGCCATCAGCATGAAGAGTTTCATCCACAGAAAGTTTTATGTTGCAAACGCGTCATTGCACAGGCAAAGGGATTTTTTGCAATTTTTCAAAACAAAATAATCACTATTTATGTTTTTCATTCAAACTATAAAAAAAAATAAAATCCCTTGACAGAGCACTTAATTCAGTATATATTTGAGCAGTAGCACAAAAGTGCAACACACGGAGAACTTATGATAGAGCGCATACACGGAATATTGGCAGAAAAAGCACCGACATTCGTTGTCGTGGATTGCAACGGAATCGGTTACGGAGTCAATGTTTCAGCTTATACAGCGCAAAAACTTCCCGAAGAAGGCGTAGAAGTGACGCTTTACACGAATCTCGTTGTTCGAGAAGATTCCATGACGCTGTTCGGATTCGCCGACAAAACGGAAAAAAAGCTTTTCCTGATGCTACTCGAAGTGAACGGAATCGGTCCGAAAATGGCACAGCGCATTCTGAGCGGAGTCTCCCCGACCGACCTTTTGAGCATGATAGCAAGCGACAACAAGGCCTCTCTTGGCAAAATCAAGGGTCTCGGCAAAAAGACCTGTGAACAGATGACGCTTGCGCTCAAAGATAAAGCAGGAACAATGCTACAATCCATGGACAATGTGGAAATCAGCGGACTTTCAAATGTGGCAGTACTGACAGGAGCAAGGCAGGAAGCAGTCCTTGCGCTGCACACGCTCGGAGTAAAGGATCCGGCAGCAGAAAAGGCCGTCTTGAAAGCCGCAGAAATCCTCGGCGACGCAGCAGACGCAACAGCGCTCATCCCAGAAGCACTGAAGTACCTGTAAAATGAGGACTGAATATTCAAGATTAAATTTTGCAACAAGCAAAGCTATCAGCAAAAAAAAATGAAGGATAAAAGATGAAGGATAAAAAAATCACAAATAAGAAAACAAATAATTAATTTTCCCCCTATACCCTATTCACAATTCCCTATTCACTGTTCAAGATTCTCAGCACCGATGCCCAAACAGATTGCTTCGTCCAGCCGGCTCGCCATGACGTACAAGGCGAGTGTTGCGAAAAAATGCTTGCATTTTTTCATTACCGAGCAGCAGGGTCATGCGCTCCGCGCAATGACATGGGAGCCGAGAGCAGCGGCCACGCTTGCGAGGACATTGCCGAGGCGAACCTGTCATGCGCTTGTGCCATGACGCACAAGGTTATCAAACGCGGGAGCTTGCTCACGCATTTGACAATCGCAGAGTCATGCACAAAGTACAACGACGTAAAAAACAATCTCATAACCCATCCTTCATTCACTATTCACTATTCACTATTCACTATTCACTATTCATTGTTAATTGTTAATTGTTAATTGTTAATTGTTAATTGTTAATTTCCCCATGGACGACCAGCGCATTATTTCTCCACAAAAAGGCTATTTCGACGAAAGCGACGCAGAAAAGAATCTGCGACCGCCCAGCCTTACAGAATTTACCGGCCAGGACGATATCAAGGAAAGCCTGTCCATCGCCATCGAAGCGGCGAAACACCGCGGCGATTCACTTGACCATTGCCTTTTCGCAGGGCCTCCGGGACTAGGCAAGACAACTCTAGCAGGCATCATCGCGAAAGAGATGGGCGTGAACATCCACATCACAAGCGGTCCCGTCCTCGAAAAAGCGAGCGACTTGGCGGGCCTCCTCACCAGCCTACAGGAAAACGACGTTCTCTTCATCGATGAAATTCATCGGTTGAGCCGCGTCGTCGAGGAATACCTCTACCCCGCCATGGAAGATTTTAGGTTCGACATCATGCTGGATTCGGGTCCTGCGGCACGCAGCGTGAACCTGCCGCTCAAGCATTTCACTCTCGTCGGCGCAACCACTCGAAGCGGACTTTTGACAGGTCCACTCCGCGACCGCTTCGGCCTGCAGTACAGGCTTGAGCTTTACAACGAAAAAGACATCGTCAAGATTCTGATGCGAAGCGCAAAGATTCTCAACGTGAAGCTGACCGAAGAAGCTGCCGAAGTCCTCGGCGGACGCTGCCGTGGCACCCCGCGTATCGCAAACCGCGTGTTGCGCCGTTGCCGAGATGTAGCTCAAGTCCGCGGAACAGGCATCATCGATGTGCAGGCGGCTTCCAAGACACTCGACATGCTCGGTATCGACAGCGAAGGTCTCGACCCGATGGATAGGAAGATTCTCGCCATGACCATAGACAAGTTCGGAGGCGGTCCCGTGGGTCTCGGCACCATCAGTGCAGCTATGGGCGAAGAACCGGATACTTTGGAAGAAGTCTACGAACCGTACCTAATTCAAAAGGGGCTGCTTTCAAGGACCCCCCGCGGAAGAATCGCGACGCAGAATGCCTACAGGATGTTCCACAAGACACCACCTGTACACTTGCAAAGCGAGCAGACTGAACTGCCACTTTAACATCACTTGAATTCAGGAGCAACGGTCAGCACAAGGCTCACCCCATGCAGCCCGTGGAAACCGAACTGCACACGAAACAGGTACAAATCCGGGGTGCGGACACGAACGCCAAACCCCCAGGAATTGTACAAGCGCTTGAAGGACCATCGATTCACTTCGTCAGAAATCATCGAATATTCGTTAAAGAAGACTCCATCCACATAACGATCTATAGGCCAGCGATATTCACCCGAAAGTCCCATGACAAAAGGCGCACTCCAGGAGTTCGTGTAACCACGCATCGGAAAACGCGTATTCAGATATGGATACGCAGAAAACGGAGTACCGCCCTTTTCAACCTCCCAGACACCAATAAACCGATATTGGAAAGCCAAGACTCGACGTTCAAACAAAGTCTCCAGGACATTTTCCGGACGCCAAACACGCAAAGCCTTATCCAACGAGAAATCGGTATAAAAGCGCCGCGTTACGCGAGCTTCCTTCGCAGACAAAATATACTTGTCGGTCTTGCCCAATAAAAAATAATGCTGCAAAATAATATCCATGCGAAGATAGTCATGATTCTTGCCACCATCTTCGATAAAACCCCGCCTCATCGACCCGTCATAATTTCCGCTTTTCAAATCGACTCCATCATAATTGCCGACAACAACATAAGTACCCTCAAAGGTAAAACGAGTACCACGAGACGGAGCGAACGGACAATCAAGGTTGTCATAGACTAGGGCAAATTCCACAGGAATTTCAACAAAATTCTGATATAAGCCTCGATCTTCAATCAAAAAACGACTATCGTCAAAAATGGTATCATTCATTGTCGTAGGCAGCCCCTCATCATGCAGCTTCACATCCATGCTGAAGGAGGCGTTTAAATTTCGCGATTCCGTCAAAGGGAACCCCAGCCGAAATCCAAAACTGATTGTCGAATCGGCCTGAATATACTGTTCCTTCGTCATGGGAACAATAAAGTAGTCGTCACGATTGAAGTCCAACCTGAAATTGAATGCGCCAAGAAGCGGCATTCCAAACAAGCCCTGCTTGGAATAACGGACCCTCAAGTCAAAGTCACTGTTTGCGAAGAAATGTCCCTCAGTTACAAAATAGTCCCTGTCAAAAATCATGTTTCTGTGGCGGTAGTCGGCACCAAGCATCGTAGACGTTCCCGGCTTCAGGTTCGTCACCGGATAAATCATGATATTCTTTTTTTCGCCAAAGGATATCATATCAACCATTTTTTCAATAACGCCATTACTGAAAGCGTAATGCAGAGGCTGCGATATTGGATAAATGACATAGCCAAAGAAAGGCTGAATAATATGGAAAAAGGGCCACGATAGAACGTCCATCACCGATGAAGACTTGGATGTGGAATCAGACGAGGTCTCCGCAACCGCAGAAACCGCCATGACACAAACAAACGCCAATAAAACAAACAAGCGACTCATTCGCCACCAAAACTATAATTATATTAGAGTCAATGTTTTCTCTTTTTGCAAAAATCATCAAAAGAGCGGCCAATTATTCAAAAGCCTCTCTACTTGTTATCTTCGCCTTGCTGCTATTGAGCATCATTCCTATCAAAAATTTACATTGGGAATTGCAATTGCAGGATACTTTGAAAGGCAAGGACGCCGTCACCGAATTTCAGGAAATCGAAGCTGCCTTCGGTGGACTGGGCAGTCTCATAGCCGTCATCCAATCTGAGGACAGTCTATACAATTACAACATCGCAAAGAAACTGACCAATGAGCTACGCAACAATGCCGCAGTTCATTTCACCGATTTTGACACCGACATCGAATTTTACAAGAAAAACAAATTCCTCTACGCCAGCGAAAACGACATCGATACACTGGTTAGCCGCATAGAGATTCTGCGTCAGCAGTTCATCAAAAAGAACAACCCGCTTTTCGTCGATTTGAACAGCGAAAATTCCGAAGCAGCCCCATCCACTGATGAAGGCTCCCGAGAAGGCCTCCTCAACGACCTTGAAAAAAAATACTTCGACAAGCTAGCAATAAGCCACTCCAACAAATCAGGTACCATCCGCATCGTCGAAATATACCCGACCCATTCGCTATCGGATTTACAGGCAAATCGCAATTTGGTTTCACAAGTAAAGGATTTTTTTGAGCAGGAACGCACAAAAAAAGAGTTCAAGTTCTACTTCACAGGAAAGGTTTTTGCATCAGTGCAAACAGGCAAAAAGCTTCTTCCCGAAGCAAAAATTGCGGGCGGAATCACGGCGTTGTTCATACTGATTCTCCTCATCATCCATTTCTACAAGCAACCGCAGCTGATTCCCATAGCGGTGCTTCCCCTCACCACACCCATCGTCTTTACACTAGCACTTGCATCCCTCATCTATGGCCGCATCAACCTTTTCACGCTGATGCTAGCCATATTGCTTCCTGGGCAAGCCTGCCAGACGCTCAACCACGTATTGAACCGCTACTACGAGGAACGAGAAAGCAAATTGAGCCCGCACCTGTGCATCGAGAGCGCCATTCTCGGAATCGGCCCTTCGACCGCCGCAGCCAGTTTCATCTTTGCATCGCTATTCGCAAGTCTCACCCTCATACCATTACCCGGACTGCAGGAACTGGGCGTCATGGGCGCTATCGGCTGTATTTTGAACTGGGCACTCTGCATCCTCCTCGCCGCAGCACTTCTAAAATACAGTCAAAAAAAGTCACCATTCGCAGTTATTCACAGGCCCCGCCTCAACAATTGCAAAATGACGATGCTTCCCAATCGGCTCAACTGGGCGATATTCACGACTATCATTGTAGCAAGTCTTTTCGGTTACTACTTCGGTGGCAAGGAACTCAATTTCAGTTACGACTTTAACACCACAGAACTCAAAAATTCCGACCCAACGGTGGATTCGCTCATTGCGCAAACTGGATTTTCGAATTTTTCACCAATCATTCTTCTTTTACCAAACGCACAGGAGGGCGAATTTCTTCTAAAGGATTACAGCACCCTCAAGGCAAAGGGTGAAATTTCATACATAGACAAGATTTTCACACTTGCGCAATTTTCACCGAATCTTCAAGAAGAAAAGATGGAAAAGCTCCGCAGGCTCCATAGCGTCATCAGCAAGGATTTTCTGAACTTTCTCTCACCCTCCGAGCGCGACAACCTCAAGATGATTTCGCAAGCCATCGAAATGGACGAGAGCGACGAAATCGAGCCTCCAGAAAATATCGCAAATAAATTCAGAGACAGACATGGAAAGCAAGGTGTTTTTGCATTCGTCTTTTCCGACATCAACCAGGACAACGGACTGGAATGTCGTCGGTTGAACCGAGACCTTCAAAAGCTGGAAGGAATCAGGAACGGAAAATACCTCATCGCAGGAACAGCCATCACCCGCGCCCAGTTCCTCGACAAAATTCTATCCAACACAGGAAAAGCAATTGTTCTAGGTTCCATCCTTGTCTGGGTTCTGCTACTCGTATTTTACAATCGTCTGAGCCGTGCAATTTTCACGCTGCTTCCGTCCATATTCGCAATGAGCTGGCTTCTCTTGACGCTAGCCCTCAAGGAAGTCGGCATCACGGCCTACAGCGCCCTCGCCTTCCCGCTTCTCATCGGTGCAAGCGTAGACGGTTCGCTGCAATTCTGGGCGTCGTACTACGAAAAAATGCAAGGTACGGCACTCACGATTCTCAGGCGCAAGTATTTTTCAATTATCGTATCGCAGCTTGCAGCCCTCATCGGAACCTACAGTTGCCTCATATCGTCGCATCCAGGACTTCGCAGCATAGGCCAAGTCGTGTTGATAGGCTTAATTTGCATTTTTGCGGCACAATTCACGATTTTCCCGCTAATTGCCGGTTCCCTGGACCATCACCGACTTCGCAAAAGACTGAAAAAAGCGGAACAACGCAAACAAATTTAGCCCCACCCTCGGACTCCCTTTTTAACCGACAAAAACAGGATATCCGTCGAGCCCTTTAAACTTGCCATTTCGCGAAACATATTTTCACAAGCTTGTTTAAATGAATTTCTTACATCATCCGTAATATTGTCTTTTTATCAAAAAGCTCTTTACCATAATGACTTATTTTTTGAGCAATTTTGGAGAGTCTAATTTTCACAATAAGAACAAGTAACTCCATTATTTTCTCGTACAGAAATATTATACTCCATATTTGGCGGATCATCCTTTCCAAAACAGGGGATTACAACCTTTAAACATTTCTGAGAGAATTTGTAAAACGGTTCCATCTTAGTTCCTTTTGGGAATAAATATTCCCCCTTAGTCATAGAAGAATCAACCCACTCAACAAACCATTTATAATTAGATTTTCTTAAATTCGTACGTTTCATCCGACCAAAGGAAAGAGGCGTTTTTTGTGGACACCCGGCTTTTAAGCATGAATCCGAAACCATATTTGCCCATGGCGAAAATTCCTTTAGTAACAAGGTGTCATCAACAGTTTCTATCCAAACTGGAGTAAAAACTCTCATTCCAGAGTTAAGTAAATCAACGTCATAACAATCTTTATCTAGGGACATATTGATATTAAACGTCATCCCGTCATAAAAACGTTCAACATTTTCAATTCGACAAAATACATCTTCTTCTTTCTCAGAGTTTTTTTGACAAGAAACAAAGGATCCAAGAAAAGCAAGCAATAACACATATCTTACGAAAAATTCTGCATAATATTTCATACAAACCACCTATTTACTTTGATCAATAGGATGTTCAGGGCCTTTAAGTGGTGAAAAATATATAAAATTGGGAGTTTTCAAGAGTACTTCCTTTTCTGCAGAAGAGCCTCCATCGTAATTTCAAGCGTGAGCCTCGTGGAGGTGAACTCGTCATTTTTGCGGATATCTTAACAAACAAGTTCAACGAGCAAGTCTCTCCAATCATAGGAAATTATTTCGCAAGATTGGACTTTAGATTTGAAAACAATTAAACAAGATTAGAAATAACAATAAATTCCAAAACCAAGCAGGAATAATGGCATCCACATACTTTTGTTGATTAAACCTATTTTTACATCAAGGAAATCAAGAAACAAAAGTATCGCGGCAAGCAAAAAGAAAACATACGAAAAAACATTTATCGTATCATTAATAGATGATTTTTCCAAATGGTAATAAAACATCACCCCCTTTAACGACATGAGAATCAAGGCAAAAGAGGTTGTTGCAGATAAAAAACGACTAATCACACGAGCTTCTTCAATCACGGGCAACTCCTTTTGCGCAAGCTTTACGAAGATTCGACAAATCACCTTTGCGTACAAATAGGATCTTTTTAGAAAAAGGATTTTTTTCAATGGTGAAACTTTTCACAGGTTCATCAGTATAATAAATCTTTATTACATCATGCGAGGTTTCAGCAAACAATTCCGTATCCTCATCAATAGCTCCAATTCCCAAAGTTAACGGAAATTCATAAGTCGCAATGTGAATCTTTTCTTCTTTTGAATTGACATAGAAAATTTTATACACACGATATATTCCATAAGGGCCATTTACAAACAACCTTAAAAAAGATGTCTTTACATCTTCCCCCAATACCGCCAACTTTTCATTTTGAGTTGTACAGGATCCACCGTCATCAAAGGAATATATCGGCAAAATTTCTTCGCCCTTTCCTGGAAAATGTCCTCCTCGCCAAGCGATGAAACAAAAAAGTACAACAACAGCAACCGATAAAGATATGAGCGCTTTTAAAATCAATTCGAAACAATCAAGTACTGTAGAAATATATTTCATATTCATTGTTTCTATGGTTTATAATTTTCTTTATATAGTTCGTGATGTTCGCATTGGCACGTACTTTCTTTTTTCGCTTCAATACGTATGCGCTCTTCGGAACATTCCCTATTTTCTTCACCGCATCCCACTAGATTCAGCAAAGGGAACAGACAGGCTCATAAAAGACAATTTATTCTACCCACGAAGTCCCTTGTGCATTAGCTTTCAGAATTATTTCAAATAAATTACAATATCACGGTCAATTAAATTTACTTCTTGTCTTGTGGCACAAGGCGCTCGACGACGCGGAAAAGGTCGTTGTAGATTTCAAGAAAGTCCTCAATCCAAATCGGGTCGTGCTCGCCAACAATGTGGAAAGTTTCTTCCAGGGTGTGCAGCGAATTGTAGAGGCCGACCATGGCACCAGCGGGCTGCACATACTGTCCCTTGTAAATGGAAGAGGCTGCAATTCGAGCGCGATAGCTGCGGCGAAGACGCGCAATGAGGGCTGCTCGCAAAGCCAAGAGTTCATCATGCGCCATCAGGAATTCCGACTTGTCAATCCACTGGTTCACCAGGTCGAGGCGATGCAAAATAGCGTCGCGTTCCGTAACAGGAACGAGCATCTTTTTTGCGTCCAGCATGGTGCGGATTCGCTTCGAGATTTTTGTCAAAAGTTCAGCGTTCCAGAAAATCATCGGCGGGCGTTCATCAACAGCATTCTTGGAAACCATCGGGGCATGCGTCTTAAGCCAGCGTTCCAATTTGTCGCAGATGAGTTTCGCTTCCGGATAGCGATCAACGCAGACGTATTCCTGCGCGCGGTTCATCAGCGCATCCGCGTAAACCATCCGCCAATGCGGAAGCTTCCCGGATTTGCGGATGGCATCAATCCGTTGCTTGAGACCTGCGAGTATTTCTTCGAAATTCTGGACCATTACTTACCGGCTCCAGCCTTAGCCATTTTCGGAGAGTCAATTTTTTGGAGCGGCGTGACGCCGATTTCCACACGGCGGTTCAGGCGGCGGTGCTCCTCGCTATCGTTCGGATACTTGGGCTGATGTTCAGCGAAGCCGGCGGCAAAAATTCTATCCGGCGGAAACCCTTGAGCCACCAGGGCGCGCACCACGTTGACGGCACGTTCCGAGGAAAGATGCCAGTTGGTGTAAGTGGAGGACTTCACCGGGGTATCGTCGGTAAAGCCGCTCACCATGATGACATCGCTTGTATCCAAGGCGTCGAGCAGGCCCTTGCTGATGCC
The DNA here is from genome assembly GCA_045617325.1 of Fibrobacter sp. Classification (GTDB taxonomy): domain Bacteria; phylum Fibrobacterota; class Fibrobacteria; order Fibrobacterales; family Fibrobacteraceae; genus Fibrobacter. Next base: position 49,004 of record JAZLIJ010000066.1, read on the forward strand.
TTCAATCACGCGGAAACCTTCCTGCGTGAGATTCGCACCATTCAGCGGGAAAAGGAAGCTCGCCTGGATTTGAATTTTACCGTCTTCCAAGGCGATAAGTCCCGCCTCGATGGAAGTCTGCAAGCTCTTGGAGAGGAGCGCGTTACGTTCCGCGGCGATTTTTCGCATCTGCTCCTGGCAGGTGAGCACTTCCTCTTCGGTTCGCGTCAAATCTTCCGCCTTCTGCTCCTTGAGGGTCGCCATCGCGACAAAAGCCAAAATGAACAGCGAGACGAGGGCGACGCCCAAGTCCGTATAAGCCATCCACGGATTGCTGTTTTCGTCCTTAATCCGACGCATAATTAACCTTCGACCTTAGGCTGCGTTGAAGCGCCACCCAACGAGGAACGCTGCGTCTGTTCCAGCACTTCGAGGAGAATTTCCTGCGTCTTGACCGCATTTTCCATGAGCACTTCGCTGGCGCGTTCGTGGAAAGCTTCCAGGGACTGATTGAGGTGTTCGATGAACGTTTCCTCCTCGTCGCGTTCCGCGGTGTCGCCGGAAAGCTTTTCGAGAATTGTCTCGAGACCGCTGCGAAGCATTTCGAGGTTCGCGCTGAGTTCGGACTGGTTCACGCGCATGAGTTCCGCGGTTTCCACAATGTTTCCGCCGAGAGCGTCCGTTGCTTCCTTCTCCTTGACAACGCGTTTGTCGATGCTTTCGGTGAGCGCCTTTTGCGCTTCGAGAAGCACGGCGGAAGTTTCGGAAAGTTTCTGGAAGGCGCCGAGAATATCGGAAGAAAGCGTGCCCAATTTTTCGGAAACGGACTGGCTGAGTTCGGCAGACCCCGCCTGCGCCTTTTCAGCCACCTGCAGGGCAACGTTCTTGAGCGTTTCAAGGCCGTCGCGCTGGGCATCCACATTGGCTGTCGCGCGTTCTTCGAGACGCTGCATGAAATCATTCCACTGTTCGTTCGACTGCTTGACCTGATCCGCGATGGATTCCGCAATGCTGCTGGAGGAATCTGCCATGGAATTCTGGGCGGATTCGCTCACCTTGTAAAGACCGTCGTAAACGCTACCGGACACATCGCTCAAGGCGGACTTCACATCAGTCGCTACACCGTCAAGGCCGGACTTCACATCCACAGCCACTCCGGACAAAGCTTGCGCCACATCCCTGGAGACTGTTTCGAGGCCATTCTGAACACCGCCGGCAATATTTCCCACCTCACGTTCCAATTTGTCTGTAAAGACAGACATTTTTTCGTTCAGCATTTCCGGAATCGTTTGCACTGAGGCGGCTAGATTCTTGACACTCTCTTCCATCGGTGCAAATGCAGATGTAACAGAAGAGCTGACATCCGTCGCAAGGTTCGACATGGAATCGTTAAGCTTGCCAACAGACTGCGTCATATCGCCAGCCATCTTCTGAATAGAAGAATTCATCTTTTCGGAGAGTTCCAAGACAGAATCGTTGACATTCTTGGACATCGCTTGGACAGATTCGTTAATCTTATCAGAAACGCTAGAAACAGAGCTCGAAATATTGCGGTCCATCTTTTCGGTGACAGAGGAAAGCTCCTCGCCCACCTTCGCAACAATTCCGGAAAGTCCCACCTGCACGGAATCGGCAACCGCATTCAGCTTCTCGCCGACGATATCGAACAAGCGTTCCATTCCGCTCTTGTCGCTTTCTTCATCGACTTCGACATCGCCCTGCATGTCCAAGGTGAGCGCATCAAGACGAGACATGAACTTTTCACGTTCAGAGACAAGCATGGAGCGGCAGGAACTCAAAATCAAGGCGGCGAACAAACCGCAAAGGCTCGTTCCGAAAATGCCCTTCATGTTCTGGAAAAGCACCTGGATGGTATCGAGCGTCCCTTGCGTCGTCGAGTTGTCGATGGCACCGCCGGCAGTCGCGACAGACTGCATCAAACCAAAGAACGTTCCCATAAGGCCAAGCAGAATGACCGTACTTCCGACACTGCGTGGCACAGAGACAGACGCCGTCGAGGAAAGGACTTCAAAGGCAATCGGCGAATCCAGGCGAATCTTCTTTTGCAAAAGGCGCTTTGCCATTTCAATGCGCTTTGCGACAATTCCGTCACCCTTAACAAAGAAGCTTCTCTTGCTTTCACAGGATTCGACAATTTTATTTTCATTTGCTATTTGTCTCATTTTTCTCAAAGTCGCAATCTGCTCAAATAGATACACGACAAAGATGGCAATCATGATTATCCAGCCAAACGCAGGAGCGCCAAAGTACATAGCGCCAGCCACAAGAGCCGAAAGACCGATAATGGTCAAGAACAAAATCAAGTAGAATGTTTTTTTCATTTTATACCTGCATCAATTAAGCCTTGTACGAGGCCGTTGTTTCAAACAAATTCAATTGTCCTCTAGAAAATCCACGAAGGAACAGAGACCACTTGCTCTGGTACCATTCAATCACCTGGAGCGACAAACCTTTCGCATAGTCACAGAAATCATCTGTAAAAGCTAAAAATCCATTTTCATAAGCATAATGCGGATTCCAGTAACGACCGACATTTCGGGCACAGGAATTCGCAGTCAGGAAATACCTCGTCGGAGCCTTTGACATAAAGGCGGCACTGAAACGTTTCTTCGCAAGCGCATTGAGCGACGTGCGAAGTGAAAGGACCATCGAATTTTCCTTTTCACGAAGCGAGGATTCCAGACACGGAAGCAACTTGGATACCGGATCGACCGCACTTTCGGAATGCCAGTACTTGCACAACTTTTCTTGCAGCTGCATTACGCGACCATGGGTACGGACAAACAGAGGTTCCGCATCGCTTACGAGCAAGTGAATCGTCGCCGAATAGAAGTTGTTGATGTCCTGCTTGTTGTTCTTGACGGTCAGTGCCCAGCCCTTTTCCTCGTCATGCGTCAAGAAGTTGCCCCCTTCCAGAAGCAAGCGCAGCACTTCGTCTGTCGAAAAACGCTGCATCCACTTGGTGCGGAATTCATCGTAGAGCTTGTTTGCATCCTTGATGATTTGCGGAAAGCCGGACTCACAAAGTTTCCAGGCGGATTCACTATACGAAATCTGTTCGGAACCGCCGACATTGGCAGACGGATTGTTGAGCATGGCATCCAGATGTTCGTAGAGCGCGATTGCCCACGTGACCATCATGGACTGAGATAACGTAGCAACCATCGTCGAACGGTTCGGGCGAACCGCCAATCGCACACTGGCACCAGTCATCTTGCGTATAGCTCGGCGAAAATACTCTTCCACAGAAACTCCTTAGAAATCCGCTTCCAGGCGATGCCAAATGCTTCGATTCACACGCTTCTTATTTGCCGAAAGTTCCTCGGCTTCGCTGCGAATATCCGCCTCATCGTTATCCTTGATCAGTTCACGAGGACCTTCGAATTGCCCTTCCGCTTCGAGATACAAGCCGTAAACATTGTTGGATATTTTTGAATCCGTCGAAAAGACGGAACCGGCACGAATCGAAAGCGCATAGCGATTGTTCTTGAACTCGTTACGGATCAAAAAGACCTGCGGACATTCATCCACCCACAAGCCATAATAGTTATTCTCGAAATGAACATTTTCAAATACGCCACGCGAGCGGAAAAGAGAATTGCGGAAAGCATTTTTGACAACGAGATTCGAAACCTCAAATGGTTTTCTGTTTGAGATGAAATGGAAACCGTTCCAGCTTTTCGTAGAATCGACGCTCTGAAAAACGACAGGTTTAGCTTGGCTACCGGCAATTTTTACAGGACCACGCAAAACAAGCTTCGCATACTCCCCCATCAGCACCATGACACCCGGTTCTACGACAAAGGAATCCGTCGCAGAAACAACAAGCCCTTCATCCAACTCATAGGGGCTGTCTTTCTCTTGCAAAAAAATCTTGGACTTCATAGGAGACGGAATCGGCATCCCTGCCGCGTAAACCGAAATAGAAAGTCCCAAAGAGGCTAGAACAGACAAGGAATACTTCTTCAAGAAATTCATTGTAATTCACTCCTTAAAGAAATACTTTGAATAACATGGATATTGGGAATGGAATCATTTGCAACCAAATCACGGATGTTCAAGTCGCCATTGATTTCAAAATTTGCAGAAGACAATATACCATGAGTCACATCAAAAAGAATGGACCCCGACCCCACCACAAAATCGGAACTTTGAATCAGCACCTTGGATGTCGAATCAGCGTTTTCCTTGTACTTCAAGTTGACTTCGATTTTTGCAAAACGGACACCATCGCGAATGAACAGGTCTTGCAAAGTGTAATACTTGTAAACAGCCGTCTCACGCCCCTTGTCATGGATAATCACCTGACGTTCCCACGAATCCCCCAACTGAACAGAGCTTCCCGGAAAACTCGGCTGAACTTTCAGGAATAGAGGTATCAAGTTCAAATCATCGATACTTGGAAGATTGTGGGAATCTTTGATTACAGGATCCGACAGGGAACCGTCCTTCGCCAGCTTAAACTGGAAATTTTGAGTTGATAAATACTTTTCAACATTGCGAAATTCATCTACGGAACGCTTATCTGACTTGTAATCCACAGAATCAATAATCATCTCAAAGCGAGCGGTACCATCATCATAAGGCATCAGAAGATTCGACGACGCCTTCACCAGCAAATGCGTTTTCATGGATTCCGGATTCGGAGTCGAGGAATCAGACGGAAGCAGCGCATTCAGCGAAGCATCCAGCGTAAACTTCTGCGACGGAACATTCTGCGTATTGAAGGCCAGAAAAACATCGTCCTTGTCACAGGAGCTCAACAACAAAAAAATGGGTAAAATCAAAAAACGATACAATTGCATGGACCAAATTTAGTATTTGATACGCAAAACGACGGATGCAGCAGCATTAGCCAAAGCATTTACAAGCCAAATACACGAAAGACCGAGCGTTTCCGGTCAAAAAAGCTTCAACCGCATCAAGGCATCTCTTTTTTCGCGGGCTTAGCACCTGTATCGCCCTTTTCAAGGCGCATCTGCTGGAAAAACGCTTTCAGCATTCCAAGGCATTCATCGGCAAAAACTCCTCCAGTCACCTGAACGGCCCTCTTAAGGGCGTTCCCCGTAATCACGTCGATAGTCGTGCCGCATCCGCCAAAGCGCGTATCCGGGGAACCGTAAACAACGCGACTGATGCGGCTGTTGAGGATTGCACCAGCGCACATCGGGCACGGCTCCAAGGTTACATACAAAGTACATCCATCCAGTCGCCAATTTTCAAGCGTCCCCGCCGCAGTCCCGATGGCTATGATTTCAGCATGCGCAGTGGCGTCCTTCATCGTTTCCACTTGATTGTAGCCTCTCCCAATCACGACTCCATCTTTTACAATGATGCAGCCAATGGGAATTTCCTTTTCGTCAAAAGCTTTCATCGCCTCGCGAATTGCCATTCGCATAAAGCGCTCGTCCACCAAGCGTTGGGAATCGACATCTGTCGTTGAATTTTGTATTTCGGAAATCGGTTGCATAATGAATTAACAATTAACAATTAACAATGAACAGTGAATAGGGAATGATGGATGAATTATGAGATTGATTCGGCAGCGTTCTGAGACCAGTCTTCCAGGACCCCGAGCTGGGCTTTCACAGCAGCATCCCTAATACATCTCGCAGCCGCAAAAACTCGCGCCGGAGGCGCCAGGCATTCCTTTCATAACTTATAATTCGTAATTAATAACTTTCTCAGCCCGTGCCGCAGGCGCCTAACATCTCCTAGATTCCAGCCCCGAGCAGAAATTTCACTTGAACATTCTGCGAGAGAGAATTTTTGTACAATTCAAGCCCCTTTTCAACAAAAATAGGCTCCAAAAAAACATTTTCCCTCATTTGGAGTCTATTTTTACAAACAAACTAAACAACAAAAGATCATTCAACGAAAAAAAAACTCACCTTATGGACTCCATTTTTCATTTTTTCATCTTTTGGAGCCCATCTAGGATTCGATCCGAAACAATCATTCGCAAACAAAGTAAAAAAATAGACTCCCAAAAAGCATTTTTACTCATTTGGAGCCCATTTTCAGCAAAAATCACACATTTCAGCGCCGAATTCCCACTTTCCCACGCCGAAAGCGCCAAACTGTCCCTGCTTGCCAAGAGCGAGCAAGGCGAGAGATGCAGAAATGAGTGCGCTCATTTCTATATCCGAGTCGAAGCCGCGGCGCAGCCGCCTAACTTCACCCTGTTTACCAGCCACTATCACTGCTTACTTTCATCCGCATTTTAACGCAGCACCCCTCTCCTAATCGTAGGTACACTCGCAAGCAACTTCTTCGTGTATTCATGCTGCGGATTCACGAGGACTTTACCCGCATCGCCGCGTTCCACGACATGTCCAAAATACATGACGATGACCTCATCGCTCAAGGCGCGAACCACCTGCATATCGTGGCTGATAAAGAGGATGCTGAGCCCAAGTTCATGACGCAAGTCGTCCAGCAGATGCAGAATTTGCGCCTGCACAGACACATCCAAGGCGCTAGTCACTTCGTCGCAGAGGAGCACCTTCGGATTCACCATCAGGCTTCGAGCGATGCAAAGACGCTGGCGCTGTCCACCGGAAAACTCATGCGGAAACTTTTCGAGGGCGCCCGCCGGAATCGATACGCGGTCCAGCAACAGGCGCGCCTTGGCAACAGCTTCGTCAAAAGACATCCCACGGGCGACAACGGGAGCTGTCAAAATTTCAGAGACGGTCTGACGCGGATTCAAGCTACTGAACGGATCCTGGAACACCATCTGCACCAAGTCGGAAACTCGGACTTTCACATGTTTTTCTGCAACAGCGTTTTCCTTGTCGCCAATACAGAGCTTGCCACCGGCAACAGGCATTCCAAATAAATTAAATTCACCTTTCGCCATGGGCACAAGTCCAACCAACGACTTCACAAGTGTTGACTTTCCACAGCCGGATTCCCCTACCACCGAAAGAATTTTCCCCTGCGGAAGCACAAACGAAACATCATCGACAGCGGTAAAGTAATCCTTCACCTTGCCGAATACCCCTCCACGGACAGGAAACTTTACAGTAAGTCCCTTTACTTCTATTGCGGGAACATTTGAAGGAATGCTTGCGATTACTTTTTCAAAAAATTTCTCTGTCATCGAGCCGCCATGCAATTAAGCGTCTTCATCATCCAGGCTTTTCAACGCTTCCTGGACGTTTTTCTCGGTCGAAAGGAGGATTTGGCGGCACTTGCGCAAAAGTTCCGTGGCCTCCTGCACTTCACCAGCCAGTTCATCAATTTCCATTTCGGAGTTGTCTATCCGCTCCAAAATGGATTCCAGGCGTTCCATGGCGTTTTTATAGTCGTTGTTTTCCGTACTCATGCCCTGAATATAGTTACATTTAAAATCGATGAACTCATCTAAAATGCCAGTTGTCTCTTTTTTTGTCGGAATAGCGCTCCTTTTCGCAGGAGGGATGCTTTCGGGCTGCCTCGACCTTCCAAGCAGACCACATTCCATCAAGCCTATCGAAAACGTAAGCATCACCTCTTTTCAACTAGAAAAAAACGATTCCACAGAGCTCAAAATATCACCTCTGTTCGAATCAACATTCCATGTCAACGTCACCCCAAAATCATACAAGGACGAACTTGAGATTGAATGGTTCCGATCGGACAACGGCAAGGATTCGCTGCTCTGTAGCGGAGATTCCATTGTCATTTCACATTTGCCAACTCCAAGCGAGATTCCAAACAAAGTCGTCCTAACAGACAAGGCGAACAACAAACTGGAAAAAGAATTCACAATTATAGTCAATACAGCGCCCACTATGGGAAGCATCGCCAAGCCGGACCAAGGCGACACCCTCTACGCAACCCCGACAACCGCAATTGAATTCTCATGGACATCCAGCGACTACGACCTATCAAATGGCGACAAGCTCAACCATACATTGGAAATAGACGGCGTGCAATACAACGTCGGACAGTTGAACAAGGTCGTACAATCCGGTTTCAAAAGCGGGGTACACCAATTTCGCGTCATCGTCGAGGACAGATACGCCAGTGCGGACACGCTCTCCATGCATAAGTTTTTCGTCGTCGATACAACAGGAGGCGAACATTGAAACTTCGCATTCTGATTCTTTTGGCAATATTTCTCTGTGCCATTTCCTGTACAAACTCAAGTGACGTATTCTTTGACGAAGCAGATTGCGTCGAGATTACCATGAACGTATCCGTTTCGCACACCTTCGACAAAAGCACAGAAATTGTCAAGGCTGACACTTTTGACATCAACGATTCCATCGTATTGCAAGTCAACATCCAGCCGACAAAATCCATCAAGATGCAGTCGTACCGCTGGTTCCTGGACGGAAGCCCTTATAAGTCAGATTTTTCGTTCAAGGATAAAATAGCAAAGCCAGGCCACCATACGCTGACTTTCGAAATGAAGGACTACTACGGGGACATCCACCGCGATTCGCTTGAAATCTGGGTAGCGGCGCGCCCCGTGCTTGACGATAGCCTATATCTGCCGGCAGATGGAACGCAGGAAGTTTCAACGCTCGGCGGTCTCTCCTTTGCATGGAGCGCCCATACGGACTCCATCGACTTGCACCACTACTACCGCTTCATCCTCATGGAGCAGGGCTACTCGAACACAGAAATGAAGTTCAAGGCCATTGATACAATTCTCCAGGAGCCAACCTTTACGCTCTACGAGCGGCTTCCTCCACTTAGGGAATTTCTATGGACAGTGCAGGCCTGCAACGAATACAGTCTCTGTTCCGAGGAAAAAATTTCCAGCCACTTTTTCACAGGAAGCAACTACCAGGAAGGCGGCCTGCAAGGTTCCTTTACCACAAGCCAGGAACAAGCTCTGCCTATCATTTTCAAGCTGACACCGCTCAGCGACGACAATCATATACAAGCCGACATTTACAAGTTCAACATTTCCGAAATCCTTGGAAACTTCTCATTCAGCCCAGTTCCCGCAGGCAAATACAGAGTGGATTACGAATCCTCCTACAGCGACTTCGGCAAGGGTTCTTTTGAAGTAAAAATCAATCCAGGAACAGTCACTGAACTTGACCCCATTTTCATCAATGACACCATACCTCCTGTAATTTCATCGATGGACGGAAGCGATACCGTTTTTTACGAGGACTCGCTCAAATTCATCATCAAGGACGGCGGCTTTCCTCTTTCGACACAAAAAATTTCTCTGCATATCGAAGATCGAGCTCTCATCGGAAAAAGCCTAGAGGGCGACACGCTAACAGTTCATCTTTCAAACGAGGACAAATTCTGGAATTACCAACCGCTCGTCATCAAAGCTACAGACGCTAGCGGAAATACGGCGACCAAGACATTCTACTTGACACCGGGAGAACTTTGGTTTTCATCCAACAGCGACACCACTTTATACATGGGTGACAGTCTTCTCATTTTCTTTAGCAACCGGAATCCTTACGGGTTTGAAGTTGATTCCTTCTGGATTGACAATTTTACAGAATTCTATTCACTGATACTTATCAATGACAATTCACAGGAAAAGGAATCGACGTTTATTTTCGTGCCCCCCTGCGAAAAGCCTTCTACCCAGGAATTCATTTCGACAATCATCTACACGAACGGCATTCGCCAAACTAAAAAATGGAAAATCAAATTTCTGGAAAAAGAGGAATGACCATGAATAAATTCTCATATACAGGTCTCCTTCTCATATTCCTCGCATTTTGCCTCGACGCCTGCGGCGATGATTATAGAGCGGAGGATTCTGATTTTCCGACAATCAAACAGAACATTTTTGTCGTGCCGGAGAATGCGTCAAGTAAAGTCTATCAGCATTACGTTCCCAAGACAAACAACATCGCAGAAGTGAACGTCAACGAAAAAATCAAGTTCGTCGCAGCCTATTCCATTGACGGAAGCTATACCGAGGCGACGGATTATGCCGCAGATAATTTCAAGCTCAAATGGACTTTAAAAAATGACGTGAGCCACAACATGGCCTTCCCCTATACATTTTCAGAAGCAGGCATCTACACCGCCTATTTGGAAACAACGGATTTGAACGGAGATTCCATGAAGGATTCCGTAGAGGTGTATGTCAACACTCATGTATCCATAGCCTTGAAAAACCCGCCCAACAAGTACAATCTCGTTGCCCCCAAAAATGATGACGGGCTAGAACTGCAATGGGAAGCAAACGGAATCGATCCCTGGGAAGACTCCTATTGCACCTTGTACATTTCAGAAGACAGAAATTCCGTATGGGATACACCTCTGGGAAACCTGGCCTGCGACCAAGGCGCTACGCTCATGGGTTCCTTTATTCCGTCAACAACGAAAAGCACCGACACCTCCCTCACTTTTTATTGGGGAATGACGATAAACACCACTTCAAACGCTGGCGGATACGATCAGGACACTTCAAAAATTTTCACGTTTACAACCAAATTCACACGAGACTCCAATCCCATACTGACAATTCCCATCGTCCTCAAATCTTTTAACAACAAGTTCCCAATAAAGACAGAAATCAAAATCATCAACAGCGCAGGGCGCGTCTTATCTACATTGTATAATTCTAATCCCCAGGCCGTATTCAGCCAAAGATTTCCGTCACAGTCCAAGTTGAAAATTGTCGCTTGCGAAATAAGCATGACAGAATACGGCTGCGACTCCACTACCATAGAGCTTCTTCCAAAGACAACGACGATTATCGACACTATTTATCTTCAAGATCGCACAAGACCGGGATTCACGCCATTCAAAACAAGAATTTCAAAGAAAGACTCCATCCAATTTTACGCCTTGGACAAAGGATCGGGAATCAATCCTTCAACGGTTGCGGTCCAGTTGAACCAGGAGCAGCAAAAATTCATACAGGACAGTCTTTTAGTTTCCTTCAAGAACGCATGCAAGGGGACCTGCGAACTGGCTCTCTACGCAGAAGATTTCGCAAAGAATAAAAGTGCTGATATCTACTGGACTGTCACCACAGAAAAAGATTCCACATTCATCGAAGGGCCTTTTTCCAGATTGGGGGAACGCTAAATGAAAAAAATCGTATTCCTCATAGCGCTTTTCTGCAGCATTTCCATCGCAAAGGAATGCAGCACCAAGTACCTGCACATGGCGACAAACCCGTCCGTGGTAGATATCTACATTGGCAACATCCAGTCTGATTTCGCGGACAAGCCGGCATATACATCGCCGTCATTCATCCAAGTACCCTGCGAACAGAAGGAGATTCTCGTTTCCTTGTTCCACCCCGAATACGCAGACACGACAATAAGAGTCACCCTGTCCGACAACGACACCTCTTATTTGATTGTCGCCCTGCGGCAAATTTTCGACGAGGCGACGCTCCAGCAGAACAAGCAAATTCTCAAGCATCGAGCGCGCAAATCCGTAGGCAAGCACCTTATCAGGATTTCGATAGCGCCATTTGCCATCAGCGCCATATCGGCGGCAGTGACAGCCTACAATATAGGCAAGGCAGATGATCAGAAAAAAATTATCGAGAAAAGCCGCATCGTAGACGACAGCTACAGAAGTGCGAAAAAAGATTTTAAGGACCACAGGCATTACGCCAAAACGGCAAGAGTAAGCACAGGCATTTTCCTCGCGACAGGTCTCGCCGTTCTTGCGACAGGCATAGTACTTTCCTTCTAGGTGCATCATGAAGAAAATTATTCCATTGATTGTTTTTGCATTGGCAGCCACAATTTGGGCAGAAGACCCCGGTGTACAGGCACAAGTCGAGCTTGTCTCGGGCACACGTCAAAAAGCGAGATTTCTCGGAATCCAGAACGATACCGTGAGTCTTGGCGGTTACATCCAGAACCAGTTCACCATCGTAAAAATTGCGAAGAACAAGTTCAAAAGAATCGTCGATGAAAAAGGAAACGACCTTCTCAACGGAAGCATCACCAATGCAGCGTCAAAAACGGAGCCGAAAATAGAGCCGCAGGCAAAAGCGGCAGAAGCGGTACCGGCACAAGCAAAGAATGCGGCATCCGAAGCTAAGGCATCTCCCGAAGTTCCTCTCAGAACTACGCAGAAGGAGGCTAGGACCGCAATGCAGGCGCCAACGACAACCGGGACATCCGCAAAGCAGGATGCCGCAACCGCAGCTGCATCGACAAACACAGAAGTCGAGGTCACGACGGCATTCATCGCCTACGATTTCAAAAACGGGGATTCGACAATCGCCACGCAGATGTCGGCTCTCACAGCGCGTCTTCTGCGCGAAAACAGCGAAACACCGCAAGTTTTCCGCAGGGACAATTTCACCGACTGCGACGACAACATCTGCATTCAGAATAAACTTTACGCAAAAGGAATATCAACCATTTACTTTGGCAACATCCAGGCCATAGCAAAGACAGACAGCTTGAACGTGAGTCTCAAGCGCGTATTCTACGAGGATTCGCTACCGACGATTCACATGTCACAAATGACGATATCGAGCGCCAACTTCCTCAGCGACGCCCTCACTGCAGAAAAGATGAAAAACTTCATTCTGGACGCACAGGGACTTGACGCAAAAAACAAAAACACCAAGAGCTACATTCACATAGAAACAGACCCTGAAGGCGCCACTATCTCCCGCAGTGAAAAAAATTCCATCTGCAAATCGCCCTGCACCTTCGCGGTCCGCGATACGGGAAAATTTTCTCTACACGCCTTCTGGAAAGTGGACCAGCATCTCTGGGGAGCCTCGACGAACATTATTCCGATTCCCGGCGACACCGTCAAGACTTCGCTCAAGCTGAAAAAAATTGCACCGGAAATTCGCATCGTCACGCACCCGGATGACGCGGAAATTTACCAAGGCGGCACAGACATTACAAAGCACAGCAAGCCGCTCACGCGCTCTCCTGACAAAGTCTACGCCATGGACATGGGCTACGACAGTCTCCTCATCCGCAGGCCCGGTTTTCGCGATACGACCGTCAGTTTCTACATAGCACCCGTTCCGCAAATTGATTTGAATATCGATCTTGAGAAAGTAACAGACTACGACGAAATCGAGCAGCAAAAGAAATGGATGCACGACAGAAAAATGCTGCATATCGGCCAGGGACTCATCGGAGGCGCTATCGGTTCTGCGATTGTCGGAGCCTTATTCCTGTACCTTGCGCACCAAGACTACAGCGATGCCGATGACATCAAGTCCGAGCTCAGCACTCCAGGTTCTCTCCAAGGCGAAAATTTCAAGAACAAACTCAAAAGAAATCACGACCTCGTTGACAACGGGGAGCAAAAAGTTATCATCGGCGGAACCTTAATCGGGGCCGGTGCAATCCTGTTCGGATTTGGTTTATACCTTACATTCTAGGATTTTGCAGAACAGGGAGTGGAAATTTTTCTAAATTTGGCCCATGAAAAAAATCAAACTCTTTAAGATTATCTTCTCCCTGGTACTTATCCTCAGCTTCAGTTCCTTTGCTGCCGATGCAAATATTGCAGATTCAGTAAATTCCGTTCCTGTCGCCGTGGATTCCGCCAAGTCTGGTATTTACACCCAGATTATCGACTGGTACAACGACAATCTGAATTACGGCACCATCACGCTCTTGATGGCTATCGAGAGCTCCTTCATTCCGTTCCCGTCGGAACTGGTGGTGCCTCCAGCCGCATACAAGGCGCTCCAGCCGGAATCTGGCCTGAACATTGCCCTTATCATCCTGTTCGCAACTCTCGGCGCACTCATCGGTGCTTTCATCAACTATTACTTGGCAAAGTGGCTTGGCCGCCCCATCATCTACAAGTTCGCAGACAGCCGCCTCGGCCACTTCCTGCTTCTGGATGTAGACAAAGTCAAGAAAGCCGAGGATTACTTCCGCGAACACGGCGCCATTTCCACATTCGTCGGGCGCCTCATCACGGTCATCCGCCAGCTGATTTCCATTCCGGCAGGCCTTGCCAAGATGAAGCTTTTCCCGTTTACGTTATACACATTCCTCGGTGCAACCATCTGGAACTGCGTCCTTGCGCTTCTTGGTTACTTCGCCCACGGCCAGAAGGACATTATCGAAAAGTACAACTCGGAGCTTGCCATTGCGCTCCTCGGCTTTGGAGCGCTCTTTATCGGCTACATGGTCTGGAACGCAATCAAGCCGAAGAAGAAGATTTAAATTCTACAACTATTGCAACGACAACAGCAAAAGCAATCCATTTGAAAAGGCTAATACCCATGGTATTAGCCTTTTTTGTAAAGATTCCAAGGAATTTATTTCGACGCAATAAACGATTAAAAATTGCAGTTCTTTACGCAGCGGTTGGAGACAAACACAGCTTCACTAACCACGGTTCCATTCTTGTAAACGCGATACTTTCCGTGCAACATGCCTCGATCATAATCCAACTCGCGCTGAAGCGAACCAAACTCGTCATAGATTTTCACAGAGCCCTGCATTTGTCCATGAAGATAGGGAATCTTGACACGCAACGTTCCATTTTCATCCCATTCCTCATGCAAGCCCTCCAAAATGCCCATGCTATAATTTTCTCGTATTTTCATCTTGCCATTGTCAAAATAGCTCAAGCTGATTCCGTTTTCGACGCCATTCACATAGCTCACGAGCTGCCACTGAAATCCATTTTCGTAATAACTCTTGAACAGCCCATTGAGCGTTCCATTTTTATACACGGCGTCAATGGCAAGCCTTCCATTCGGGTGGAATGTGCGTGATACGCCCTCGCGCGTTTCCGTACCCTTGAGAACGATATAGAATCTCGAAACTTTTCCATCAGGGAAAAACGCTCTGACGGTATCCAAGCCAGTCGCCCTTGGGGCGCTAGATGCACCAGAATAATTTGCCGAAGGTGCAGAATAAGCGCGTTCATCGCGAGGAAGCGAGAAATCTTCGGCAATTGCGGTTCCACAGATGCAAATGGAGAAGAAAAATGAGGTTAAAAATGAGACTTTCATCACGCTAAATGTAGCTTTATTCATTCAGATTTAGTATTTTGTGGGCGTCATGCATGTTACTTTTTTAAATCCTCCTTTCCACCCGATGTTCAGTCGGGAATCTCGTTCTCCTTGTGTCACTAAATCCAGCACGCTTTACTGGCCGATGTTCCTGAGCTATGCCGCAGGCGTATGCGAAGCCGACGGCAACGAAATCCAGCTCATCGACAGTCCCGCCATGGAACTGGACCTTCCGCAGACGTTGGAAGGCATCAAGAAGTTTAATCCGGAACTGGTCATTTGCAGCACCAGCACCCCGAGCATTTTGAACGACCTCAAGGTCGTGAAGGCCATCAAGGAACAAATCGGCTGCAAAGTGGCCATCATGGGCACGCACGCCACGGCAGAGCCGCTTGAATCCATGGAAATGGAACCGTCGCTTGACTTCGTCGTCATCGGCGAAGCGGACTACACCTGCCGCAACTTGGTCCGTAGCCTCCGCGGTGATGGACAGCCGCTGAACCAGATTGCTGGTCTCGCCTTCCGCACAGAAGATGGCAAGGTGGATTTCCAGCCCGAAGGTCCGAAGATCGAGAACCTGGATGAAATCCCGTGGGTCTCCAAAGTTTACCGCAAGCATCTCTACAGCTGCTACAAGAAGTATTTCTACGGTGCAAACCTCAATCCGCTGATCGTGATTCTCTCCGGCCGCGGATGCCCGAACCACTGCAGCTACTGCGTGATTCCGCAGACTTTGAACGGTCACAAATTCCGCCGCCGCGACCCGAAGGACGTGGTTGACGAATTGGAATACATCAAGAACAACTTCGAGGATTTGGGCGAAGTCTTCTTCGAGGACGACACCTTCACCGCAAGTCACGAACACGTGCGCACGATATGCAACTTGATTCTCGAACGCGGTTTAAAGATTACCTGGAGCTGCAACGCCCGCGCCGACGTGCCGCTTGATTTGCTCAAGCTCATGAAGAAAGCCGGCGGTCGCGAAATGTGCGTCGGCTTCGAAAGCGCCTCCCCGGAAGTTCTCGAGAAGATTCACAAGGGCGTCAAAAACACCGACAAGGCAATCGAGTTCACAAAGAATGCCCGTAAGGCAGGTCTTCTGGTCCACGGCTGCTTCATGGTCGGAAACCCTGGCGACACGCCGGAAACGCTCCGCATGACGCTCGACTACGCCAAGAAGTTGAACCCGAACACAGCGCAATTCTACCCCATCATGGCATACCCCGGCACCGAGGCTTACAAGGAAGCTTTGGAGAGCGGCGCTTTGAAGACGAAGGATTACAGCCAGTGGCTCGACAAGGACGGCTTCCACCGCACGACGATTCAGCGCGGGGAACTCACAAGCCAGGCTCTTGTGGACTTCTGCGACCAGGCTCGCCGCGAATTCTATCTGCGTCCGAGCTACATTTTGCGTCAGGGCATCATGGCCATCAAGAACCCGCGCGAACGCTACCGTGTATTCCGCGGCTTCAATACGCTTGTGAAGCACCTGTTCCGTAAGCATGGCGAGCTTGCGCCTGTCGCACGCCAGGCCCCGACCATCAAGCCGTAACCGCGCGCCCGCGCACCTCCGCGACAGCTTTTTCGGAAATTAGCGGGATTTTCAAGCATTTTCGCTCGAAAATCCCGCTTTTTCGTTACTTTATTCACAACAACTTAGCAACAAACTCGTAAAAACAGCGCATTTTCGCCTATCAGCGCGAACAAAAGCAGCTTTTCGCCCCGAAATCCCCGCAGAAACAAGCATTGAGCCACATACAACGTAATTTTTAGCGGGATTTTTCGCCATTTTCGGCAAAAAACCCCGCCTTTTTCGCCTATTTCGGTTTTCTTACAACAAAAACTGATTGACCTGCCGTTCCACATCTCTACTGCTAAGGGGCTTCGCAAAAGTCTCCATAGAGAAAACGAGATTTTCGCCTTCAAAGAACCCATTCGCATGAAACAGATTCAATTTGCCAACCATGTTTCGCGCATAATCCTCATTGTCTACAAGACCGAAATGTTCCCAAATGAATTCTTTGCGTGTTCGGAGATTCAAACAGGTAAAATCAGGAAACAGCACAATATTCCCTCCACATCCGGCATCTTCGCGATGCAACTTATGAGGGTATTCATATCGATACGGCACCCCAAGCCGAAACAGCGTATCGGCGATAATCACCTCGGATTTTGAGCGAACACGTTCTCCACAGGCCGTCATCAAAACTGCGGCATCCGAAGCGAATGGACGACCACTAAATTCAACATTTTCCCACCGTTTCTGGTATTCCTCGTCTGTCAAAACAAAAGGCTCCAGCAAAGTTCTACGAGCAGGATGCAAGGATTCCCACATTTTTTCGAGACTCTGGACATCGTACTTTTGAGAAAACTTCAGCAGAGCATCTAAATTCTTTTGCAAATCCTGCAAGGCTTTTTGTGCATAATCCCGTTGCGCCAGCGATTTGGCCAATCCAACATTATCCTTCGCAATATAATTTCCCTTCGCACTTGAACCCGGCAATTTGTGAAAATATTGGTATCCACCCTGATGTGAAGATATTCCAAGCAAGCCCTTCGGAGCGCGATTCAAATGAGTCGAAAGCGCGGCCATGGCCGATTTGATTTCCCTGATTCGCTCGGCTACAATAGGCCCAAGCCTGTCTTTAGGTAAAATTTCTCTAATTTTCATATATCCTCAAACAAAAAAGACCCAAGACCAACAAGGGTCCCAGATCTACAAACACACGATATTCATATTATACAAAAATTTCGAATTCCGGCACACATTCCAGAATTTTACCCTTTCCAAATGGGTTGCCAGCCCACATTTCTTATTTATTCCTTACATACTACTTCATTTTAAGATACATTCAAGTCCCATTTGCTTACATTTTTTATAACAAAGTAATTTGCAAGTTTTTCGTAAGTTTCAGACTCTTTTGCTTTCCTAACTTGTAGTTACTTTCAAGAAGGGAAAAATTATGAAGAAAAAAGTCACAACAATTCTTGCACTTGCAGCAAGCCTCTCTCTTGCAGGAGGGCTCACACATAACACGAACCAGTCGGCGCACTTTGTCCGCAACATGGCGCGAGACGCTTCCACCGAGGTTGACGCCATCTACGCAAACCCGGCGGGGACTGCGTTCTTCGATGACGGCTGGCAAGTTTCCATCAACAGTCAGACCGTTTGGCAAGCGCGAATCATCAAGACAAATTTCGCAAACGGGGAATACAAAAAGTATGAGGGCGAAGCATTCATTCCGACAATGCCGAGTTTACTCGTCGGTTACCACAAGGGCAACTTGGCCGTCTCTGGCGCATTCACCATCGCAGGAGGCGGCGGCTCCGTTGAATACGACGAAGGCCTCCCGATGATTGACGCGTTCACGCTTTCGAGCGCAGGCAAGACGCTGGGCAAGGTCGGCGGCGGCGCAAGCCTCGAAGGAACCTCCTACATTCTCGGGTTTACGCTTGGAGCGTCGTACCGGTTCCTCCCCTACTTTTCGGCTTACGTCGGCGGTAGATTCAACTACAACACAAGCAGCTACGACATCGATATCGGCATCCCGAACGAGAAGGGGAAAGTTGACGAAGTCGGCGTCCAGGTGGACCAAAGCGGCTACGGCATCACTCCGATTCTCGGCTTGGCATTTGAGTACAAGCGTCTGACCGCGGGCATCAAGTTCGAATACCGCACCCGCATCGAGCTCGAAAACGACACAAAGGATATGCCGGCCACACTTGCAAAAGCGTTTTCCAATTTTGCAGACGGTGTCAAGACCGACGCGGACATGCCTAGCTACCTGGCCATCGGTTTGCAGTACGCATTCCTCGACAACTTGCGCGGTTCCATCGGCTACCACAGATTCTTCGACGCGGCAGCCGAATACGCCAACGGCAGCGACAAGTACTTGGAAAGCACGAACGAGCTGCTTTTCGGTTTGGAATGGGATGCGACAAAGCGCTTCACATTTAGCGCTGGCGCCCAGTTCACTCGCCTCGGCCTTAACGACGAATACCTCACCGAAATCAACATGAATGTCGATGCCAACAGCTACGGTTGCGGTTTTGCTTTCCGCGCTACAGACTGGCTTCGTCTGAATTTCGCCTATTTCCGCACATTCTATTACGAGTGGAAAGGCGACAAGGAAGCCTACGGCAAGAACACCTACGATAGACGCAACCAGCTTGTCGCCATCGGTGCGGACTTCAAATTCTAACGGATTTCTCTATTTACCAAAACACCTCACAAACAAAGCCAGCGGACACGTCCGCTGGCTTTTTCCGATGCAAAAAGCCTCCGACAAAGTCGGAGG
>JAZLIJ010000067.1:0-1125 GCA_045617325.1 Fibrobacter sp.
TAACACCAGCTGTCGTAGCACCCGGAGCTACATAACCAACCTGCTTCCAAGTACCGACTGCGTTACGTTCAGACACGTAGGCGTCCTGCAACTTGATGTAGGTTGCGGCCACAAAGGCTCTAAAACACCTCTTTTGGGGGGAGTTTTTTTTGAAAAAAAACGCGGCTGGTTAGATTTTAAATTTTAAGCCTTTTTGTATGAACGAAATACCAACAACGCAATCTTTGCGTCTGTCGCTTCTCAAAATTGAAAATGAGGTATGATAGGACTGGATGAGGGACGGACCACTACGCGTTTACGATTTTCCACTCACCGATGGTGCGTTTTTCGGCATCGAAGGCGACTCCGATTTTAAGCAAGCGCTTCTTTGTGCCGTCAGCCTTGAGTGTCGTGGAATACGGAATCAAATAGCCCTTGTCGTCGATTTGTTTCAGGGCGTCATCGGCACTTCCGTTCGCATCCAGCTTGAACTCAAAAACGTAATCGCTGGCGGTGGTTTCCACCACGGCGTCGGCGCGGCCTGCGGCGGTGCGTTCCTCGCAGCGTACAAGGTACGGCGTTGCGATTCGGAAAATGAGGTAGAAAATCGTCCTGTAATGATTCTCGTTTTGCTTTTCGGCATCGTACGGGATGCTTGACATAAAGGCTCGCATTTCTGTAAGCGCCGTTTCCATGTCGCCTGCCTTCATCGCGGTGATGAAATAATCCAAAAATTCTGAAGTGTCGGTGTCATTCCTAGACGTATAGGCGCATGTCAAAAGGTCTAGTAACCCCTCGCGAACTTCGTCATTCGGGAACTGCAACCTGAATGGGCGAACAGCATCTTTGTCGTATCCCTTGATGGTCAGGTATCCGCTCTGGTAAAGAATCGGAATTGGAGTTTCTGCGGTTTCAGTAGGAGCATCAAAGGCTCCTTGCTTCACAGAGAAACCTCGGTCGTACTCTTCTGGAGTCATCTTGTAGCGCGCCATAGCCTTGGCAAGAACCGTTGGTGTGCCTGTCGAAAACCAGAAGTTGGCAAGCTTTCGTTCGCTCAAGGAATTAATCAAGCTGAACGGATTGTAGATGTCCGGGGAATTTTCACTGAAATGGTAGCCGTCGTATTTTTTTTGGAGTGCCGCACAT
>JAZLIJ010000068.1:0-6861 GCA_045617325.1 Fibrobacter sp.
AGCGTGTATTCGTAGCCGTCAAATTTTTTGATGGTCAAGTACCCGCTCTGGTACAGCATGGGAATAGGATTCTTGGCCGTTTCCGTCGGTGCGTCGAACATTCCGAGAGAAGCCTCGAATCCTGTGCTGAATGTTTCCGGGTCCATGTTGAACTTCTTGACGAGCTTCGTGAGTATTGTCGGCGTGCCAGTTGCAAACCAGAAGTTCGTGAGTTCGCCTTTGCTGAGGGCGTTAATCAAACTGAACGGGTTGTAAACATCCGGCGAGTTCTTGCTGAAGTGGTAGCCGTCGTATTGTTTTTGCAGGGCTGCGCAGGCCTCGTCGTAGGTCATCCCCTGTTTATCGGCGAGAGCCTGGATTTCCGGCTGCATCTGCGTGAGCACTTCTTCCTTCGTGATGCCGCAGATGGCCGCATACTCGTCGTCCATCGTGAT
Source organism: Fibrobacter sp. (assembly GCA_045617325.1). GTDB lineage: Bacteria > Fibrobacterota > Fibrobacteria > Fibrobacterales > Fibrobacteraceae > Fibrobacter. Next base: position 435 of record JAZLIJ010000068.1, read on the forward strand.
GACGTTCAGGTTGTTCAGCTCGCTAAAGATGCTGAGCTGGCTGAACTTCGAGATGCCCGTGAGGAATACGAAACGGAGAATTCCGCCGAGGGCCTTGAGCGGTGCGTAGAGATCCCTCATGCGAGTACGGACTTTGTCCAGTTGTTCGATATTGCCCATGGCTTCGAGCATGGGCGCGTCGTATTCATCCACAAGTACGACGATCTGCTCGCCGGACTGCTTGTTTGCGGCGTATATCAAGTTCGTAAGGCGCGTGCCCCAGGCCCGGTTGGATTTGTCATTCTTTATGCCGTATTCCTGTTCGATGGCTCCGAGAATCGAGTCCATGTTTGCCGCGAAAATTTCGTCGTCCAATTCCTTAAGGCGGCTCAAATCCAGCCGGATGACCGGATATTTTTTCCACTCGGTCTCGAGCTTCTCCATGGCGAGGCCTTCGAACAGTTCCTTGCGCCCCTCGAAGTAGCACTGCAGCGTGGAAACTAAAAGTGATTTTCCGAAACGGCGCGGACGGCTGAGGAAATAGTAGCGGTCGGACTTGACCAGTTTGTAGATCAAGTCAGTCTTGTCCACATAAAATTTATTGTCTGCACGGACTATCGCAAAATCCTGCACGCCGATTGGGAATTTCTTCAAAGCCATGCTCTCAATATAACAAAATTGCCTGCGCAATGGCAAGAACCACACTCGCCTATAGTGGCCTAAAAATTTGAGACAGAAAAATTCGATTCCTCAGGTGAAAAAACAAAAGCTAAATTCAACTGAAAAAAGGAATCAAAAAATGAAAAACAACGCCTCAAAGTCCGCAAGCAGCAAGGAATGCATCAACGCGACATCTCAGCGCACCCGCAGGGTGCTTGATGACGCTTTCAAGACCAAGGTCGTTCTAGCCACGCTTCGCGAAGACAAGACTCTGGCGGAACTCGCCTCCGAGTTTGACGTCCACCCGAACCAGATAAGCCAATGGCGAGCCTTCAATCTACAGAATGCGACAAGCGTCTTTCGACCTCGCTCTCGACGGACTTCTGGAGAACGTTGAAACAGGAGGACATCTACATCAGGGGCTATGAAACCGTGACCGAGTGCAGGCAAGGCTTGAAGGAATATTTTGTACGCCATAACGACGAAAGATTGCATTCATCCTTTGACTGGGACACGCCTGCGGATGTATATTTTAAAAGGGTTCGGCTAGGCAATGTCGCCTAGGCCTGGAAAATCAACTAGGAATACAAATTTTTCTGTTAGAAAAAGTGAACCACTAAATCTGCGCTCGTGGCGCAATTTCCATGCATTTGGATGCGGAAGGTTTCTATCGCCCTGTTGTTGATTCTGAAAAATGTGTGCAGTGCGGGGCTTGCGAAAAGGTTTGCCCCTGGGCGAATGGCGTGTTGAATCCAAACGGAGCTTCCAAAACTCCGAAAACGGTTGCAGCATATTCCCTTGATGAATCAATTCGCATGAATTCTTCGAGCGGAGGGATTTTCTCCGTGCTTGCTGAAAAATTTTTGGATGATGGTGGAGTTGTCGCTGGTGTTGCTCAACTTGACAAAACTCATTTCGGGCATGTAGTTGTCGATAACAAGGCTGACTTGGCGAAACTTCGTGGCTCCAAGTACGTTCAGGCCGATGCGGGTATGGTTTATCGTGAAATTCGTTCTCTGCTTCGTGAAGGTCGCAAAGTCCTATTTTCAGGAACGCCTTGCCAGGTTGCAGCGCTTTATTCTGTGTTAGGTCAGAAAACCTTTGAGAATCTATTTACCGTTGATATCGTTTGCCATGGAACGCCAAGTGTGAGGGTCTTCCAGAAATATGTGGAAGATTTGGAACGTCAGGAACAATCCGAAGTTGTAGAAAATGTTTTCCGCGACAAGACTGATGGATGGAAACGCTATTCTTTGCTCCATAAGTTGGCAAATGGATCACAAAATCTCGTTTCGCATGGAGAATCCAAGTATATGCGCCTATTCCTTAGCCGTATATGCCAGAATTCATCGTGTGCAGATTGCCGTTATCGGAAATTGCCTCGTATAGCCGATATTACTCTTGGCGATTATTGGGGCATAACAAGTGTCCACCCGGAAATGGATGATGACAAGGGAACTTCCGTAGTCCTCTTGAATACTGCCCACGGCGAGACTCTGTTCAGTTCAATTTTAGATAAATTGAAAATTTGCGATTCTTTCCTTGACAAGGCAATTGCCGGTAATCCCTGCATTGTTCGTTCTAGTATCCAGCACACAAAACGTGCAGAATTTTTCGCTGAACTAGATACGAAATCGCTAGACGAACTTCTGAAAAAATTTTGTCCGCAACCATCTTTGCTTGTTCGTGTGTACAGAAAAATCCGAGGAATTCTCGGTAGGAGTATTGTAGGGAAGATTAAACGGCGTTTGATGTTGTGCTTGCGCTAGAATGGATTGCAAAAGAAAATATACGTTATCTTCGAGACATTTTTTATATTTTCTTACGAAAATCTTTCAAGAATTAATTATGCCCACAATTTTTGCAAATAAAACTCTCCTTATCACTGGTGGCACGGGTAGCTTCGGCAATGCGGTGCTCAACCGTTTCCTCAAAACCGATATCGGTGAAATCCGCATCTTCAGTCGCGACGAGAAGAAGCAAGATGACATGCGCCACGAGTTCCAGGCCAAGATGCCGGACGTGGCGGAGAAAATCAAGTTCTACATCGGCGATGTGCGCGATTTGCAGAGTGTGAAGAACGCGATGCACGGCGTGGACTACATCTTCCATGCGGCGGCCTTGAAGCAGGTTCCGAGTTGCGAGTTCTTCCCCCTTGAGGCTGTGAAAACGAATGTGTTCGGAACGGACAACGTGCTCACGGCGGCAATCGAAGCCGGAGTGAAGAACGTGGTGTGCCTAAGTACCGACAAGGCTGCTTACCCGGTGAATGCGATGGGCACGAGCAAGGCGATGATGGAAAAGGTCATCGTGGCGAAGTCCCGCACGGTGAGTCCGGAAAAGACGAAGATTTGCTGCACGCGCTACGGCAACGTGATGTGCAGTCGCGGTTCGGTCATCCCGCTGTGGATTGACCAAATTCGCAACAAGCAGCCGATTACGATTACCGAGGGTTCCATGACTCGTTTCATCATGAGTCTTGACGAGGCTGTGGACCTGGTGCTGTTTGCTTTCGAGAACGGCACGAGTGGCGACATCCTGGTGCAGAAGGCTCCGGCTTGCACAATCCAGACGCAGGCTGAGGCGGTTTGCGAATTGTTCGGTGGCGACAAGAACGCCATCAAGGTCATCGGCATCCGCCACGGCGAAAAGATGTACGAGACACTCCTCACGAACGAGGAATGTGCCCACGCCATTGACCTTGGGAACTTTTACCGCGTGCCTTGCGACAAGCGCGGCCTGAACTACGATAAGTACTTCAGCAAGGGCGACACGGAACGCAACACGCTCACCGAGTTCAACTCCAGCAATACCAAGCTGCTGAACGTCGAAGAAGTCAAGGAAAAACTCCTCACGCTTCAGTACATCCGCGATGAACTGGCGAAGAAGTAACTACGTCTGCCGGTCCGTCGGCGGGCGAGGCTTCGCGGTGTTGGCGAATGTCTACGACTGTTTGCAAAATGAAAAATTTTTAGGAGACCCCTTGCTTTTTAAATTTGGATAGTGTACATTTGTATAGCAATAATCTTTAATCCGGCTTTTTTTTGCATGTAAGCCGAAGGAGGTAAAAAGGTGAAGTTGACGCGTGACTCTATGAAATGTATTTTTGAAGATAAGGTATTGTATGTCTGCTTATAAACCTTTATATGGAAAAGAAGTCTTGATTAATGCCGCTTTGTGGGTTGCTTCAAGATTGTCTGAAGATCAGTGTCGATTGCACAAGATTTTTAAAATCCTGTGGTTTGCAGATTTGAACCATCTAAAAAAATATGGGCGGACAATTACGGGTGATACTTACATAGCGATGAACAATGGTCCGGTTCCGTCGATTTTGTACGATGAAATGAAAACGAATCCGGGGCCGGATGATGCGTTCTATAGATTTGATAAAGACAAAGAAAAAGGTTTTGTCAAGCCTCTTAAACAAGTGGATGTGGACTACCTCTCTGAAACGGATGTCTGTGAGTTGCAGGAATCGCTGGATTTTTATAAGAATTATTCCTTTGACGAACTGACAGAATTGTCGCATAAACATGCATGGAAATCCGCTCGTGATGCCGGACCAAATACATCTATAAGAATTGATGAAATCCTGGATGAAATTGAAGCTGATAGTGAACTTCGAGAATACGTGAAGGAAGACATTCTTTTTAGGTTGGCGTTTTAGATATGGATTTACCCGAAAATTTAGTGGGTAGCCTGTATTCTGACCGTCGTGCTGTTGTTCACTCAGAAGCAAATTCTGTCATACGAACCGACCACGGAAAGTTTTTGCTGGTTATCAAGAAAACGAATGCTTTTGTCGTATGTTGTTCCATCAATACGAATCGTTTTCGTTTTAAACCGGAAGCAGCGCAGCCTAAGATTTTGCAACAAGAGAACACCTTTTTAAAGCATGACTCGTTTGTGGATTGTGCCCAACTTTTTACGATAAGTGTAGAACTTTTTTTGGATAATTTGAATAAGGGCATCTTTAAGCCTGTGGGGTTGTTGAATGAATTTTCGATGGCTGTAGTACTCCGCGCAGGGCAATCCTGCGAGGTCTTGAATAAAATTGAACAGGACTATTTTAAATGAACGTTTTAGTGACTGGTGCAAAAGGTTTTGTCGGGCGCAACTTGGTTGCCGCCCTTGAAAGTATTCGCGACGGCAAGGACCGTACCCATCCGGGCTTGAACGTGGGGGAGATCTATCAGTACGATATCGATTCCACGCTCGCCGAACTCGACGAGGCCTGCGCGAACGCCGATTTCGTGTTCAACCTAGCCGGCGTGAACCGCCCGAAGGACAACAGCGAGTTCATGGCTGGGAATTTCGGATTCGCGAGCGACTTGCTCGAGACGCTCAAGCGCCACAAGAACAAGTGCCCGGTGATGCTCAGCAGCAGCATCCAGGCCACGTTGGCTGGCCGCTTCGGCAACAGCGAATATGGTCGTAGCAAAAAGGCGGGCGAGGAGCTGTTCTTCAACTATGCCGCCGAGACTGGCGCGCGCGTGCTGGTCTACCGCTTCCCGAACCTGTTCGGCAAGTGGTGCCGCCCCAACTACAACAGCGCTGTTGCTACGTTCTGCAACAACATCGCGAACGACTTGCCAATCCAGGTGAACGACCCTTCCGTGGACATGGAACTTCTGTACATCGATGACCTCGTCGCCGAGATGATTGCCGCCATGGAAGGCAAGGAACACCACGCCGAATTTGAAGGCGTGGAGACCGTCCTTTGCGAAAACGGCAAGTATTGCGCCGCCCCCGTGGTGCACAAAATCAAGCTCGGTGAAATTGTCGAACTCTTGAACATGTTCCACGACCAGCCGCAGAACTTGGTGATGCCCGAAATCCCGGACAATAGCTTCGCCAAGAAACTTTACTCCACATACTTGAGTTACTTGCCCAAGGAGAAGGTCTGCTTCCCGCTCAAGATGAATGTGGACGCTCGCGGCAGTTTCACGGAACTTTTGAAGACCGCCAAATGCGGCCAGTTCAGCGTGAACGTCTCGAAGCCGGGCATTACCAAGGGCGAGCACTGGCACCACAGCAAGTGGGAGTTCTTTATCGTGGTGAGTGGCCGCGCCTTGATTCAGGAACGTAAAATCGGAACGGACGAAGTTTTGGAATTCGAGGTAAGCGGCGAAAAGATCGAAGCCGTGCATATGCTTCCGGGCTACACGCACAACATCATCAATCTTTCCGAGACGGAGAACCTTGTGACAGTCATGTGGGCCAACGAACAATTTGACCCGAAGCACCCGGATACATTCGGTGAAAAGGTTATTCGATAGCGTAATTCTGACGTTTTCCATTAGCGTCATCCTGGAGCGAAAACGAGCCTGCCCGAACCACGTCATTCTGACGAAAGTCAGAATCCGATTCGAGGACGGTATCCATACGGTCCGGCACGCTCTTGTATTAGCGTCATCCTGGAGCCGAAGGCGACGGGATCCATACGGTCTAGTATCGCACTTGTAACAGAAAATTTTATAGATTATAGGCAGGTATAGAATATGGAATTAAGAACCGACTACAGCAACGTGAAATTTGCCGATAACGGCAAGCTGAAGCTCTTGATTGTCGTGGGAACTCGCCCCGAAATCATCCGTCTTGCCGCCGTCATTGATAAGTGCCGCAAGTATTTCGATTGCCTGTTGGCCCATACCGGCCAAAATTACGACTACAATCTGAACGGCGTATTTTTCAGGGACCTCAAGCTCAAGGAACCCGAAGTCTACATGGACGCCGTGGGCGACGACCTCGGTGCAACTGTCGGCAACATCATCAACGCCAGTTACAA
>JAZLIJ010000069.1:0-7087 GCA_045617325.1 Fibrobacter sp.
AGTCATCACGATGAACGACGAATACGCAGCCATTTGCGGCATCACGAAGGAAGAAGTGTTGACGCAGATGCAGCCGGAAATCCAGGCGCTTGCGGACAAACAAGGGTTGACTTACAACGAGGCGAGCGCGGCGTTGCAGAAACAGTACGATGGCTATCATTTCAGCAAGAATTCGCCAGATGTTTACAACCCGTTCAGCCTCATCAATTCCTTGAGCGATGGCGAACTTGCTAATTATTGGTTTGCGACGGGCACGCCGACGATTCTCGTAAAAACCATGACCCGCTACAAGATGACGCCAGAAGAATACGACCTAGGATTTCAAGTGTCGCAAAATTCCTTTGACGCTCCGACAGAAAATGCGGAGACGCCCATCCCTGTTCTTTATCAGAGTGGCTACTTGACCATCAAGGGGTTCGATCCGGACGCCGTTCGCCCGTACAAACTACAATTCCCGAACGATGAAGTCCGCGAAGGCATGCTCAATCTTTTGACGTATTCCTATACGTCTAAAAAAGAAACAGACACATCGGAATTTTTGGACAACTTCGTCACCGCATTGAAGAAAGGCGACATCGAAACAGCCCTTTGCGAAATGAAGGCGTTCATGTCGAGCATCCCCTACGATGCCGAAAAGCAGACCGAAAATCATTACAGGACGATTTTCTATTTGATTTTCCGCATTGCGACGCGTTACCTTGTCCGTTGCGAAGAGCGTTCCGCCGCAGGCCGCGCCGATGCAGTCGTCGAAACTGCAAATTCCGTCTACGTCTTTGAATTCAAGCTGGATGCAAGCGCCACGGCCGAGGAAGCTCTGAAGCAAATTGACGACAAGGGCTATCTGATTCCGTATTCCGCGACACTTGCCGCCGATGGAACACCGAAGAAGTTGTACAAAATCGGCGTCAGCTTCGATGCGGAAAAGAGGACCATTGGGGAATGGAAAGTCGTTGAAGGGTAATGGCTGATTTCAGCCTAGCGTGAAAAACTAGAGGGAAATCTACATTTCCGTTAGTGGAATTTGCGAAAGAAAATATACGCCACCTTTTTTCTACCCCAAAATGCTTTCGCAACTTTAAATGCAGGCTATTCGCAAAAAAATCTGTACATTTTTCAGATGCAAACCCTAGCCCCTAGTCCCTAAAATCCTTCGGAATCGTATACAAAATTTCCAGCATCATCCATTTTGCGCTTGTCGGCGAACTCCCCGCCCATGCCGTCCGCGACCTTCTCGAGCCTGTTCGTCTTGGCATAGTAGCTGTACTCGCAGTCGCTTTACAAAAGGGCGCTTACATGAATACGTTATCACCTAGCCAAGAACTCATTCTGATAAAGAAAAAATTTTTTTGAGTTTTCATTAAAAATGCACATTTTTCCATCACATGGAAAAATATAATCCAAAGGCAAATTCCAAGAGTTCACACGCATTGGATAAGGATATTTTTCCCGTTTCTTTTCTTTGATAACACCGCCCTCTATTTTGTAAGTAATTAATTCAAAGTCATTCTTTTCGTTTCTGTGTAATAAAACAACAACATTCTTTTTCATAAAGGCAGGCATTCGCCGAACCCCCCAAAGCATATCGCCCTTCAATCTTTTTTTTGTTCCATCTAATTTTTGTAAATAGAATTTTTTTTCATTTCCTATCGGAAACTCTAAAGTCAAAAAAAGACTATCCGACAAATCATCAAGTGCTACAACAAAACAAGAGATATCTCCATTAGAATTTTTGCACATATGCGTCTGATTTATATATTCAACTTTTATCTCAGAGCATTTTTTTGAAGAATTGAACGAGAAAAGTGTATCTGACACCAAAACCATCAAATTATCATCTTTGTAAAATGATTTCACAACTCTGGTTTTAATATTATGGCACTTTGAAAATGCAAGCAATTCGTCTTCAATTGTCGTTTTCGCGGAAACCAAAATCGCCACAAAAAAAACAAAAAAAAGAATTACCTTAATATGCTTCATAATAATAGCCATTATCCCGTTCATATTGCAACTCAAGATACATTTCAGCATCAGCAGCACCATTGCACCCATCAACCTCAGTGTTGTAATCGGCAATAAAAGGTACGCCCAATAAAGACTGTCTTGCTGGAGTTACATTTGAGAAATCATCTGACAAATTCGAGAAACAAGAGAATATTTTAACAGAACTTCCAGGATGCAAATTTGCATTCAATTCCTGATAAGTCATGTCCAAATTAACATCATCGCTTGCTCCAAACATATTTTTTATACCTTCTCCGTCATATGTTTCAAGTCCATGTGTAATCATTACGGAAGTTTTACCATTATTAATAATTTTAAGGAATCGTCCTCAATATCCTCATCAAGGCAATCCGCCGCAGCACCGCCATTACGGAAATTGTGGGATTCATCAATGACGACTAAATCGTAATTGCTCCAAATAAAGCGACTCAAGTCAATGCTGTTCGTGTAGCCGGATTCACGAGACAAATCGGAATGATAAAGAACATCGTAGCGGAATCTATCGCTTGCTACAGGATTATTCGTCTGGTTGTTTTTGTAGGTGACCCAGTTGTTGTTCAGCTTTTTAGGGCAAAGAACCAGAACATCCTTGTTGCGCTGTTCATAATACTTTATAACGCCAAGCGCCGTAAAAGTCTTGCCCAAGCCCACGCTATCGGCAAGAATGCACCCATTGTACATTTCAAGTTTGTTGATGATGGCAAGGGCGGCATCCTTCTGGAAATTGAACATCTTTTTCCAGATTGCAGATTCCTTAAAACCAGTTGCGGAATTTGGTAGAACATCCTCGCTAATGTCCGTCAAGAACTCATGGAAAATATTGTAAAGCGTTACGAAGTAAATGAAATTCGGCGAATTTTCCTTATAGACTGTCGCGATGCTGTCGATCACTTTTTGAGTTACATCTTCAAACTTGCGGAAATCGTTCCAGCACTCATTAAATGTGTTGATGAACGCGTTCGACATCGGTGCAGAAATACGGTTGCAAAGGTATGCAATATTGTAGCCCTTTTCGATGCCAAGTCCTACTGCCGAAAAGTCGTTGAAAGGCGTGTAAAGTGCATCGTCGTTTTGCTGCTTCACATACAAAAATGTTTGAAAATCCTGGTCCGTGGTATTGGTGCAGAACTTGGCCTTTTTGCGAATCCATTCGGCACATTCCACTGCAATCGCCTTTTGGTTCAACTGATTGCGAAGTTTCAGTTCAAACTCGCTACCGAACAAAGCCTGCTCACGAGCAAAACGTTCAATGTCAAACTCGCGGCTCTCCTTCGGATTTTCGCCACCCGCAAAAGTCGGCGAAGTAAAAATGAACCGAAGAGACTCGACCTTTTCAAGTTCCTTCTTTAATGTTTCGAAAGCGAACAGAGAAAAACTTGCCGCAGCAATAGATAATCGGCTCCCCGGAGTAATAGTCTCACGAAGGTCGTCAACAACCTTATCGGCCGTATTTGTAAATAAGCGCGGGTCCATATAGCAATAACGAATTTTTGAAGAAAATATACATCAAAAAATCAGCAACAAATGAAAAACTTTGGACAAAAAGAACCACTAGTATAGCAAGTTCAAGAATGTAACCCCAGTTGTCACAAAAATGCTACAACTTAAAAAATGCAAATTTTGCATATTAAACCATCAAAATACACCGCCATTAACAAAACATTTACACCGCCAAATGGCAAAATACTCCGCCACACCCCTATTTTTTCAAAATTTTTCAAAAAAAATTCCCCAACTGTCATTCTTTGACATTTCCGCTATTTATATTTGCTTTGAGCAAAAAATCCCTGATGGTCTAGGGCAAAACATCCTGCGTTTTTCGCGTGTACACAGGGAGGAGTAACATGAGTGAAAAGAATGAAATCGTGGTGTACCAGCCTGAGAATGGGGAATTCCATATAGATGTGTGCGTTGAAAACGAAACCGTATGGCTTACGCAAGCGCAAATCGCAAAGTTATTTGGGACCCAAAGACCGGCAATAACAAAACATCTCGCCAATATTTATGCATCTCAGGAACTAGAAGAAAATAGCACATGTTCCGTTTTGGAACATGCGGGTAATAAAGGAAAACAGAATTATTCTACAAAATACTACAATCTTGATGTAATACTCGCTATTGGTTACCGAGTAAATAGCAAGAACGCTACATTATTCCGTCGCTGGGTAACGCAAGTCCTCAAAGATCATTTGCTCAAGGGTTACAGCATCAATCAACGTCTGATGCTTGCCGAAGAGCGCGTCGACCGCCAATTGCTCAGCCACGAAAAACATTTGCATGAACTCGATTCGCACAATTCCGCCGTAGATACGCGACTTACGCATCTTGAAAAGCAGGTGGACTTTTTCGTAAAGGCGAATTTGCCACCTCCCGAGGGGGCGATTCCTGCAAAATCCTGGTGAAGCGGCTACGAATTCGCCGCAAAGCTCGTGCGCTCCGCAACAAAGGAAGTCGTCATCATTGATCCTTTTGCCGACGATGTGGTACTGCGCCTGATTGCAAAGCGCGCACCCGGCGTAAACGCTATCGTATATTCCGCACGCGTGAACCGCACGATGAATGAAGAAATCAAGCTCATGAACCGCGAAAAGCCCCATGTCAATTTGCGAAACATGCAGAATGTTCACGACCGGTTCATTATCATCGACGAAACGGTTTACCACATCGGCGCTTCAATCAGGGATTTAGGCAACAAACTCACCGCGTTCTCGGTGCTGAGTCTTTTGACAAAGGCGCAGTTGCTCGGGATGATAAAATAGGCAATAACAACAAAATCCTGCGTTCGCACAAGGCAATTACGCTCAAAATTAGAGCCTGTTGCCTAAATGCCAACCTCATTCGCATGTACGCAGGGAGGAGTAACCATGTACAATACCGCAACAGGCGTCGTCACCGATGCGCAGGCCGCCGAAATCGACGCCTTGAACGAAAAAATCTGGAAGAACTTCTGGGAAATCCCGCGCGAAAAGCGGACCAAAGCCGACTGGGAAAAACTGCTGGACATACAGATTCTTGTGAAGAAGGATTGAAAAATGTTCACATTTTTCCACCACAAGACAACAATGAGCATCCCCCATTCGCCACATCCTGCCATCCAAAGCAACGAGGAAGCAAACGCGCATACCTTGATTCCAAGCATTTTTGTCTATATTTTCTTAATACGCAAATTCAAGTATTGGAGCTGATTCATAATGAAAAAGAAACTTGCAGCAAGCGTTATCTGCTTATTCATAATAGCCTGTGGCGACAATTCCTCCGAGGTTTCCGCTCCCGAAGAATCCCTTTCCTCAGAAGAAATTTCGAGTTCCACAGCTCCGGAGAGTTCCTGTTCCGTAGAATCAAGCAGCGAAACGTCAAGTTCCAGCAGCGACGAATCCAGTTCGAGTTCAATCATTACGGCGTGGAAATACTTGAATCCGGAAATGTCGTATGGTGAAATAACCGACCCGCGAGACGGGAAAGTCTACAAGACGCTCAAGTTGAACGGCAAAAACTGGATGGCTGAGAACCTGAATTTCGACACAGGCGACACGCTCGGCACCTGGTGCGCGAGCGACAACTGCGCTCTTTACGGGAGGCTCTACACGTTCGCGACGGCCATGGATTCCGCCAAGTCGAATTGCGGGTACAAGGTCAAGTGCAACCTTCCTGAGCAGTTCCAGGGCATCTGTCCAGACGGCTGGCACGTTCCCTCGGGCGCAGACTTAGAAACCATCTACTACCTCGGGGATACGCTTTCCAGGGCAGGCGGCTGGGCCGACAAGTCTTTTCCGAACATCACAGGGCTCACGTTGCTTCTTGCAGGAGAAATGTCCGTAGATGCGTACGGAAGGCACAATTACTACGACGGCCTGACAGCCTTCTGGTCCCACACCGACTACACGGACTCCACAGCGGATATATTCATGTCCAATTCAAAAATGAAATACGGGGCTGGGGTTTACGACAAGCGCGCGGGATTCTCTATACGCTGTCTTGAAAATTACGAAAAGAAGGAAGTCATCGACCCGGCCACGGTCCGCAAGGATTCCTTTGTTGACAAACGCGACGGACAAACTTACAAGACGGTCACCATCGGGCACCAGACATGGATGGCAGAAAACCTCAACTACGCCGACACAGCCTACAACGCGATTCTGAAGGAACAGTCGTGGAGCATTTTTGACGATTCGGATTCCGCCAAGGTTTACGGGCGGCTTTACACCTGGACGGTAGCGATGGATTCCGGCAACTTCGACTATTCCTTTTTGAACAGGCGCATGAGCCAGGAGCCCATCCGCGGAATTTGCCCCGAAGGGTGGCACCTCCCTATGAGTTACGAGTTCGACGACCTGCTCGTTTCCATCGGCGGAAGGGACGGCTTTGTCCATTTGCTGAAAGCAAATGTCGGCTGGAGCGAAGAGCCGGGCAACGACGAATACGGTTTATCTTTGGTGGGTTCGGGCTACTACGACCGCGATGAGAAGTCCTTCATTGACGGCTTCTACTGTTCAGAACAGCATCAAAAGGTGTACCTGTGGACTGCGGACCCAGTCTACAATAGTAACGAGTACTTCAAGGACAAGCAGGCTCGCGCCTACTTCTACGACGAAACCCAGCACCAGTATACAGAATACATGGGAGTGGATAACTTCAAGAAGACGAACGCTTTCGCTATCCGTTGCGTGATGGACAGAACGACTGCTGAATAATTTTCCAAAGGACGATTGACGAATGGATGAAAACTTGAACAATTCGGCATGTGAAAATTTCGGCACAGCAGCGGCAACGGTCAACAGCGCAAATTCCACATCTTCAGCAACTTCCGCAAGTGCATCTTCCGCTCGCGTCAAGCGCATGCGCGGCTGGCTCGGCGTAAAGAGCACCACGCCCTCGTTCAGTCACGGCGACGATGGCGGCCCAGTCTCTTACGGCGACGCGCCAAACGGCTGGAACCGGTAAACTGAAACCCACTTTTTTATAAAAAAAGTTCACCGCACCTCTACAATAAAAAAGGCGACCCACCGGCGAAGCCGGTGGTTCTTCATATACGGGCGTAGCCCTAGGATACTAGCGGCGTGCAAGGGCACGCACGACAATCTGCCAC
>JAZLIJ010000070.1:0-1760 GCA_045617325.1 Fibrobacter sp.
CTTCTTCTCGAGCGTTTTGGGTGATAAAGGCTTTAACATAATGCGGCTCCTGTTCTTTCCTTTGCGGCGCTATACATAGCGTCCATTCATCCTCACAGCTTTCTGTTCGCCTATATTATAGCCGCTTTGAAAACGACCCGCAAGATAATGTTGATAAAAAAAGGTGTAAGTGCAAAAAAGTGGACCCGAGATCATCCGAGTCCGTTTTATAGGACATACGGGATTATAAAATGTAGCCATCAACAGGAAAAAGGTGGCTACCATGAACGAGAACGAACTACTACAAAGCATGACTTCTCTCAATGAAACCCAGCGTAGTAAGCTTTTTGCGCTTCTTGAAAGCTTTCTGTCGCTTAATGCTGAGCTTGCCAATACTTCTCCCGATGTTTGCCCCAAGTGCGGCTCTGCCGAAGGGAAGTTCATTCGCAAAGGCTTTGCAGGACGTAAGCAGCGCTATCTTTGCAAGGATTGCGGCAAAAAGTTCACTGAGGATTCCGGCACACTCACTGCGTGGTCTCATCAGAGCCGGGAAAACTGGGTCGTTGTGATAGAAGATACTCTTTCCTTCTCTCCTCTTACCGACACCGAAAAACACATTGGTGTATCTCACCGAACCGCTTTTTCCCTGCGTCACAAGTTTCTTTCGGCGCTGAAAGACCTTTTTAGCGAAGAACAGGCACTTGACGGACTGATTGAGGCTGACGAAACCTATCTTCTGGAATGTCAGAAAGGAATCAAGGTCAATCACCGCAAGCCTCGAAAGCACGGGGAAGGTGCGTCTCTGCGTGGACTTTCACAGGAGCAGATCTGCGTTTGCGTGGCAACAGATCGTGACGGTCATGTGGCTGCACAGAGTGTAAATTGCGCCAAGGCAAGCGGCCGGAACATCGTGAAGGCCATCGGCGAGCGTATTGCGGAAGAATCCTTTCTGCTGTGTGACGGTGCAAATTCCTACAACGCTCTGGCAGAAGTCAGGCATTGCAAGAAGATGGAGCTGATCGGGCACGAGAACTACGACAAGGTACACCATCTGAACACGGTGAACTCTCTTCACAGTCGGCTAAAGAGCGTAATGCGAAAGTACAGAGGCGTTTCTACGAAGTATCTCAACCGCTATTTGAATCTGTTCTGCCTGGTTGAAAGCAGAAAGGATCTGACTGCGGAAGACATTTCCACTGAGCTTCGCCGCAAGCTTCGCTCCTTGTTCTGCTTTACGCCTATCCGTTCTCTGAGCACCTTGGATTTACTCACTTTTTCTTGAATTGGGTCCATTTATTTGCACTAACACCTAAAAAAAATACATTTCGATTGAAAATGACCCGCGGCGAAGCTGATTCGTTTCACTGCGGGTCTTGTTATGCGCCGTATTTCGGGGCGTTGACTACTCCCCTATGGACTGCTGTTCGTTTTTCTGCGCCATTCGCACGAACAGTAGCATGGCACAGTTCCGACAGGATATGCGTATGTGCGGCGTGGGAGATTTTGTAATGCTTTTCAAGCTTCCGGTCATTATATGCAGAAATTGAAATTTCTGTTCCGTCAGCTCTTTCTTTTCCTCTTGAACTTGCTTGTATTTTTAGCGCAATACACAACAGCTTTTATAAAAATATTTATAGCAAAAATAATCAGTGATACTACTGCTGCGCAGCCGTAAAGAACCTGTCCCTCAAATTGGCTGATCATCATGGCCACCGGTTTTGTCCTGACGTTTCCCAGAAAAGACACAGCTGAGATCGTCATCATGGAATTTACAAAAAAGT
>JAZLIJ010000071.1:0-2971 GCA_045617325.1 Fibrobacter sp.
GCCCCTCCCATGGCCGATTTTGCGTCTCCGCGCCTAGGCCTGCAACTTTTTCCAAATTTTTGACAGATTAATTTGCCGATTTCAGAATGGAATCTACATTTAGGATAGATATCAACAACAAATTAGGCTAACAGAGCCAAAAATTTTAGTCGTTGCCTTCGCAAGGCGACTGCGAGATCCCGGCTCGGGGCCGGGAGGACGTTGAAGCGGGATTGCGTAAAACCGCTCAAGTCTCCGCGCATCTCCTGCCGAAAACTGCTGCGGGTTTGTTTGGATGCGGGATGCAATGGCTGTTGGCGATGAGCGATTAACAATTTAAGCATCTAGAAATGCGGAATTGGAAAATACTGCGGAATATAGTTTGTGCGTGATCGTGAGCTCACCTGTCGGCAAGCTGAGAGGATTGTGACGACGAATCAATCTGTTTTTGATTTTTGCGGTAAAATACGGAAGGTGTGGGTGGTTATACCCCCTGCGTACGGACTAAATTGGTGTTTTCCAGCGTTTGGTCCGTATGTAGGCTGCTGTTGCGCTCTCTGCATACGGACTAAATTGGTATTTTCCAGCGTTTGGTCCGTATGTAGGCTGCTGTTGCGCTCTCTGCATACGGACTAAATTGGTATTTTCCAGCGTTTGGTCCGTATGTAGGCTACTGTTACGCTCTCTGCATACGGACTAAATTGCCGATTTTCTGCTTTTAGTCTGTATGGAATCCGCCGTCGTATTTTTTTGCGTCGATGTAAGCTTGACGTTTGCCTCATAGGGGGAGACTCTGAAGTGAGGTGCTTGAGAGGTGTGACTGTGAGATTTCGGCTCGGGGACGGAATGATGGTTGTTTAGTAGAATGTAGGCTGTAGGAATAGTTTGGCGCCTTCGGCGCAAGATTTTTCCGAAGCGAGATGCATGTGTAATGCGCAAGTGAGATCCCGTGTCGGAGCACGGGATGACGGCGCTGGAGTTTGCCGCAAAACCGCTCAAGCCTCCGCGCATCTCGCATCAGCGAAAGCCTCATGCTTCCGCAAAATGCGTCTCCCGCAGCAACCCTCATACCTCGCGCATCTCTTGCAACAAACATTTTCACTATTCACTTGAAAGACCTGCCTCACACATGTTTCGCATTTTCAGCAGCTACCCCTAACCACTGCTACTATTAAGCTTCTGGTGGCGGAAGCGGATTCTTGCGGGGGCGGCCGCGGGGGCGCTTGACTGGGGCTTCGCCAGCGGCAGCAAGCTTTGCGCCGTTCTTCGCCATGAGCGCTTCGCGAATTTTCTTCGCACGTTCCTCGATTCTTTGTCGGGCGAGCTCTGCGGCGGAGATGATGACCGTCTTCGGTTTTACGTCGGGTCTTGCGCCAAAGGAGCCTTTCAGTACGCGACCGGAAGGTGGCTTGGGCGGTTCGGCGATGATGCTTTTCGGCACATGGACGGGCTTTGGCTCAGGTGCTGCTTGAACTGGCTGTTCTGCAACTGGGGCTTCTGCCCTAGCCAGTGGAATTGCAGCTTTGATTTCGACTGCACCTGTGTCGGGCGCTTTGGTCGGGGTGTTGCTGTACTTTGCAACGAGATTCTCGAACTTGCTCTTTTCGGCTTTTTCCTTCTTGGCGAGGCGCTCCCTTTTGGATGGTCTCATGGCGCCGTTATGCCTTTTGCCTACAAAAACCTTTTCCGGTTGTTTTTCGGAGTTGTGGATGATTTCCTCGTCGGACAATCCTCGCAATTCTTGTGGGACTTCCACTACCTGTAGTTCCGATTTGTCTGAAAAATTGGTCATAATTTTGAGCCCGTTAGGCTGTTTTTGGCTTTGTCAAGTTTTTTTTTGCAAATTTTTTGCAAATTTTTTGCAAGTTTCAAAAAAAATTTAAAAAAAGTGCTTGTCAAGGTCTAGAAAATAATTTCGTTCTGGACTATTTTTGGGGTAACATGTATCGCTTTACACAAGAAATTCTACTCGCTTTACGCGCCATCGCTAATGAAGAAGAGGCGCATGAAATGTCTAAGAAGGCCAGGGAACAGTTTGACTTCCTCGGAATCAAGCTCGTACCTCGCCGCGAAGTGACCTATCCGCTGTTCGACAAGTATCCTCCGAAGGATGGTGATGAACTTGTCGCGAGAGTGGAGGACATGTGGTCCCAGCCGTACAGGGAAATCCAGTACACGGCTTGCGACTACCTGTTCCGTCATAGGGCGCTTCTTGGTGGGCAACACCTGAACTTCTTGAAGAAACTGATCAAGACGAGGGCTTGGCGTGACACCGTGGATACGCTTGCTGCTTGCGTTCTTGGCGACTTGGCCTTGCGTCTCCCTGCTTTGCGGACAAAGATTGTCTCTTGGATTCGTGATCCGAATATCTGGGTCCGCCGCAGCGCCATCATCTTCCAGATTCAGTACAAGGACCGCACTGACTGGCCGCTACTTCGTCAGTTCTGTCTTACATGCGCCAAGGATGATGACTACTACATCCGCAATGGCATCGGGAGGGCTTTGTCCGAATATGCTAGAGTCAATCCTACGGAAGTCCGTCGCTTTGTGCAGGACAATACCTTCGCGGAGCAGACGGCGCAGGAAATTTTGCGCATGATTTAGCGGAAAAAGGTGCCTTAGGCATCTTTTTTCTTGCGAATACCTTCGCTTTTAGAGCTCCTCGCTGAGGGGCTTTTTGTTTTTGCGGTGTTATCTTCTTTTAGGGGAAAGATGAACCGCCCCTGGAGAACGCATCCTGCGGCTCCCGGGTTGCATTCTTGATTGCGTTTTGTACAGAAAGTTTCTCTAAGATATTTGCATTCCCAACTCATGTTCAATAATATAGACTTGTCGTCTTTACGATGAAAAGGCTGTTTTGATTTTTTTGTCGTATTGCGTTTTTGTACAATTTGCTCTTGTATAGGGGATTTGGGGTTCACCTGCAAAGTTCCGTGTTTTAATGCAAAAGTAAACTGCTTGCAGGGCGGGGCCCCAGCTCGGAGTGGAGCAT
>JAZLIJ010000072.1:0-14789 GCA_045617325.1 Fibrobacter sp.
TTCTTGGAGAGCCCCATGATCATCTGCCTGACAATTTCCATCTGCGGAGTCTTTACGTCCATACAGCAAATATACATCAGTAATATGTCAAATTATGACAATCGTCATTTACCAACAACACTTTGGCGTAACAGAGCCAAAAAGATAAGCAAGATGTTTATTCTATTAAAACGAAGAATAACTGTTGTTGTGAGAATAATGCATCGGACACAACTTGATGGGGCGAACGCTTTAACCACGCTTGCATGGTTATGACCGAGCCGTTAAGTTGGCGCTCGTGCAACGGTGGGGAGGGAGTTGACTAATGAACGCAAGAGCTTTCGCCCAGCAAGCTGTTTACTTTTGCTTTAAAACATGGAACTTTGCAGGTGCCTTTTTTTTTCATTCTTCATTGATTTCACTTTCCGTATTTGTAAAAGGCGTTTCGTCTCCGCAAAGGCTTCTTCAGCAACTGAACTATTCACTTTTCCCTCTTCACTAATTCTGCATCTTCTGTTAAATTTTTCTATTCTTTAAGCCATGAAACCGACGATATCTTTTGTCTTGCAGCTATCGCCTTCTACGGCGTACGAAAATTTGGAAGCTGTGGCGCGCAATTTGCTTGACGGCTTGAATGTCATTTTTAATTCTGGACTTGTCAAATGTTCTGTATTTATGGATGGCCCAACGCTTGAGATGGTTCGTCGTGTAGCGAAGCCGTTGATGTTTGGCAAAATCAAGAATGCGATTCGCGATGGTTCATTTGAATTTTTAGGCGGAGGTTTCTACGATCCGATGTTGCCTTTGTTCCCAAATGAGATTCAGGCGCGGCAGTTGGAAATGCATCGGGAACTTTTGAAGAAAAGTTTTAATGTTGAGCCTCAGGGGTACTTCAATTCTTCGCTTGTCTGGGAAATGGGCATGACGGCGATGCTTGAAAAGTCTGGATTTGATTATGCTTTGGTGACTGAATCCGCGGTTCAGGATGCGCTTGGACGTTCGACGCCGGTGTCTGGATGGTTTACTGTAGAAGACAAGGGATTCTTCATGCGCATTGTTCCTGTTGCGGAAGGACTTTCAAGGGCCATTGAGGGTGACGATTTAAGATGGCGTGAGATAGCTGAGGCTTATTGTCGTGGAGGAAAGTCTGCTGTTGCTGTTTTTGAACTTCCGTCGCAGCCGAATGAAATTGTCGGTTTTTTTGAACGTTTGGTGGATTTTGTTGAAACGAATGATGTACAGACTAGGACGGTGGGTTTTGCCGTCAATCAGCTGGAAACGTGCGGTTCGCTCAGCTTTCTTGTTTCGGCTGGTCGAAAACTAGGATTGCCTTCTACTGCGAGAACTTGTAGGGAACTCTTGATTCGCCGTCCGGAAATCAATATGCTGCACAAGGCTTTCTTGAATCTGTACCATCGTGGTTGGGCTTCCCTGGAGGAGAAAAAGTGGCTGGAGTATAGTAAAAAATTATTGCCTATAACTGCACCACGTTTTTTCAGAGATTTGTTCAATGACGAAGGAATGCAGTCCATGAAAATTCGTGAAAGTGCGAACAAATGCTTGCTACAGGCTGCATCCGCGCTTGACGAGGCTATGGATTTTTCTGGTTTGCGTGTTGAGGTTTGCGAT
This sequence comes from Fibrobacter sp., assembly GCA_045617325.1. Taxonomy (GTDB): domain Bacteria; phylum Fibrobacterota; class Fibrobacteria; order Fibrobacterales; family Fibrobacteraceae; genus Fibrobacter. The sequence goes on from JAZLIJ010000072.1 coordinate 1,609, forward strand.
TACCTTCTCCTAGGGCGCATGCTGATATGGCTTGAAAATAGAAATTACTCCTGCTTGCTGGACTATCATTGTGGTGGCGTGCTTCGTTCCTTGAACTACAAGGCTTCGCTTACGAATATGCTGAATTCTTGGAGGAATGACGGCGAACCTGCTTTTGGTTTCCTCGATTGTATTTTGCCCAATGTGGACTTGACGCCGGCAAAGCTGGAACAGGCTCTTTATGATCGTAACAATCTTTTGGCGGATCCTTACGACTATCGTATTATGCGTGTGGATTCGGGCATAGAGGTTGTGCTGGAAGAGGAACAGGGCTTTGCACTTGGCGAAAAACAGGGGCTTTTTCGCATGAAGAAGTCCTTCTTCTTTGAAGGGGAGACTTCGAAGTTTTCTGTATCTTATGATATTGAGAATTTGGCGTATGTCGAGGCGAAGGGATTTTTTGGTTCCATTTTGGAATTGGGACTTCTTTCGAGTGGCAGCAAGGACTGCGTTCGTATTGATGGTAAGAAAATCGCCTGGAATATGAAAGAGCCTTTGCTTTATCCAGATGGAAAGTCTGTTGATATTGTTGCTGATTTGCAGGGATGCGAATTTCACTTGACGTTTGAACGACCTACCTCTATTTTCATTGGGGCTATTTTTGGTGCTTCAACGTCGGCTGCTCCCGAGGCGTTCCAGGGAATTCGGGTATTCCCGTTTTGGAAGGCTCCTTTTGATATTCTTGGGGTGAATAAGTACAAGATATCTGTTGCTATTACCAGGAGATCGTAATTATGCGTGCTGATTTAATCGACATACAGGTGGAAGACCGTGGCGAGGAAGTCGTAATAACGCTTTCCGGAGTTCTTGGTGAATATCAACTGTCGGCTGTTCGCGAAAAATTGCAGATGCTTGTATCTGGACCTGGTATCTTTTTCTTTATGAATTTGCAGCATGTCCGATTTACGACGGAAGCCTATCGCGACCTTTTTCTTGATATGTTGAATATGGTGCGCAAGCAGAAGGCTGCTTTAATTTTGATTTTTGACAATGATGAGCAGCGGGCGTATTTTGATCGTTTCAAAAATTTATTTGAAATTCGCAAGAGTATTGAAGAGTACAAGAACAAGGATCTTAAGAAGCAGATAAATCTTATCGGCGTACATTATGAGAGAAAGTCTGGAATTACGCTATCTCCTGGGGCTGCATTTACTGTTGCAGTTTTATTCATAGGATGGTTTGCTACGTTGTTTGCAATTCTTATTGGCCAGGGACGTGATATTGCGGATAAGCAGGCTCAGATTACGGCATTACAGAGCCAGAAAACGCGTTATATTCGTGAAATTGATAAGCTGGAATCTGCGATAGGTCCCATGCGAAAGCTCGGGGTTGTTCAGGATACGACTTTGCTGAATTCGTTCAACTTGATTCAAGACTGGGTTTCTTATTTGGAATACCTGGAGAATAATCGACGTGAAAAGTAGCATTCATTTGCCTTTGTGGGTTGTTGCTATTTTTTTTGTGCTCGGGGCTGGCGGACTTGTGCAGTTTGTTGTTCATTGGCGCACGAGTAGTAGCGTTCTAGAAAAATTGACACAAACAGAACGCGACCTTCGAGGGGAGTTGGAACAATTGGAGGTTTATGGAAAATGGACTATCGATTATTTGAAAATAGATAGGGCGCTCAATTCCTTGGTTGGGGATAAACTATCTGAAAGTGTATGTCGACAGTTGACTGATCAGCTTTGGCAAATTTCTAGAAGCTATTCTTTGGATCCGATTCTCATATTGGCTGTGGTCGATCAGGAAAGTAGGGGAAATCCGAATGCGCGTGGTCGAATGCGGTCCGGTAAGTTTTCCGGTGCACTCGGGCTGATGCAGATTAAATTGGAAACGGCTCAAAGTATGGGAAAACGTTTTGGCTTGAGCATCGAGTCTGAAGAAGACTTGTTGCGTCCTGAGGTGAATATCACGGTGGGAACTGCGTATTTGATTCGACTTATTATGAAGTATGGCAATTGGAGAGAGGCTTTAATCGCCTATAACCTAGGGCATTCTGCTGTAGATAGGCTTCTTGAAAATAGTGAACCGCTTCCGACGCGTTATTATGAGCATGTTATTTCGAAATATCGTCATTTGGTCGGTGTCGCCGGATTCTAGTTCGATGTTTTTTCTAAATTTATAACGTGTTTAGATTTGTTCTTATATTGCTTTTGATAACGTGTTTTTCTGTGGCTGGAGAAATTCGTTTTGATTGTCTGCGCTTTGTTGAAGAAGGAATGGCGAAAGATCCTCGTTTAATAGAGACTAAGGCGGGGGTCGAAGCGAAGAAAAATAAGATTAGTGCGTTGAAATCCGAGGCGATATTGCCTACATTCAATATCGCTATGATGGTGGGGCCTGCTCCCGGCTTAAAGGAAACCGTAGACAGCTGGGGCGATACCGTTGATACTTATGATTTTTCCAGGATGGGTCCTTTTTGGGGTGTTGAAGCTAAGTTTGTTCAGCCGCTGAATTTCGGACAATATCGTACGGGTAAGATGGCTTTGGAGGCGGACTTACAGCAGAAAACTTTTGAAATAGAGAATAAGTCCTATAAGAAAGAAGCCGAACTTCAAGGATACTACTACAATTATCTTCTTGCCCTGGAAATGAAACGCTTGGCTGCCAAGGCTCAAAAACTGGTAGATAAGGCTTATGATCAGTTGGAGGAGGCGTTGGATGATGATGATCCGAATGTATCGCAGACGGATCTTTTGAATCTAAAGGCTCAAATGCATACGGTTAAGGAAGGTGTCATTGATGCTCAGCTTGGGATGAATCGTGTGCAGCTTGCTATCAGGATGTCACTTGCGCTAGAAGAAGGGGATGTCTTTGTTGCTGAAGATTCTGTTCTTGTTCCGCGTGCGGAAAGAATTCCTACGATAGAAGAGGTCCGTGAACTTACAATGCAATATAATCCAGAATTGAAACAGTTGGCTGCGGGGTTGCGCGGACGACGTTTCCAGATGGACTTGGCAGAAGCGAAACTTGCGCCAGAATTCTTTATCATGGGTGAGATTGAATATGTGAAGAGCTGGGCGGGAAACCGCAACGTGATGCAGAAGAGCGCTTTTGATGAGGATGCTGTAAATCGAATTTCGGGGCTTATCGGCATCGGTGTTCGTTATAGACTGAATTTCTGGAAAAACTGGGAACAGTACAAATCGGCACGTACGGATTATCGTAATTTGGTGTTGAAGGAAAATTATGCTGCCAAGGGACTTGTTTCGCTTGCCGAGGAACAGTATTATCAGCTTACCGCAGCCAAGGAAAAGATGGATGCGCTTCGCGAGAGCCTGCGGGCTTCCGATGCGATTTTAAAGGGCGCAGCCATGAAATATGACTTGGACAAATCGCAGACGGGTGCCCTTGTTTCTGCCTACACGCAGAATGTCGGTTTGCAAAAAGACTACTATTTCGCCGTGTGCAAGTACAATATTGAATTTGCTGAACTCGTTGCGAAAATCGGAATGTCCATTCAGGACTTCAATTTGATGTATAAATAAATGAGGAGGTGCATTATGTTCAAAAAGTTGATTCTCGCTGTCGCCTGTGTTTCCTTGATGGCGTTTGCTGCAGATGATCCTGTTACCGCTGTGAAGAAGAAGGATGCCGAGTTGCAGACGCTTCTCAAGAAGTCTTCTAGAAGTGCTAAGGAGACGGAACGTGTCAAAACACTGTTGAACGATTCCTTCGACTTTCAGTTGTTGGCGAAGAAGTCTGTTGCCGCAAGCGATTGGAAAGCCCAAGATGCCGCTTCACAGGAAAAGTTCGTGAGCGAATTCCAGCGCATGGTGCGTAACTCCAGCGCGAAGCGTCTTGAGCTTTACCGAGCGGATTCCACTATCTACGAACCTGCGAAGATGAAGGGCGATAGCGACGCTCGTGTCATTGCTCATTTGTGGAATAAGGGCAAGGAATCGGTGCTGGAATACAAGATGAGTCTTGTGAATGGAAACTGGAAGGCTTGGGACCTGGTGATTGACGACCTTTCCACGGCTCGTAACTACAAGGAGCAGTTCAGCCAGATTCTGAAGACAAAGAGCTTTGTCGAACTGATTGACATCATCAGCAAGAAGGCTGACGAAGCCGAAAAGTAATGGGCGTTCTTTTCTGGTTCCTTTGTTTTTTTCTACTTGTAGCGCTCGTGCTACTGCTTTTCCCGTTTTATTTCAAAATTGATTTTGAAGTCGGGGAATGCGGCTGCTGGGCGCATTTCTTTTTTTTCAAGAAGAAAATTTATTCGCTCCAAAAAAAGTGGGGCAAGTCCGGGGCTGGTGAGGAAGAAAGTGATTTGGGTGAAGGCGATTCGGGTGAAGGGGATTTCGGCGAGCCGACCTTTGTCGATACTACTTCGGTGACGTCCAAAAAGGAACCTGCGAAATTTGAAAACAAGGCTGTGGAAAAATCTAGTTCAACGGTTGCGACGACTTCATCCGCTTCTGTCAGTCTGATGGAGAAAACGGATAGTACGCATGAATCCGGGAATCCCGGGATAGACGCTGCAAAAGAGGAGGCGCCGAAGGCAACGGACAATCCGAAGCCTGTGAAGAAAAATGCGGCTGAGAAGAAGCCTGAAACGAAAAGTTCTGCCGAAAAATCTCCTGTTGCGAAATCAAAGCCTTCCGCGTCTGCTACGGTCAAGGAAAAACCGCAGAAGCGCAAGCTGACGGAACGTGAACTTTGGACGATTCTCTTGACGCCGGACTTGGATGTTCGTGCTTTTCGCTATGTGAAAAAGTTGCTTGGCGTTGTGCTGAGGCTTTTCCGCATGAAATTCCGGAATTGCTTTGTCGAAGGTATTCGGATGGATTACGACCACATGGGGTATGGTGCGGCGTTGAATGGATTTCTTAAAAGCTTCCCGTATATTGGAGCCTGGGATTTCCGAATGGATTGGTGCCATGAGGCGGACTTGCGTGCGGCAGGAACAATACATGCAAGCCTGAATCTAAATCGCGTTTTGGGACTTTTGCTCATCGCCCTGTACTATTCCGGTGTACTTGGATTGTGCTTCTGGTTTCGTCGCAAGAAGGTGCTGAAAACAGGCGAATTGCCTGAACTCGGCTTTATACGCAAGAAAATTCTTGATTTTATTTTGGAGGAATGATGCCTGTTTTGACCTTGGAACGCTTACTTTCGTCGATTGGCTTTGGGAGTCGCAAGGAGGCGCGTAGCCTCGTTCGCATGGGACTTGTAGAATTGGACGGTCGCGTGATGGAGGATCCCTTTGAGGAATTCAAGGAGAGACCTCAGAATATCACCGTGAATGGCGAAGAGGTTCCGACGATGGAAAAGCTCTATGTGATGCTCCACAAGCCTGCGGATGTAGAGTGCAGTCACAATGCTCGCGACCATCAGTCGGTTTACTCCCTTTTGCCGGACAGGTTCGAGGCGATGGGCATTCAGTCCGTGGGGCGTCTGGATGCGGACTCTACGGGACTGCTTCTGCTTTCGAATCAAGGTGATTTCATTCACAAGGTGGAGAGTCCGAAGAAGGGATACCTGAAAAGGTACAAGGTGACTTTGGCGCGGCCGTTTACGGAGGAACAGAAGGCGGAGCTCCTGAAAGGTGTCATGCTGAAGGAGGAACGTCGACCAGTGCTTGCGCATACGATTGAAGATGATGGAAATGCCGTAGTGATTGCGATTGGCGAAGGCCTGTATCACCAGGTGCGTCGTATGTTTGCCGCTGTAGGGAACCATGTGATGACGCTTGAGCGCATTTCCATTGGACCGGTGGCTTTGGACGATTCTCTTGGAATGGGTGGCTGGAGATTCTTGACGGAAGAGGAAGTCGCTTCGCTTTCGTAAGGTTGCCTGCGAAAAAAGAAAACCACCAGCGGCGGGCTGGTGGTGATAGACGCTTTGAGAAAAATTGAATTAAATGGATTCCGTTTCTGCAGCAGCGCTTTCGATGGTCTGCTCGGATTCGGCTTCTGGTTGAGAAATGGATTCTCCGAGGACACCCTCGAGAGAATTGATTTTATCCTTGATGTCGTTGCTGAACTTGAAGGATGGAACGACGCGTTCTTCAATTTGTACGATATCACCTGTGCGAGGATTACGGGCTGGCCTTGCTTTGCGAGGTTTGCAGGCGAAGGTGCCAAAACCGCGAATTTCAATGGTATTGCCTTCGACAAGTTTCTCGGACACGAGGTCAAGGAACTGTTCGATGACGATCTTAATGTCATTGCGCACAAACCCAGTGGATTTGGCGATTTCTTGAATAATGTATTGTTTTGTAATGTTAGCCACGCATTAAATATAGGTTTATCAACGACTTAGTGTGTATACTTTATGAAAAATAAATATCTTTTTGGGGCTTTTTTTGAGGAAAATTTGTTAGTTGTTGTTGTTTAAATGTTGAAAATGATGAAAACGCCTTCCAAAATTTCATTTTGTCTTCGTAATAGGGAAATTTTTCCGAATACGATTTTGAGTCCGATGGATGGAGTGACGGATGCTCCATTTCGTAGGCTTTGCCGTGTGCTATCCAAGAATCGGATGGGACTTTTGGTGTCTGAGTTTGTTCCGACGGATGGGGATGCCGTATTTTGTTTGGAAAGTCACAGACAACTGCGTTTTTTCCCAGAGGAACGTCCGTTTGGTGTCCAAATTTTTGGGCGTTTTCCTGACAAGATGGCTGATGCCGCAAAGAAAATTGCGGATGCGCTCCATCCTGAGTTTATCGAGGTGAATGCCGGGTGCCCGGCACCGAAGGTGGCGGGGAAGGGGAGCGGCTCTGGATTGTTACGCGACTTGCCGCGTTTGCGAGAGATTTTGCATGAAGTTCGGGCCGCTATTGAGATTCCTCTAACGCTCAAGTGCCGCATTGGCTGGGATGAAGAAAGTATCAATGTGATGGAAACGCTTGCGATTGCGGAAGGCGAGGGCGTCGAGATGCTGACTGTGCATGGGCGGACGCGTTTGCAAGGGTACAATGGGATTGCCAACTGGGATTGGATTGGCAAAGTCGCTGCTGCTGCAAAAATCCCTGTGATAGGGAATGGGGACGTCTGTAGCGTCGAGAATGCTTTTGGGCGCATTGAAAAGTACGGAGTTTCTGGCGTAAGCATTGGTCGAGGAGCAATGCACAATCCGTGGATTTTCGGGCAGATTGCCGATGCTTGGGAGGGGAGACCGCCACATGTGGTCTCGGCGCAGGAAGCTTTCGATGTTTTTCCGCTTTATTACCAGTTTAAGTTGGAGGATGGTTGCACTGAAATGGGGGCCATGGGACGCTTGAAGCAGTTGGCGGCTCGATTGTGCAAGGGCTTTGTCTGTACGGTGGGGGAACGTGCGCAAGCGGAGAACGAGGCTGTTGCGATGGGCATTCGACAAAAGCTGTTGACTAGCCAGAATGCGGCGGAATTCTTTGACCGTATTCAGGAACTTCGCGAAGGCGATGGAAAAAATCTCGCTTTTGAACCGGAACGCCTTGTGAACTTGAATGGCGCTAGGGAAACGGAACTGAAGTTCGGAAACCAGTTTGCCGGACGTTGATTCTGAACAAAATAAGTTGTTTTGAATCACCCTTTGGAAAAAAAGAAAAGGCTGATACCATCGGTATCAGCCTTTTGAATAAAGTTTAAAAAATCTATTATTTCTTTTCTGACTTGCCTGGGCATTGTCCGCTGCAGCAGGGGCAGTGGTAGCAGTCGCCAGTTTCGGTATAGTCTTTACCGCTCCAGCAGTAAGTGCAAAGATCTTCTTCTGGGAGGCCGATTGCTTGAATCAAATCATCGATGCGCTGGAAGGCGAGCGATGTCAAGTTGAGTTTCTTGCGGATATATTCGACCATTTCCTTGTAGGGCTGACCATCAGGATCGGTGTATTTTTCGATATCTGCGTTTTCACCTTCCTTTTCGCGGATGTAGCGGCGCGTAATCAAGTCGAACTCGTTCTTGGAACGGGAGAAGTTGATGAACTTGCACGGATAGATGAGCGGCGGACAGGCGATGCGCATGTGCGTTTCCTTGCAGCCGAGTGAATAGAGCTTTTCTGCCTGCTTGCCGAGCTGGGTGCCGCGGACGATGGAATCATCGCAGAATACAAGACGCTTGTCCTTGATGATGTCTGGAATTGGAATGAGTTTCATCGAGGCTACGCGTTCGCGCTGGCGCTGGTCCTGTGGCATGAATGAACGTGCCCAGGTCGGTGTGTACTTGACGAAGGGACGGGCGAACTTGATACCTGCTTCGTGTGCATAACCTAATGCGTGGGAGGTTCCGGAATCTGGAATGCCACAGGCTGCATCTGCTTCGGTAGGAGTTCTCTTGGCAAGAGCGCTTCCACACTTGTAACGCGTCATTTCGACATTGACGCCTTCGTAGCTGGAGGCTGGATAGCCGTAGTAGACCCAGAGGAAGGAGCAGATGGCCATCTTTTTGCGAGCTTCGACTACGGTGGTGTATCCGTCCGGGGTCATTTCGACGATTTCGCCTGGACCGAGATCGCGGACGTGCTCGAAGCCGAGGTTTGGAAGAGCGCAGCTTTCCTGAACTGCTATCATCGCCCCTTCCTTCTTGCCAAGAACGATGGGGGTGCGTCCCCACCTGTCTCGGCTGGCGTAGAATCGACCGTTGCTATCCATGAGAAGAATGGAAACGCTGCCCTTTACTTTCTCCTGGACGTACTTGAGACCTTCGATGATGGAATCCTGTGTTGCGATGAGTGCCGATATGACTTCGGTTTGTCCTATCATTCCACTTGTGGTGGAAAACTGGAGCTGCATGCAGTTGTTGCGGAAGAGTTCTGACTTGATTTCGTCGATGTTTGCGATGAGACCGACTGTGACGATTGCAAAAATCCCCAGCTTTGAACTCATGACGAGTGGCTGAGGATCTGTGTCGGATATAACGCCTAAACCAACCTTACCGGCAAATGAGACAATATCGTGCTCGAATTTGCTGCGGAAAGGTGTGTTCTGGATGTTGTGAATTGAACGATGAAAGTTTCCGTCTGCTTTCAGAACTGCAAGACCGCCACGGTGAGTTCCGAGGTGAGAATGGTAGTCCGTTCCGAAGAAAAGATCGCTGACGCAATCCTCTTTGGAAATGACTCCGCAAAAACCGCCCATATAGACTCCTTGAGTAAAAAGGGTATTGTTTCTAAAGCAAAAGATAGAAATGTGTGCGACTTTTTACATGTGTTTTTTTACTGACGTTTGCGTAGAATGGCCTTAAAATGGACTTTTTGCAAAAAAAAAGCAGATTGCCTGTGTTATGCAGTCCGCTTGTTTTTTTTATTAGCTGTCTTTGGCTTTAGTCTTGAGGATGCGTAGCCTTGTATTCTTCGTAGGTGGTGGTGTAGATTTCTGTCTTTTCGCCACCATCAGGAGTATAGTAGATGACGACCTTGTCTGGACGGTCCTTGGCGCCAAAGGTTTCTGTAAGCTTGAATTCGTATTCGTTGTGGCGGTTTTGGTAAATTTCTCCGTTGAGTGTGCAACTGAAGTCGTAGGTAGAACCATCGTCGTTCAGGAAATACTTGTAAAAGTAGTCTAGGACTTGTTCTTCCTTGCCAGAGGTTTCGTAGTAGTCGTAGAATATCATTTCGAATTCGCCTTTTTCTGTTGCGAATTCGGCATTCATTTTTACGGAAATTCCATAGATTCCGTTATCGTCGTATGCAATTTGCACCTTTTGGATGAGTTCGGTACTGGAGCTGGATAAAACTTTTACTTCGCTGGAACTGGATTTTGCTGTTTCACTGGAGGAAGACTCTTCCGCCGTTTCGCTAGATGAGGATTGCTTTGCGGAACTTGAACTTTTAATTTGTTCGGCCTCGCTGGATTTGCGGCTTTCGGAGATGCTGGAGGATGAACTCCTGGAATCATCGTTGGATGGCCCCGTGGAGGAGTCGTCGCAGGCAATGAATGTGAATGCGCAGAATGCGCAAATGGCGATTGAAATTAAAAGATGGAGTTGCTTTTTCATATTGTTAAAAGTAATAAAATATGTAATGAATATTTGAAAAAAAATTCTGCTGACTTTGTCCGGTTAATTTGGGTTGTGTCGTATATATTGCGTGGGGAAGAATATATATATTGGTGTCTGAGGAAAATATGAAAATTTGCAAATGGTTTGGAACTCTTGCTGTAATGGCTTCGTCTCTTTGGGCTGCCCAGAACGTTGTGACTCTTGATGACCGACATCCGGGAATCGTCATTAAAAAGGATCACATGATGGCGGCCGATTTGGCCATCTGGAATCCGCCCGGACGTTATTACGACATGATGCCCGCACTTGTGGATGGCGGCTACAACTTGTTCCGTTTTCCGAATGGGAGCCTAAGTAACGATTACCATTGGAACGGCACCGGAAGCTACGATAGCACGGGCCTCTGGGTGCCGAGCGAAAAGGACTGGACGCCGGGTTTTTTGGGCGAGACGATTTACCGTGGGACGACGAAGGACAACTGGGGCTTTGTGCGTCGCAGCCACTTGGCCGATGGCGACAAGGAAACGATTTGGTGGGGCGAAATTCTCGACCCGAACGATCCGCCCTGGATTGTCATCGAGTTCCGTGAAAAGAAGAAGCTGGACTCCCTTATTATTGACTGGGGAAAACTCCGCCCCAAGGCTTTTGAACTGAGCTACTGGACAACGGACTATGCGCAGTATCCTGGCGCTCACCAGAATCTGGAAAACCACATGAAATCTGTGGGAACGTACAAGGTGACCGCAGATCAAAGCAAGTACAAATTTGCGCAAATCAACACACGCTATGTGGCAATCCGTTTCAAGACGAGCGACCTTCCGACGAAGGGTGTGCAGATTCGCGAGATGAAGCTTTTCAGCGAAGGGGGCGATCTCCTTGCCGGTAACGAATACAAGTTCTACGCCATGTCCACAAGGAATGGCGACAAGCCGCGCACCGACTGGACTGGCATCAAGTGGCATTTCGAGGAATTCATGAAGTATATCAAGAACATTCCCGATGCACAAGCTGTGATTTGCGTGAATGCGGGAACTGGAACTTCGAAGGAAGCCGCCGCCTGGGTCAAGTATGCGAACAAGGTAAAAGGCTACAATATCAAGCAGTGGCAAATCGGCAATGAACTCGATGGCGAATGGGAAGAGTCCGGTCCGCTTTCTGCCCGCCAGTATGCTTCGCGCTTTTTGGAATACGCCCGCGCGATGAAGGCGGTGGACCCGTCGATTCTTTTGCATGGTCCGCTTTTCAGCAGCCACAAGATGCAGGAAAAGGGTGCTGGCCTCAATGATGGAAAGTTCTGGGTTGCCGAATTTCTGCGCATTGTGGGCGAGGCGGAAAAAAACGATGGCAAGCGCTATCTGGATTTCTTCGACCTCCATACTTATCCGTACTGGGCGCCCGATAACCTCAATCCAAAGGATATGCTCAAGGCGACGATGGATGTGGCGCATAATGCGGACACGCTTTCGGCCTGGATGGAGCGTTATCTCAAAGGCAAGCGCCGTATTTCGCTTTCTGAATTCAGCACTTCGGTGCAGGGGAGTCAGTGGTGGATGGACTACCCGCAGGCGGCTGGCGTGGCAAATGTTTTTGCGCAGTATGCGGTGCGCTTCGGCGACCGTTTGCAGGCGCTTCCGTGGGATGCGCATGGCGGCATTTTTGAGGGCCCGGATCACACTTGGGGTGTTATCAGCATGACTGCGCTTTTGAAGGAAGGCTCCTGGAACCGTTGGAAGAGTCTGGAACCGACTGCGGAATACTTCGGCGTGTACATGGCCTTTAAACGCTTTTTGGAAGATGGCTTTGCCGTTGTCCCGGCGAAAAGTTCGACTGCGGATGTCGTTCCCTACGCTCTTTGCAAAAAGGATAGTTGCCGTATCTTGCTTATTAACATGACGGATTCAAAGCAGGTTGTCGAAGTGAAGCGGACGAGTGGTGCAAATGGCATGGTGCGTACCGAGGTGGATGTGTTCGGCGAGGAACAGTTCAAGTGGATTGGCGACCAGAAGGATGCATATCCGTACCCCAAGATGGGACCAAGCGGTCGCCGTATCAATCCGGGCAAGTCCAGGGACATTGTGGTTCCGCCTTATGGAACCGTGGTTGTGCAGATGAATCCTCGTGTTTCGAAGAAGAAAAAGCCGGAGATTCTGAGTGCCGCTCTTGAAAGGAGAGTGCTTGTGGCGGGCGGTACCTTGGACTTGTTTGTTACTGCGGTCCAGCCCGAGGGTGAACTTATAAAGGGGGTGGTGAAAATTGCTAATTGGGGCAAGAAGGGCGCGTATATTGCCGATGTAACTCCCGATGATGGCAAGTGGAATGCCTCCATTGAAAGTTTCCATGTAAGGATTCCTGTTCCCGTGGACGTTCGCAATGGCGAACGTGAATTGGAAGTTTGCCTGACGGGCTTGGGAAATCAAGTCCTGAACTACAAGATTCCGTTCCGCGTTCGCGGTGCTTACCGTACGACGAGCGTTGTGCAGAATTTTGACAAGGGTTTGGACGATGTGGCTTGGTTCTCCGTGGCGAACGGAGATAATGCGACCTCGATAGATGCAAAGGTTTATAACGGGAATCCTCCGCTCGGTGGCTATATTCGTCACAATTTTATTATCGAGCAGCCGCCTGAACTGGGCTGGCCGAACTTCTGTGGCGCCTACTATGTGCCGCCCGAAGTGGTGAAGAAGTCTGTGGGTATGGTCTTTGACTACTCCACGAACCACAACAATCCTGATGGATATTTCGAGTTGCAAATACAGTCTACCCAGGTGGAGGACTATGACGATTTTATGGTGCGCCTCAAGAATACCCACGGCAATTGGGTCCGTGATACGGTAATTTGGGAAAACATGACGCAGGAAGGCTGGGGTAAGGTGGTCCCGCTGCTTGATCCGACTAAAATTAAGCATTTTGCATTCCGGGCACGTCATAGCGGCAAGGGGTTCATAAGCCTTGATAATATCTATTTGTTGCAGGAAAATGGTACCGAGGTGCCGATGCCGAAGGGGCTACGGAGATTACGTTAAAGAAAGATTGTCGGACTTATTTCGATATGGAGCAAGAAAACGGGACTTGAGTCGGCTCACTGGATAAAGTCCGTGGCAAAACAAATTGCAAAAACAAAGACGAATGGATAAAACGCAATAAAATGGCCATAAGCAAGATGTTTATTCAATTAAAACGAAAAATGGCTGTTGTTGTGAGAATAAAGCGTCGGCC
>JAZLIJ010000073.1:0-3437 GCA_045617325.1 Fibrobacter sp.
CGAAAATGTTGAAGAAGATGGTAATCGAGAGATACTGGTGCGCCAGGCGCAGGGCCTCGGCGGTCACGCCGCTGCCCGCCATGAGCTGGAGGATCGGACGGAACCCGTAGAAGAACATGAGCGGCGGGAAAATCAGCCCGAAGAGGAGTTTCATCGCGACGCATTGTCCGAGGGCGCGTTCGGCGCCGACGCGGTCGCCCGCGCCGAGGCGAATCGAGAGAATGGTCGAGGAACCCATGCCGATCAGCACGCGGACGGCGCCGAGAACGCCCATGATCGGGAAGGTCAGGGTCAGACCCGCGATGGCGTCTTTCCCGCATCCCTGGCCGATGTACATCCGGTCGACAATGTTGTAGAGCTGGTTGACGGTCATCGTAACGACCGCCGGCCAGGCGTATTTCAGAATGAGGGGCAAAATGCGCCCCGACCCCATTTCAGCCAGTTTTTTCTCTGAACCCGCAGACATAACCCGTACACTTTCTTCAAAAAATAACCATACTATTATAGCACAATATTTATTTATTTAACTTGGGGACAGACCCTGATTCAGCTTCTTATTTTTGCATTCATTTTTCCGGAATTTGTAAAAAATCGGGGAAACGAGGCTTTTTTTCTCAAATTTGAGAATTTTGACCGAAAAAATGTCGTTTTGTAGAATGTTAAATTCCAAGGTTCTCACAAAAATCTTCTTTTGTTGGAAAATTTTTTCTGATTTTTCGCGGAAATCGGCGAAAAAAAAGGCTTTATATTTTTACATTTTTTGAGGCTGTTTGAGGCTGTACGGGTTTCCGCTTATTTTTGACATAGAATACTGCAATTCCGTATACCTAGTTACACTTTTCCGCTTTTATGACTTCTATTCAAGAAAAAGCCCCGCCTGCAAAATAGTTACACGATAGTTACACGGCATATCCAAAAAGCGGTAGTTCATCAGGGGCAGTATCAGCCGTGGCAAACGGTTCTTCGACGGGGGCCGCAAACCTCGCCCAAAAGTCTGCATTAGGCGTTTCCTGCCCTTCCGCAATCGCTTCCCTCACCTCAGCTACCGTCACGGCCTGAGGCACTTCCACGCTTACACCAGCGGCCCCTCTGGACGCGCATATCACGCCCCGCCATTTGGCGTAGTAGCTTTCAGCGCATTCACGGATCAGCGACCACACGCGGGCCTCTTGTCTCGCCGTAAGCCAGCCCTTCAGGAAAAACCCGTCGTAGCACTGAATCACCTGATACCCCTCTTCCCGCAGCCGCTTGAAAACATCGATATAGATACAGGATTCATGAAGGAAAATTTCGCTGCCGAAACTGTCGCCCAAATAGTCCCTCACAGCGTCGCGGGCCTCGGCTATCGTCTCGACGGTTTCCGCCTTGCCGTGCCGGGCGACGAAATCGTCGGTTTGATGTTTTAGCCGAAAATGATTTTGTGCCTGTTTCGCGCTGCTATCAAAATAAAGAGCCATGAACAGATTTTTGAAGTTTCGCCTAGCCTCAGGGCTGGCAAAGGGCTTGCCGTACATACGCTCGTATAGATCGACGGACTGCGGGAGCCAGACGCCCTTGTTGAGAAGGTAGGTTACACGGGGTACGCTCGACCGAACATCAATTTCAGTCCAACGCCCGAATTTGGCTTTCAACATCTTCTGGCGTGTCATACAGGTTTCACCGTCGGCACAATGCTTTTCATCCTTCAGGGATACCAGCGGGTTCGTGGCCCTTATGCCAGCTTTGGTTACTAGTCCCGCTTTCGACCTAGTGACGGAAATTTCGAATTTGATCCGTTCGTCCAGAGGTAAGGTTTCATTCAGTTCGGCGACCTTCTTTTCATATTCCCGAATCATGGGATAGTTCCGGCGAATCCCGTATCGCATAAGATCATCGGAAACGCCGTCAAGGCGTGTCGAACTGGTAAGACGGTACTTGTCAGGGGCGGCGGCGTACAGGGCCTCCAGATCGGCCTCGGGGGCCTCTTCCGGCCCTTTCGCCTTCAGGACGGCAGTAGAGGTGATACCTTCTGTCTCGCAGAGGGCCTTGATCGTTTGCTGTGCCTGTTTGTTCCACGCATATTTTCGTGCGTATGCTGACCAGCTGGAAAAGTGGAACTGTGATTCGACACACTTCAGGAGGCCGACTGTTTCGGCTGTCTTAATCACACGGGAAACGGTCATTGCCGTCCCGAACAGGGAGACTAGGTGTTTCGACCTGCTGGACAGGGTGAGCACGGTGATACAGTCATTAGAGGTCAAAAACTGGAAGACCTCGACCAGTTTCAGCAGGTTCGACAGCTGGTTCCTGAACTTTCTGCCCAGGAGTTTTTTGATCTCATCTGCTGCCAAAACAGGGAAATCAACGGAACCAGCTGGCAACTGTCTTTCCTCTGCCAGCCTGAAGGTATCGACATCGTTATCTTTCTTTTCGTAAATCTCTGCCATCAGGGAATCTAGACGGGCATAGCGATAATCGGCAACAGCCTTCAGGGCTTCGGCAAAGGTGCGGTTTTCGAATCTGTTACATAATGTATCTTCCTCTACTACTTTCCTTCTCTTTCTTTCCTCTTCCTTCTTCTCAAAAGAGTAATTGGCCTCTTCATCAAAAAAAGCAAAACGATCATTTTCTTCACGCGAGGAACGAGCGGGGGAAGGGGAGCCTAGACACCTAGCCGCAGCGGAGCGGGCACGACGACCCCTACCCGCGCAAGCGGGGGCGAAACGCGAGGAGCGAAGCGAGGAGCTTTTCGCAGAGGAGGCGAAGCCGACGGAGGCGGAGGAGTTGCGGCCGGTGTCAGAGGCGACCTTCTGATTATCAGCGAAGGTTGTGTCGATCCTGTCATTCCTGTCAGCGTTGCAGTAAGTGACCTCAGGATCATTAAGATCATTAAGATCATTAATGGGATAGACTTCAGGTTTTTCCTGTGATTTAGTCATAGTTCGTTGCCTTTTTGTATTTTGTTAAAAAATCGTTGTCGTTAATGTCCCGGCCGGGAAGTCGACAACGATAAACTTGTCAGCAGTTAGCTGGACTGCCTATCCCGGCCAGTTAAAAATAATAATAGCATACTATATCTTGTATGTCAAGCCCCGAAAACCATACTATTTTGAAGGCTTCGTAAATTCTTTTCTATTTTGCAGACAAATTCAATGAAAAAAGGCGTGAAAAAAACAGTATCCTGAAAAAGGCTGCATCAGGCGGTCAGCCGCAAATCGTCGCAAATCCTTGATTCTTGGTTTTTTTTCGTGAAAAAAGAGCAAAAAAAGGCAAAAATAGTTATTGACAAGGTCGTACAATATTGTTACCATGTCTTTAACAAGCGGAAAAAAGCCCGTAAAACCTCACAATAACAACAATATAGGAGAAAACATGATCAAAGAACTTCAGAAACTGCACGCGGCCCTCGACAAACTTGAGACCACAATTCAGCGGCAATCGGCCATTATAGACGGTAT
>JAZLIJ010000074.1:0-1391 GCA_045617325.1 Fibrobacter sp.
CCAACGGAAACCTCGCCATGATTGACCAACAAAGAGAACGCTACATCAACCCTTATACAGATTTCGGCTTCAAGAAACTGTTCGGAACCGAGATGAACAAGGATTTGCTCATCAGTTTCCTGAACGCACTGTTCCGTGGCGAAGAAGTCGTCACCGACATCACTTTCCTGCCCAACGAGCAACTGAGCGCTTTCGGAAGCAGGCGCGCCATATTCGATGTGTATTGCGAAACCGAAAAGGGCGAGAAAATAATCGTGGAAATGCAGAAGACCGAGCAGGCCTTCTTCAAAGACCGCAGCGTGTTCTACGCATCCTTCCCCATACAGCAGCAAGGGCAACGGGGAGCCGATTGGAACTTTGAGCTGAAAAGCGTCTACACCATCGGAATCCTGAATTTCGTGTTTCCCGAAGACGAATACGCACCCAACTGTTTCCACCACGAGGTGAAGCTCATGGACAAGGACGACAAGCATGTCTTTTACGACAAGCTGACTTTTATTTACCTCGAAATGCCGAAGTTCGACAAAACCGAGGATGAACTTGACGGAATGCTTGATAAGTGGTTTTTCGTGCTGAAGAACCTCACACGCCTTTTCGACCGCCCAGCCGCCTTGCAGGAACAGGTTTTCAAGAAGCTTTTCGAGCAAGCCGAAATAGCAAGGTTTACACCCGAAGAAGTCCTGGAATACGAGGACAGCGTGAAGATTTACCGCGACTTGAAGAACTCCATGGACACTTCTTTTAACAAGGGGAAAATGGAAGGAATAGCAGAAGGAAAAGTAGAAACAAACATTGTCAACGCACGCAAAATGAAAGCCAAAGGCTATCCTATCAACGATATTGCCGACATTACAGGCCTAAGCAAAGAGGATATTGAACGGCTTTAAAGTCAAAAAAGTCAAAACAGACATTCTGTTTTGGCATTTTCCCAACTTTTGCAGCCATGAACTACAAAAACATTGACATTGAAGAAAGGGCAAGACAAGCCGTTGCCTATTTTAAAAACGGTTATAACTGCGCCCAATCCGTCCTTTTGGCATACGCCGATTTATTTGAAATGGATTTGCAGACAGTCGTCCGCATTGCCGCTCCTTTCGGAGGCGGAATGGGCCGCTTGCGCGAAGTGTGCGGCAGCGTTTCCGGAATGTTCATGATTGTTGGTCTGGCTGTCCCAATTGCTAATCCTAACGTCATGGAAAGCAAAACACGCAACTATGCTTTAGTTCAAAAACTCGCGGAACGTTTTCGCGAAGAAAACGGGAGCATCGTTTGCCGCGAATTGTTGAGAATGAATGTAAAGCAGGAAAGCCCCCGCCCAGAACCTCGCACCGAAAGCTATTACAAAAAACGTCCTTGCGTTGAACTGGTGCGTTTTGCAGCTACTCTCATCG
>JAZLIJ010000075.1:0-16499 GCA_045617325.1 Fibrobacter sp.
AAGCGCCACTGCCGAGGATGCGCTGAAGCAAATTGATGACAAAGGCTACTTGCTTCCGTACTCCGCAACGCTCGCCGCCGATGGCACGCCGAAGAAGTTGTTCAAAATCGGCGTCAGCTTCGATGCGGAAAAGAGAACTATCGGGGAATGGAAAGTCGTTGAAGGATAATGGCTGTTTTTCAACTTAACGCGGACAGCTGCGGAGAAGTCCACATTTTCTTTGACGAATTTGCGAAACATACGTCAGCATCCAATTCAATGACTTAGGCTTCATTTGGTTTTCGTCAATCAAGATTAATGACATTTTTTTTCATATTCAATCACATTCACAGATTGAATTATTTTCAATATTTTTTCTTCATTATCATCTCTTTTATATGTAAATCCAACGTATGATGGGAAAGTATTTTTTTTCACTTCCATACAAAATTGTATTCGTTATAACAGGGTCATTTTCCGCATTTACAGTGTCATAAAAAGACTCAACAAGTGTGTACGTAGAATCGTTTAAATTTTCTGTACGATAAGAATTCTTTCTTCTTTCTGGAAAATTACCAAAATATATTGTAATGATAGACGAATCTCTTTCATCTAAAACCGACGACAAGAAAAAATCCAATTGAGTATCATATTTTTTTATTTATAGCCATGGGGAACTTTTATCGAAAATCCACATCCACTTACCGATTCCGTTTTTTCGGAACATGACAAGAGAAAAAAGGCGAAGAAAAAAACGTCAACAATCTACTTATACTGAGCATCATTACCATCACCTTCTTTCAAAAACGAATACTTTTTTCGTTTCATGATTGCCCCCCCCATCGCATGCAAATAATTACAAGCTCGTTGAAAGAACTGAAAACGCCTGGCAAAAAGCAGAATGCACATATCTATGTAAGGAATCTTGCACTTGTCCTGCTCACCTTGAATATAACAATATTCTCAACTGGAAATCATAGAATTCACCATGCATACAAAAAAAAGAGAACTGTTTTGCACAGTCCTCTTCATGAAATTTTTCAGTCTTCTACTTGAGATTCAGATTTTGAATTTGAGTGGAGTTCGCAGACTGGATTCGCAAAATATATCTGCCACTCGGAACATCGATCAGGGAGGCGGAGATATTGTCCTTTACCGTACCATTCCAGAGCGTTTTAAGAACTACTCCAGTAACAGAAATAAGATCAACGCGACTCATTCCAGACAAGTTAACTTGAAGAATACGACCCTGCAACTTGACGGAAGCGTCCATGGCAACATCCTTCGCAAGAGATTCAAGGGAAGCGCTGCTTGTGGGATTCACAGCAGAACTCGTCCCCGGATTGTTGCCACTGGAAGTCGGATTGACGCTGCTAGAACTCGTCACCTGCGAGTTTGAACTTGCGACACTCGAGGAACTCTGAGCAGTCTGCTTGCCAGCGGCAAGATTCGGCATGTTGCCCGAAACGAGGAGTCCGTTCAAAATCTTGAGCGACTGGTTGAAGTAGTTCTCGTCACCCAATTTCACTGCCTCGGCCCAGTATTCATCGAGCTTGGACTGGTACGAAGGATCCGATATAAAGGATGTCATGATGGTAGTAATGAAAGTACTGTTGTGATCGCTACCCAGATTTCCACTGGAACGGCCAATCGGACCGCTCATCTGGCCTGCGGATTTCGAAGAAGCCCACTTACCGATTTTTTGGTCAATCGCAAGCGCACGCTTGTCACCATGCCAGCAAACGGCCTTCGCGTTGCGCCACGGAGCGCGAGAAGCATCGTAACTATACTGGTCGTCTTCACTCTTTCCATTCTTATCCGTCCAGTCGTCAATGAGGCCCGTAGAAACTTCGCCCGAGCTGGATTCATACAACTTCATGTTGGCGTCATAAGCCTTGCTGCTCCAAAAATCAGCATTATCCTTATCCACCGCGGCAAACAAAGGCATGTAGGCAGGGTCAAAGTAGCCCGGGTTCTTGCGATTGAACCCAGCGTCGCCCCAGGTATCGCCAGGGAGATGAAGACCACTTTCCTCGAACTCGTACTTTTTCATATTCTGAATCAAGGTCTTGGCTTCGGTCAGATACTTTTCGTCGCCGAACTGGTAGTAAGCCATCACGAGAGCCGCGGCAGCGTCGATATCGCCATCCAAGGCAGCACCTTTGTCCTGCTTGTCAGCAAGGTTCGTGATTTTCCAAACCATCAATCCGTGTTCGTTCATCATCTTTTTGTATAAATTCCAAATCTTGTCGAACTGGCTCTGGTAACTGGTGGTGTTGTCGCTAAAATACACCATCATGAGCATGCCGTAGCCGACGCCTTCCGAGAAATATTCATTGGATCCCGGATTGGAACGGACACCGGCGACATCGCCGTTTTCATTGTACATGTCCTTCATCCAGTAAGCAAACTGCTTCTTCAAATCCTCGGCGGCTTTCGCCTTGTCGCTGAGTAACGTTGCGTTACCATCGCAGTCGGAATTCTGCGGGAACGGGAAATTCACGGTCGCCTGGGCAAGCCCGAATGCGAAAAGTCCTGCGAGTCCCATTTTAGCCAAACAATTCATACACATCTCCTTAAGCCATTTTCGGCGGTAGCATTTTTTCAAATTTAAATTATTTTGCAAAATTTTTCACGTTCAACGTGCGATCCATCACTGCAAAAAAATCATCTCGATAGACAAGATGCCAATTTTCTGCATGGGCTAGTGAATCAAGCACCTCGTTCCATCTCGCATAATAACGCAGCGGGAAAATGGCACGGTCCACATTCAGAGAATCCGCGTCGTGCAAAAACAATTCCGGCTCCTGCGCATAACGCAGATACCGTTCAAAGAAATCCGCGGTTTTCAAAATAAAGCGTCCATCGATGTAAATTGAATCGGAGGGATTCACAAGCGCAAGGTAGCCGCCGGCACGGTCATCGTTAAAAAGTCGGCCTCCGTGCGGATGTTCAAGCATCCATTCGGCAGCATTCACAGGCACGCGCTGGTATGCGACAGCGGAATCGTAAGCGAGCAAGCTCTTGCACCAAAAGCCAAGCATAAGCGAGAGTCCAAAAATCGGAGCAAGAATCAACATGCGGTGAGGATGCTCCGTTTCAATATTTAAATGAGCGAGCAAATGTGTTCGCAAAAGCGTGCATAAATGTGTGCGCGATTTCAGCAAAGCACACAAAGTAACACACAAGGCGGGAGGCATAAACAGCATCCAATTCCGTTCCGCGACAAGCGCCAAAACACACATCAGCAAGAGCCACACAACGCGCACATTCATCAAACAAGAGTTCTTCAGATGGTCGCGGAACTTCACAGCGGCAACCGCAAAAGTCGCAAGAAACGCTATACACAAGCACGCAGCAACCACACTCGAAAGCAAATTTTCGCCCAACAGCGCAAGTGAAATCGGCGAACGGTTCTCCGCAATTTCCGTTGCAAAAACCGCCGCAGAAGGCGACATTCCAAGCAGACGGTTCAAGAGGCCAAACGGATACAAAAGTAGATTCACGCCTTCGCGATGCAAAAGCGGCATCAAGAACAGCAGCACGACAAATGCGATTTCAGCAATCGTGCGCCGAGACAAGGATTGCGGGGCATTCGCATAGCAGCATCCCGCATCCACGACAGCGGCGCGGCATTTTGCATTTGCAACAGCGACGCCACATTTCGCATTTGCAATGTGGCTTTTTGCATCTGTAACCGAGCGGCAGTCCGCAGCAGCATTTTTCTGCGCGACACCTTCCACAAACAAGCCGCAGTCCGCAGCAGCATCCGCGCAGTCGCATTCAACAGCCGCTACGACGCGACATCCCGTATCCACGCCAGCGACGTCATATTTCGCATCCGCAACTCGCGAAGCATTCGCACGAGCCATCGCGTAAGCCAAAAGCGCAAAGAGCGGCCCCAAAATATAAAGCCCCTGGCACTTGCACCAGAGCCACTGCACCACAAGAATCGCAACAGCAATCGCAATCGAACGTTCCCAACCCCACCAACGCGCAAAAAGCGGCGGAAGCACATTCCAATACACTCCCAAAAACAAAAGCGAAAACACAACAGGCCGCATTTCAAGCTGAAAGCGAAAAATAAAAAGCAGCAAGGTCGCTCCAAATAAAAACCAAAGTCGCAACAGCCACATCGACCGCAGCCTTGAAGGCGACCGCATCGAAAAAGTGCGAAGTTCACGATGCGCAGGCCAGAGAAACAGCGCAAAGACACTCCCCCACAACACCGCCTTGAAAACCACCAGGGCGCCCGCGCCGCAATTCAGGGCATCGCGACTCAACGCGCCATCGCCAGCATCCCCGAAAGCACCGCCGCATTCAAAAACAAGCCGCACCACCAGCTGAAAATACTCATGCACATTGACGATAGGCTCGCGCACCGGCGTCCACGTCGTCACCCACTCGCGAGCACACGCCAAATGCCACCAGATATCCGTATCCGTCAACGGAAAAATAGCGAAAAGGAGCGCCGCGACAGAAATCAGGAGAATCATCAAGTCACTCCAAAGTCTTCAGCAAGGAATCCAGCCGCTTCGTAAACTTCATGGCTCCCAAGCGACAAAGATGATCGTCATTCTGATTGTCGTAATCAGCATAATCGTGGTCGCCCATCTTGTTTTCGTCCATCAAGATGAACGCATCATTTTCTTCGCTCTTCTTGCGCAATTCCTCGATTAGCGCAGGCGCTTCGCTCCGGCGGAGACCATAGCGTCCAAACGCACCCGTTTCCTTGTAATTCGGATTTTGCGGAAAAATCACGCCAACAAGTTTCACATTGTAAACCGTCGCCATCTGAATCAGAAAATCCAAGAAAATGAGATTTTCCTTGTAATGAGGTTCCATGAAATCAAGCCATGTGCTATCATAATCAGGTTTGACATCTTTCGTCCATTCGGTACAATCCTCATTATTAAAGCCACGAGTCGAAAGCAATTTATTTGCAAAATACTCATTACCAAGCGCTTCGTGAGTTCTTTCAGCCAAGCCCTCCGGATAGCCTTCAATCCAATAAGAATGCTCCATATCATAAATATAGCCGGGATAATTCAGATATTCCGAATAAAAAAAGTTATCCGATGCATCAGAGTTTGATTTCCACCACATATCCAAATCAAGCGAGACAATCACATATTTCAATTTTTTAAAGTGAGGCAAAATATAATGCTCCAAGAGAAACGCTGATTCATAAACGGAATTAGGGACATTGGATAAATTAACAGCATGATAAGCAGAATCAAGATAAACAGGATCGACACCATTTAAAGATCTCGACGAGCCAACAATAACCACCTCCGAAGAATCATGATATTTCCACAAAAGTTCCATCTTATAGCGAAGCATTATAGAAGCTTCATTTCCAGAAGGCAAGTAATAGACACCCGCGCTATCCACATTCAAATTAATGTGATTTGGAGGAGGCAACGGTTTAATCCACAGACTCGGATGCCACAATTCATCGCCTTCCACAAGACCGACAATTTTGTCATTCGCAAAATTCACCATCACAATTTTAGTGTGAGCTCCATCCGCATTCGTCAATGTCGCCACAGCAACACCAGCCTTATTCGCGGTATCGGAAACACTCCAAGCCCATTCGCTATGATCAAATGAAAATCCCTCCGGGGCAGCAACGGACTGTACAAAATTTCCTGAGCTATCCAAGACAAGAATGCGCTCATGAACACCATAATTTTCGCCTACATATTTTTTTCCTGTTTTACCGCCAAAGTCGAGGAACAAAGTTCGTTTCGAGTCATCCTTCGACAAAGACACATTACAAGCCTGTTCACCTCCATTCCACACAAAGTCATGTACATCCGTCATAAGCGTAGCACCTGAATCAGCAATACGAGTGCGCAGCAACTTAGCCCCCGTCACGGCAAAGCGATTATCATCGGACACGCCACCATGAAACGCACCATCAAACATGCGATTCGGGACGCCAAACGTTCCATCGACAAGACGTACCACCCATGTACTCTTTCGCTGCCAGGTTCCCTCATCAGCATTACTGCCAGCATCACTCACATACACAATCGCCGTATCACCATTTTCCATAATTCGCCAGCGCGGAATCGCCGCATTAACCCCTTTCAACTTTATAAGATTACTGCCTTTTGCATCTAAATTGCGCACATAAAGCGTCGATTTTCCGCCAACGCCTTCCAGCCCCGTACAAAAAGCAACCCGTTTACCATCAGGCGAAATCTCAGGATGGTATACATCTAAAGTATCCTCAATTTCCGTCACAGACAAGACGCCATTTGAATAATCAATAAACGCCAAATTTCCAGAAACATCGTTGCGGAATGCAAGTTTCGTCTGGTATGTTCCCGAGACAGCCTCGACTGAAGCAGAATTCGAAAGCACTGTCATCTTGGAAGTTTTCATTTTGCCCGAAGAGTTCATCCATACCGCACTTGGAATAGCGCCAACAGCTAAACGAAAACCGATGTAATCCGCATGCGACGAAGAAACCACAGAATAGACATCACCACGACTGTACATTTTTATCGACGAAAGCGGACTCTTGTAGCTACCTCCCTTAACAACACGTTCGCCAAGAGCTCCGCCATCAGGCGCACCTACAAAATTCGTTACCGTCGTATCCCTAAAATACCCACGCCAATCATTCACCCACTCCATCGCATTTCCAATCAAATCGCAAACCTCAAGAGTATCTTTCGTCTTTGAGCAAACGGAATGCAATTTGTAGTCGGAATTTTCAGCAGTCCATGACTTCGAATCATTTTTGAACAAACTTGCGGCAAGAATCCATTCGGCCTCGGTCGGCAAGCGGTATCCTTTGGATTCAGGCAAAAAGGAAAAACCTTCTAGGCCGACACAATGGCCTTCGGAGTCATATTCTCTTGAAACATACTTGTACGCGGAATCAAGCTTTTCCCTTTTGCTTTTGGCATTCGCATAAAGTACAGCATCAAAGAACGTCACATCCGTTGCTGGCAGGGAATCGCTTTTGCATTTCAACTTAATTTTTTTGTCCATCAGCGAATTAAAATCGCCACAAGTCACTTCGCTCCGCTGCATGAAAAAATCATAGCCGAACTTCACTCCCATTTGCGGACGCTCATCAGCCTTAGCTCCATCCAGATTCACGCCGAGGAAAGTCTTCTTTTCAGCAGTAGAAATCTTGATAAAACCCTTGTACGATTCCTTTTTCAACGAACTTGAACTTTTACTTTTTGACGACGAAGAAACATTCTCAACAGAAGAAGATCTTTCACATTCACCAGCTGATTCAGTATCGGCGCATGCAGCAAAAAGTATGCTCACAGCCAAGGCAACCATCCAAGAAAAAGCAAAAAAACGATTAAAGCTGAGCATCAAAAACCTACTTCAACGTTTTGATAAGAGCGTTCAAACGAGACGAAAGGCGCTTCGCCCCCCTTGCATTCAGATGATCGCAATCAAGCGCCATTGTAGACGGATAATCATGTTCACCGAATTTATTTTCATCCATCAGTACAAAATTCGATTCACTATCTGCTATTTTTTTAATTTCTTCAATAATCAACTTTGCATGACTGCGCTGCATTCCATGACGTCCGTAAGAACCGGTTTCCTTATAATACGGACTGATTGGGAAAATCACGCCAACAACCATAATATTTCTAGCCCTCGCCATCTTGATCAAATGTTTTAGTTTGTCAATATCGGCAGAGAATATTCCCTTGCAAGTATTCAGATCCGAACTTTCAAGACATTCACTCAAATTGGAATCATACCGACAATAGTCCATTTCAGTATGTCCAAGACTCAGTTTTGTTTTTTTATCAAGCAAGCATTTTTTGAGATTCTCATTTTGCAGGCATTTGCTCCAGGATGTTTTCTTGACAACTTCATAAAGTTCCCTGCAACGTTCCAGCTCCGAGACAACGAGGCAGGTGTTCACATAATCATCCAACTTGCAAACCGTATCCAATTCGGCAAAATACGAGTTTAAGCCGGCATTGCGCAAACATGTCTGATAAGAGACACTTCGCAGGCATTCCGTCCAGGTCGTGTCCCTGCCAATTTCAACAACTATCTCACATCCTTCCATTTTCAAATCGGTAACGCAAGAGTCCATATAGACATCCAGTTTGCAAGCACATTCATCCGTGTGGCATACATTTCCAGAATCCAAGAGGCACGTTTGAAGTTTTTCATTTCGCAAGCAGTTACTCCAAGTAGAATCACCAATAATTTCAGAAATACCGTTCAAATCAGTCCAGCCCAAGTTTATATCAGCCGCATACCATCCCAAATTTTGAATGATGGACTCCGATTCTTCAACAGCATTTTCAGCAACAAGATTCAGAAATTGCATATCAACACCGTTCTTATAAAATTCATGTTTGACATCATAAGCAAATCCAGGAGCAGAACCCATACAAATATTGATATCCGCATTTTCATCTGGGTTATACCACAGATCAAAATCCAAACTGACAACAACATACTTTATCTTAGAAAGATGATTCAATACGTAATTTTCAAAAAGGTAATCGATGCAATTCATGTCGCAAGGGTAAACGCCCATGTTCATCGAAGGGACATTCATGACGAATGGATCAAATCCCGCCCACATGTGCGAATTCCCAAGCCCCACCAATTCCACAGAATCCTTGAGCGTCCAGAACATCGGCATTTTATGAGAAAGAAGATAATTGGCTTGATTTGATGCTGACGCATAGCGTCCAACACTATCGGCATCCCATTTCGATGAATCCACCGAAGGAATATACTTTGTCCATAAGCAAGGATGCCAAAGTTCATCTCCTTCGACAAGTTCCGTAATAGAAGAATCCGTCAAATTCACTAGGGCGATATTTCGATGTGCATCATTTTTTTCGAGAGAGGCAACGACAAAATCAGCCTTATTCAAAACCCATTCGCTATGGTCAAAGACGGAGCCTTTCGGAGCAGCTACAGTCTGAATCAGTTTTCCGGAACTGTCAGCAATCAACAGACGTTCATGAGTCGCATAAGTTTTCCCGACAAGAGTCTTTCCGATTTGTCCATTGAAGTCCAAGAACAGCACACGTTTACTGTCGTCATTTGCAAGGGAGACATTGCAAGCCTGCTTGCCGCCAAACCAGACACTATCGCTCATTCCCGATGTTTTTTTCGACAAGGCATGTAACCGGCTAGCCCCCGTCACAGCCAACAAGCGACCACTTTCTGAAACACCGCCATGATAAGCGCCCGTAAACAGTTTTTCAGGTTTACCAAACTTACCATTAACAAAAGGAACCAGCCAAGTACTCTGTGATTTAAAGTAGGATTCATCTTTATTATCACCCGCACCGGACACATAGACAATAACCGTATCGCCATTCGCAAGAATTTTCCAACGAGGAATCGCAGCACTTTCAACATTGAGCTTTACAAGCCCCGTTCCTGCGGAATCCAAATGGCGAACATAAACTGCGGATTTATTTTTCAGCCCTTCCATGCCCGTACTGAAAGCAACCCAATTTCCATCGGGAGATATGTCCGGATGAAAAGCATCAAGCGTATCCTTGATTTCAACAGGATAAGGAGACGACTGATTGAAATTCACAAAGACAAGATTTCCCGTAGCATCATTACGGAATGCAAGCTTTGCATTTTTAGAACCAAGCTGGGCACGAATTTTATCCGCGCCCGAAACAACACTCACCTTAGACGAGACCTCGGATCCATCACCATCAAGCCAAACAGGATTTTCAATCGCCCCAAAAGCGAGCCTGAAGCCCAAATAATCATCGTGTTTTTCACCTGTCATTGTATAAGTTGAACCCCTGCCATACAGGGTTATCGACACAGCCCTATCATTGAAACTTCCACCCTTCACAACACGTTCGCCCTTGCTTCCTCCATTGGGGGAACCGACATAATTCGCAACAGTCGCCTCACGAAAATAGCCCATCCAGTCATTCACCCATTCCATGACATTTCCCGCCATATCGCAAACATCGCCGCCAAATCTTGAACAAACTTCATGAGCCTTGAAATCGGAGGAATCGGCATTCCAGCTTTCGTAAGGATGCCAATTCAAATAGGCGACATACATCCACTCCGCTTCTGTCGGCAAGCGGAAGCCGCTAACCTTCGGATTAAAATCAAAACCTTGCATACCAATGCAATGTCCCTCATCATCCGTTTCCAAAGACGAGTAGACATACACCGTATCAAAACCATTTTCCAAGCTCAAGTCATTGGCATACAGCACGGCATCGTAGAACGTCACATCAGCAGCTGGGAGTGAATCTGCAGCACAACTCACTTTGAGTTTCGAGTCGTATTTATCCATCAAACGGTTAAACTCACCACAGGTCACCTCATGGCGACCAATGTAAAAATCGTAATCAAAAGAGACCTTCATTTGCGGACGTTCATTCAACGGAGCATCTTTTGAAGACGTGCCGAGAGTCACAGATTTTCCATGCGACACCATCTTCACAAAACCTTCAACATCAAAAGAATCAGAGAAACCCGAATTTTCTTCATTCGAAACGCTTGAAGAATTAGAACAGGCAAAGCACAAAAGCAAGACGCCCAAGGCAATCAAGAAACAACATCTATTTTTCAAGGTTTCCTTCATATTGCATCCTATTTTTTCAGGGTTTCTAACAACGAATCCAGACGCGCCGTAAAGACTTTCGCACCAGCAGCACTCAGATGATCCTGATTGTAAGCCATGTCATCGGTATAGTCGTGAGCACCCATTTTATTTTCATCTAAAAAGACAACATCCATCGCGGCAACTTCATCCAAGATTTTCTTAGCGTATTCCCGAGAAGGACCATAAACAGCATAATACGGAGAATTTGCAAAATCCGGGCTCACCGGCATCACCGTACAAACCACCTGCAATCCTCGATTTCTTGCATCTACAATTATTGATTTCAGCAAGGTGTAATTGTGAATAAAGTTTTCATCATCCCAATTTTGCTCGCTAAATTCTGGAGTATAAATTGTAAGGAACCACTCATTTGAAGGCAGCAAGAAATCAGTCAAGTTATAAGGATGCTTGAGAGAATCCTCAGGACGCGGCACATCCTTGACAGCATCAACAAAATGTTCAGGCACGCCGTCTACCCAAAAATGATGGTCTTCATCGTACTTGTAACCAGGAACATTATAATAAATGCTACTCCAGCGATTTTTCGAGAACCACAGTATGTCCGGAGAAATTTCTAGCACAAGGACTTTCAAGTTTTTCAAATGCGGAATAATATATCCAAGATAAATAAACATTTCGCTAGACATGTCCGCTGCAGAATAAGCCATATTCAAAAAATTAAACGACTTGATATTTTTCTCGTAAAGCCCAAACATCGTACGGGAGGTTCCAAGCGCCACCGCAGTCACCGAATCACGGCGTTCCCAAAAATTTTCCATCTTGACACGAAGTTCCAGCGCATTGTATTCAACCCTCCCCGGTACATAGTACACGCCAGCGCTATCAAGGTCAAATTGAGCATTGCCGATTTTACTTGTCGAACGCCAAAAACACGGATGCCAAAGTTCATCGCCCTCCACAATCGATAACGTCGAACCATTTGCAATATTCACCAAGGCAATCTTCGTATGTGCGCCATTCTTATTTGCAAGCGTCACCACAGCCATACCGGAAGCCCCAAGCGCCCATTCGCTATGGTCAAAAGTAAAATTCTCCGGAGCCTTGATGCTTTTCACAAGCGTTCCTTTTTTATTGGCAACAAGCAACCGCTCGTGCGTCAAATAGGACTTACCCACAAATTTCTTTCCAATACGTCCATCAAAATCAAGGAAGAGAATGAGGTCACTTCCATCATTCGCCAAGGAAACATTGCAAGCCTGTTCGCCATCAAACCAAATTGTATCGCGACCATTCGCCAAAGTTTCACGGCTTTCCGTTTTACGAACTCTAAACAGACGCGCTCCAGATACAGCAAAAGACTCATCGGAACTGATTCCATCATGGTAAGCGCCATCCATGATTTTTTCAGGCTTGCCAAATTTTCCATTCGAGAATTTTACACGCCATGTACTCTGCGATTTAAAGTAGAATTCATCCTTGTTGCTTCCAGATTCAGTTACATACATAATAATGGTATCGCCATTTGCAAGCACTCGCCACCGGGGAATCGCCGCATTTTTCACATTCAACTTGACAAGGCCGCTTCCCGACTCATCCAAATTACGAACGTAAATTTCAGACGTTCCAGAAACCCCTTCAAGACCCGTGCAAAATGCGACACGTTTACCATCTGGCGAAACATCCGGATGATACGCATCCAGCGTATCGCGAATTTCGACAACGGTAGCTAATCCTTGGCTGAAATCAACATACGCAAGATTTTCCGTAACCTCGTTTCTGAAAACAAGTTTCGCATTTAACGAGCCTACCCACTTTTTGATTTCAGAAAAAGACATCGTCACATCAATTTTAGAGACCCCGACATTACCACGATCATCCACCCAAAGCGCATTGGGAATACCACCATAAGCCAAGCGAAAGCCCACATAGGCCGCTTTTGTCGAAGAAGTCACCGGGTAAACATCGCCGCGTGAATATAAATTAACATTCACGTCGTCACTTTTATAGCAACCACCCTTGAGCACACGGATTCCAGAATTACCTCCATCAGGAGCACCAGCAAAATCCGTAAGCGTCGTATCGGAGAAACGCAAAAGCCAGTCATTCACCCACTCCATTGCATTTCCGGCCATATCGCAAATTCCAATTTCATTTTCGGCCAGGCTGCAAACTTGATGCAATTCAAGGTCAGAATTTTTGCTATACCAACCGTCCTTCACATTCCAGCCCTGGCTTGCGGCATACACCCATTCCGCCTCGGTCGGCAAACGGAACGCATCCACTTTCTCGTGGAAAACAAGGCCTCCGAGTTCATTACAGTTGCCATTTTCATCAAAAGACACAGACGAGTAAGAGTACGACGTATCAAGCCCAAGCGACTTGCTTTTCGCATTTGCAAAAAGTACGGCATCGTAAAAAGTCACATTCGTCACCGGTATAGAATCGGAACACTCCCCTTTACATTCTGCAACCGCATTTTTCAGAAGCGCAAAATACTCGCCTCGAGTCACCTCATGCTTTTCCATGTAAAAATCATAGCTGAACTTCACCTTCATTTGCGGACGATCGTTGATAGTCGCTTCCTTTAAATTCGTTCCAAGAACTGTTTCTTTTCCGGCAGCAGCAACTTTCACAAAATCCGTTTCCAAAAAAGAGAAATCCTCAGATAAAGTATCTTCCGTCACTTCAGACGAAGAACTTGCAACCTCTTCAGTCGTCGAAAGTGCAACGGAATTGGAGCAAGAGACGTTCAAAAGAACGAAAACAAAAAACAAAGCAAAATAGATCCAACCCCTACGCATATTACCTATCCAAGGAAAGAAGCAACTGATTCAATCGTTCTGTTATCTGTAACTGACCACCATAGCACAGATGGTCTTCATCCACAGCCTTATCATCATCGTAATCATGATCGCCCATCTTATTTTCATCCATCAGTACAAAATTCGGATAGTCCTTTGATAAGTTTTCTAGCCGCTTGATTAACTTTTCAGCTTCACTACGACGAAGTCCGTAACGTCCAAAAGCGCCTGTTTCCTTGTAAGCCGGACTCTGCGGGAATATGATTCCGACCACTTTAATGTCCCTATCCGCAGCCTGTTTCACCAAGGACTTCAAGACATCGAAGCTATTTTCAATAAGGTAAGGCTTATCATCATAAAGCGTACTGTCCGCTTCGATAACAGGATTTTCACCCCACGAGCCGCATCCACTTTTTGTATAGGAGCCGCGATCCGATAGATAATCAGCCTCATCAGAAGAACCAATTCCATTGACCGTATAATTCAGCAAAGCGTCAGGAACCCCATCTTTCCAGTAATCGTGATTTTCATCGTAGACATATCCCGGATAACGTCTGTAATCTTCATAAAAAAGATTGTCTCCTTCGGGTCCATCCACTTTACTCCAAAAATCAATATCCAAAGAAATCACAAGGTACTTCAACTTTTTGTAATGATTGAACACATAGCGTTCCATGAAATCTCGTGTAAAGTACATGGAATTCGGAGTCTGCGCAAAATTGACAGCAAAGAACCTCTTGTCCAATTTTTTTGGACTCAGCGCAAACATCGGTCGCGAGGAACCGACAATAGCGACATTCGTCGAATCGTAATACCGCCAGAGCAATTCCATTTTGAAACGCATGATCACCATTTCCCAGCTATCGCCCGCATAGAGATAAACACCCGCGCTGTCGGAATCCAGTTCGTCGCTTTCATACACATCATTTTTCCAAAGGCATGGATGCCAAAGTTCATCCCCTTCCGCGATTTCTGTAACGGAAGAATCAGCCAAATCAACAAGGACTATTTTTTGATGAGCCTCGTTCACATTCGCAAGGGTTGCAACCACAAGCCCGCCCTTTCCGCTTTCATTCCTTTCCGCATTCACCGCCCATTCCGCATGGTCAAAGGAAAACCCCTCTGGAGCGACAACAGACTGAATCAACTTGCCCGTACTATCCGCAATCAGCAACCGTTTATGTACACCATAACTTTCTCCAACAAACTCTTCTCCAGTCTTACCACCAAAATCCAGAAACAGGATGCGCTTGCTTCCATCTTTTGCCAAGGAGACATTGCAAGCCTGTTCGCCATTATACCAAAGAGTATCGTGGACTCCCGAAGCATCGACCACTCTTGCACGCAAGCGATTCGCCCCCGTCACAGCCAAGCGACCGTCATCAGAAACACCGCCATGATAAGCTCCATCAAAAAGCTTCTGCGGCTTACTGAAACGCCCCTTCGAAAAAACGGTCTGCCAGGTACTCTTCTTCGCAAATTCCGACGCGTCCCTGTTACTGCCGGCATCACTTACAAACACAATCGCCGTGTCACCATTCTCAAGGAGACGCCAACGAGGAATCGCCGCATTCTCAAAATTCAGTCTCACAGGGTACGTTTTCGGATTCGTAAGCGGACGCACATAAACCTGAGACTTTCCAGATGTTCCCTCAAGCCCGGTGCAGTACACAACAAACTTTCCATTTGGAGAAATATCCGGATGATAGACATTCAACGTATCCTTAAAACTGGTTACGGTCAAAGTGCCGTTGACATAATCAATCAAGGCAAGGTTCTGCGTCACATCGTTTCTAAACACAAGCTTCACCTTATACGTATTTTCAAAGTTTCGCATCGTATTTGCGCTTGCCAACGGAATAACACGATTATCACGAGCCATGCCATCACGCCCCATCCAAATGGCGTTCGGAATCCTTCCAAAAGCAAGACGAAATCCTAAATAATCCGACTTCGAAGCAGAAGTTACCTGATAGACATCACCACGCAAATACTTCCTGATTGAAGACGCAGCATTTCTAAAGCAGCCACCCTTGATTACACGCTCGCCAGAAACGCCGCCATCAGGGTCGCCAATATAATTCGTAATAAGCGTATCCTTGAAATAGCCAAGCCAATCGCCAACCCATTCCTTCAAGTTCCCTGCCATATCGCAAAATTCGTTGCGTTTTTCCGCATAGGAGCACACCGGACGCGCCTTGAAACCCGAAGTTTCACTATTCCATTCACTTTCTGGACGCCATTCACGCCCTGCAGCAAGCAGCCATTCCGCTTCCGTAGGCAATCGATAAGCATCCTTATCAGGGTTAAAGACCCACCCCTCAAGGTAGATGCAATTTCCTGACTTGTCAAACGTTGCCTTGTTGTAAGTATAGGCCGTATCAAGACCTTCACGTTTGCTTTTCTCGTTCGCATAAAGGACAGCATCATAAAACGTCACCATGGAAACAGGCAGCATGTCGGAATTTTCTTCCTCACACCGCTTGTCAAAAGTCGTTCCCATCACCGCTCTAAAATCGGCGCATGTCACCTCATGACGATCCAAGGAAAAATCATAATTCAACGCAACACGCATCTGCGGTTTTTCATTATACTTCGCATTGGCATTGTAAGAACCCAAATAAGCAACTGCACCACCCTCGTAATTTTTCACCTGGGACGCCTTGATACGAATCATGCGGCCATGCAATGCGTCATCTTCCAAAGGAGCCTCTATCCAGACACCGTTCCCCCAAAAAGAATCACACCCAACAAGAAAAAAAAGACACGCGACAAACCCAAGGAATGACGCCTTTCGCAAGCGAAAAAAGGAGCACGATTTCATCGTGGTAAAAATAGCTTTTTTGCCCCAGTGAAACCAAAAGCGAGAAGCCCATAAACCGCGAAAATGCAAGGATTTCAGACACGAGACCAAGCGTAAGAAAATTGCAAAAAATCCTTAACAAAAAAAAGCAATTCCCATTCTTGAGAATTGCTCATTTCAATTTTTTTCTAGTAAAAAAATAAGAAGTATTGGGGCTGAATGACGCAGCGCTGAGAGAATGAAGGAAAAGTCATTCAGGAGACTCGGAGAGCCATAGAATCCAGCAACGTCGCCTTGGCCACTTCGCTCACCCTACGCATTTGTGTTCATTGCATAGTCCCCC
>JAZLIJ010000076.1:0-8416 GCA_045617325.1 Fibrobacter sp.
ATGCAACGGAACTACTACTCTTTGCAGAGGAACTACTTGCAACTGAAGAGGAACTTTTCTCGCTAGAGGAGCTTACAACTGACGAAGAAGACTTCGCGGAACTTGACGACACAACGGAGCTACTACTCTTTGCAGAGGAACTGCTTGCAACTGAAGAGGAACTTTTCTCGCTAGAGGAGCTTACAACTGACGAAGAAGACTTCGCGGAACTTGATGATGCAACGGAGCTACTACTCTTTACGGAGGAACTACTTGCAACTGAAGAGGAACTTTTCTCGCTAGAGGAGCTTACAACTGACGAAGAAGACTTCGCGGAACTAGAGGAAGTTACAGAGCTACTAGATCCCTCGACTTCGCTCGGGACGACACTAGAAGATGAACTCTGCAACACAGTCACCCCGCCGATGATTTCGTCTTCGGCAGAAGCTTCGTTTGCAGTTATCTTTGTCCATTCGCCATCCAGACAGCGGCGGAAATCCTTGCCGACAGCCTCAGCCACCCAGCCATCCAGCTTGTCGTCACAAACCTTTTCGCCACTGCCATCAGCCAGGGCAATCACTTCGCCCTTTACCCCATTCGTCACCGAATTGGAGCCACCATCATCGCCACATGCAGCAAGGCCCAAAGCAAACGCAAATGCACAAGCTCCAAGAGCAAGGAATTTCTTTTTCATGAGCAGCCTCAAGCCTGCATTTTCAAAAATTTTTCTATGACCAAATCTACAAATTAAAATTCGGAATTTTTTTCCAAATTTAATTTGCAAACTTCTACTCCAGCACCAGGTGGTACGTTCTTCGCTTGGCGGCTTCGTCGTCGCACTTGATGAGGCCCTTTAGGCATAAATCCTGCAGGTCGCGGTTGGCGGTATCCGAGGAGCATTTGCCAAAGTTCGCCCAGTTCTTGGAGTTCATCTTGCCTTCGTAACCGTTCAGGTAGATGTTCAGGATTTCCTTCTGGCGTTCCGTCACGGCAACGTCTGCAAAGCGGTTCCAGAACAAGGTCTTTTTCATCACCAGGTCCAGCGAAACTTCTGCATCACGCAAAGAGTAAAGCAAGGTGTTCATGAACCACACCAGCCACTGGGTAATATCCCCGTTGCCATGCTGGGTCAACTCCAGAAGGCGGTAATATTCCTTGCGGTCCTTGTTGATCTGGGTGGACATGTTGTAAAAGCGCAGGCGGCTCTCCTCCCCCTTCGCCAGCTGAATATCTGCAAGGATTCGGGCCAGGCGGCCGTTGCCGTCTTCAAAGGGATGGACGCTCACAAACCAGAAATGGGCAATGGCGGCACGCACCACCCAGGAATTGTTATCGAAACCGTTGAACCATTCCATAAAACGGTTCATTTCTGCGGGAACTCGCTCAGGCTTGGGGGCCTCGTAATGGACCTTCTGGCGGCCCATGATTCCAGACACCACCTGCTCCTCGCAGGTTCTGTACTTTCCCACCTCCAAGCGTGCGCCGTTGCTGAAACGGTCCTGGAAAAATGCCGCTTGCCAGCCGAAGAGAATTTCATCGGTAATCACGCGGTCGTAATGCTCCATGGCGTCCATCATCACGGCCACAACGGCCTCCACTCCACGGGAATAGGCGACCTTGTCACCATCGATGCCAAGCCTTGTTGCCACCGAGGAGCGAACCTGGTCCATATTCAGCTCGATGCCTTCGATTTCGGAGGAACGGATAATGTCTGCGGTCAGGTTTTCTGCCACCTTTGAAAGTTGCTTGTCAAACCCCAGGCCAAGCAGGCGGCCATAGAGATGCCCCTGGGCAATACGCACCTTGTCAACCAGGGGCGTAACCTCGTCCTTGTTCCAGTAAAAATCAGTCCAATGAGGCTTTTCGTGAATATACATAGCGTTACCGTCATTAAATATACAATAATGACGCATATTTTGCGGTATTATTAGAGAAAAAATGACGCAAAAATTAATAACGGTTCTTGAAAAACGCAAAAAAAAGAAGAGGTCCCTTTCGAAACTTCTTCCTCTTAATTTTTATCAAACTTCGAGAATTGATTCAGTGCCTAGTGAGCGAAGGCGAGAGCGCCCGTAGCGTACTGTAGTACGTGAGGGCGCGAACAACGCACGATCACGACGGCAATGGATCAATGCTACCACTACGTGGTAGATTGTTCTTCGGCTCAGTCATACCCAAGCAAGCTTGGGTGCGACATTCGCCTTACGAACAATTATCCCAATGTCACTTCGACCTTGTGGACACCCTTCGTAAAGACCGGTGCCACGTTGGAATCGATTTCATTACCATCGACAACCATCTTGGCAACACCCTTGCAGACGTGATCCGGGTTCTTCACGACAATCTGGTAGGTAGCGCCGCGGAACTTACGGGTAGCTTCGAAGCCGGCCCATGCGCTCGGAATGCAAGGATCCACAACGAGGCCCTTGTAGTTGGCGCGGATACCGATGATGAACTGCGTTGCAGCCTGGTAAGTCCAAGTGGAGGTACCGGAGAGCCATGCGTTACGGCCCATACCGAACTGCTTGTGTTCGTCACCGAGGATGTTCTGCGGATAGCAGTACGGTTCAGATTCGAACACGTCGAGGATGCCGTTCTTGGAAGCCGGGTTAATCTGGTTGTAATACTGGAAAGCATTGTCGCCACGGCCGAGAATCGTTTCGGCAATCATCACCCACGGGTTGGTGTGGAGGAAGATACCGCCGTTTTCCTTTGCTCCGGGAGGATAGGTGGAGATGCCACCGACAGCCGGTTCAAAGCCACGGTAACCCGGAGTAGAGCTCTTCACGCCGTACTTGGTGTTGAGGAGCTTGTTCAGGCTGTCCATGCCCTGTTCTGCGCGTTCGCCGAAAGCGATACCGGCAATCACCGGCCAGGACTGGCCGTTGCAGTAAATCTTGCCGTACTTGGCGCTGGAGACACCGTAACCGTTGCCGTCCTTGTCGAACCAGCGAGTCCACCACTTGCCGTCCCAGGCGCTGTCGTTGAAGGCCTTCTTCACGTCTTCGTACCAGCCCTTGTACATTTCGACAGATTCCTTGTCGCCGAGGTTTTCGCAGATGTCCATCATTTCGAGCAAGGCCTTTGCATACAAGGCGGTGTTGAAGGTAGATTCTGCACCGAGCGGAAGGTTCATGCAGTCGTTCCAGTCCGCGAAGCCGAGGAGCGGCAAGTTGTGCTGACCGAGATGCGTACGGGTGAAGTTCAAAGAGCGCTTCAAGTGTTCGAGGACGGTGCCCTTCGGACGTTCAGCGCGCTTCTGGCCCTTGACGTAGAACGGAATTTCTTCATTGAGGAATTCCATCTTGCCGGTTTCCTTGAGGTAAGCGGCAACAGTGAGAACAATCCAGAGATGGTCGTCGCCGTACCAGTCGGCATAAAGGTGGTTGCCTTCTGCATCGACGGCATTTGCCTTTTCGCGGGAGTCGCCTTCGTTAGCTTCGCTGCCGGTGTCTTCGGCAAGGGCGAGCGGAGCGTACTGGTGCATGGCGTTACCTTCCGGACGCTGCACGGAGATAAGATTCTTGGTGAGTTCCAGGGCTTCTTCCGGCATGTGGCTCATGACGCCCATGAGGTCCTGCGTAGAGTCACGGTAGCCGATACCGCGGCTCGTGCCGTAACCGAGCTGATAGAGGGAAAGATAGCGGCTCCAGTTCTTCGTAGTGTGGCACTGGCGCGGATTGTGCACGTTCACCATGGTGTTGAAGGATGCATCCGGAGTGTTCACCTGGATTGTGGAGAGGTATTCGGTCCAGAACTTGGAAAGTTCTTCGAAAGCCTTGTCGACGTTCTTCAAGTCGCGGTACTTCTTGATAGCCTTTGCAGCGACCTTGAGGCTCTGTTCCTGACCGAGCTGGGTGCAGGTGCGGAAGGTCTTCTTCGCGGCAATCTTGCCGGCGTGAATCATGAGGGCTGCAATGTTGTCGCCACGGTCGCATTCGCTATTTGCAAGTTCCTTGTTCTGCAAGGAGAGCGGATTTGCCCAGGAGCCCATTTCGTTTGCACCGAGGAACACGCGGCGGTCGCCGTCGAAGCTCTTCACGGCGCAGTCGCAAGTCACATAGTTCACGGCGTAGTCGCGCTTCATGTAAGCATACTGTTCGAGAACGACGTGGCCGTCCTTTTCCCAGTGGCCCTTGAGGGTCATGGTCTGCGGGACCCAGTCGGCATTCGTGAGCTGCTTTTCGGCTTCGAAGTGGCTGAATTCATAAACCGGGATGATGTCCACTTCCTTGGAGCCACCGGCGATGTTCGTCACCTGGATGTCCTGGAGAAGCGTATTGGCGCCCTTCGGCACAAAAATCGTCACCTGGACGCGAAGACCGAAAGCTTCGGCAATCCAGCGCATGTAAGAAAGACCTACGTGGCATTCCCACTTGTCGAGCTTCGTCAAGGTCGGAACGTAGAACGGGGAGAAAATCTTGTAGTCCTTGCCGTCCTTCACGCGGACATAAACGGTGCTGGCCTTGAAGTCAGAGCAAGGCATCTGTGCGATGTACTTGGTGATACGGTTGAGGGCCGGGTCGCCCTTGCAGACGAGGGTACCGCCGGTCGTATCAACGATACCGCCGAAATTCAAGGTACCGACGTAGTTGCACCACTTGATCGGGGTTGCCGGGGTGGTCAACACATATTCTTTAGCAGCGTCATCAAAGTAGCCGTATTTCGGGGCGGCGACCTTCTTGGCCGGAGCCTTCTTTGCAGCGCTCTTCTTCACTTGTTTTGTAGCCATTTTATCTCCGTTAGAGAGGGGGTTAAAAAGTGGTTTGCGATTGAATGCTAAATAGCCCAATCCTTAAAATTTTTGCGAAATTTAGAAAACATTACGATGCGGCACTTTCAGCAGAAACGTCATTTTCATTCTTTTGGTTGAAATTTTCGAAAGAACGATTGCCGAAATTGATGTAGAAGTAACCATCGAGCTTCTTATTGCGCACAGGGTCACGCAAAATGCTGATTGCAGCACGCACATACTTCAGTTCCACAAGGATATGGTCGCGGCTCATGCAGTTGAGGAATGGTCCCTCCGGATAGAGCGTCGGGCGAGGTTCCTCGGCAATCATCTTCTCAAGACTCTCTATTTCCTGCACCAGTCGGCGCTCATGCACTTCCAATGTACGAATCAATTCCTTGTTGTCGGCGCCATAGAGAAAGGCAAAGCCAAGCGTTCTCGGATCGTCATTGAAACCGGTCAGATGCTTCAGGACCTCCTTGCGCAGGACTTCCTTTCCCTTGTCGGTAATGTTGAAAACCATGCGTTCCGGTCGGTTGCCGTCACGTTCGGCATGTCCTACGATACACTCGTTTTTTTCGAGCGTAATAAGCCTGTTGTAGATAGTGGAAGTGCTAATCTTAGCCCAACGGTCCAACTCACGATCACGAATCTCCGTGATTATGTCGTACCCGCTCCGTTCATGTTCCAATATAAGGCCAAGTAATACAAGGTCGTAACGATTCATTTCAATTCCTTATTCCAAGGTTACAGCACAGTTGTATTCCAACTTGGAATATTTCTTGTTTTTTAAAAACATACATTATTTTCTATAGAAGAAACCGAAAAAAAAGTTATTTCATCAAAAAAAAACATTTTTTAACAAAAAAAGCCCCACCGGAGGCTTGCGTTTCCCAAAAGAGTCCCCTTCAAGAAATACCTTTTCAACCGGCACCCTTCCATCAGAAACCAACTTTACGGAAGGCCAACTCGTATCACAGCCGAAGGCTGACATGACGCGACCACGGAACATCCAATCATACTTGAATCTTAAATACAAAACAACACCCTTATCTTCACGGGCAACAGTCGCATCAATTAAGACATCATCGAAAGCGACGACATACTTCAAAGAGTGCGAATAAAGTCTTGTTTTTAACGATTCAAGGGAATCCCGACATTCAACTAGACAGGCATTTTCCGACATTCCAGTCGTTCCACTAGCCACAAAAAAAACAAATGTACACAAAATAATTCAATTTCATGCCCATGCATTCCTTAAACTTTGTCTGATACACGCGCTTTCTAATGAACAAGTCAACACGCCCATACAAAATTTTCAGTCAAGGCAGCCCAAAACACATTCTGTCAAAAATATGAAGAATTTTTTCATAAAAATTCCGAACAACAAAATGAAAAAAGAACAAAGACAACAGACGTCCTATCATAACATAGAAACCATTTT
This sequence comes from Fibrobacter sp., assembly GCA_045617325.1. Taxonomy (GTDB): domain Bacteria; phylum Fibrobacterota; class Fibrobacteria; order Fibrobacterales; family Fibrobacteraceae; genus Fibrobacter. The sequence continues at coordinate 6,156 of JAZLIJ010000076.1, forward strand.
TTCAGCTAGGCAGTGACTGTTGTCACGAAAAACGACCTGTTTTTTACAAAATCCGCATAATAGGATAAAAAAAACGACCACAAACGTAAATAATTTTTTATTTATATATAAAAAAAAAGAAAAATTTGATGTAAATATATTGTTTAATTCCAAAAAGGAGAATGTACCGTATGAAGCGCCCACTTTCTTTCTGTAAACTGGTCATGGCCGCGGCCGTGGCCTTGCCCTCGATGGCTCTCGCCGACATTACGCCGGTTGCGCCGCAACTGGATCCCACCGACAATTGCTACATGATCGGCACCGCCGCGGAACTGTACGGTTTCGCGAAAATGGTGAATGATGAAGGTAAAAGGAACGTGTGCGGCAAGCTCACGGACGACATCGTGGTGAACGAGAACGTGCTGGAAAATGCGTCGGGGGAATCGTGCGTAAAAAATGATGGCTCATATAATACCTCAACTTGTCCTCCGGGAACTCTTCACGCATGGACCCCGATTGGAGCTGGCGGGGGGACGTTCTATGGCCAGGGTCACACCATTAGCGGATTGTTTTTTAATGGTGGTAAAAATGAAGATGCCGGCTTGTTTGGAATAACGTCTGGGATAGTTGTTATTGATGGCGTCGGACTTGTGGACTCTTATTTTAAGGCTGATTTTGCGGGTGGTTTTGTTGGCAATGCTTGGGGGGAAGTTTATATTCGTAATTCATTCAACTTGGGCTACGTGAATGGTATCGAATATGGTGGTGGCTTCTTTGGATCTGCAGAGCCTGATGACTCACGTGTTTATGTTTACAATTCGTACAACGCAGGTTCCGTGAATATGGTTGGAGAACTTGGCTCTGCCTTAGCGGGGTATTGTGAAGGCTGTTACATTAATGGCTTCTTTTACCTTGAGGGGAACTCCGATGGTGGTTTCGGCGAATCAAAAACTGCAGATCAATTCGCAAACGGCACTGTCGCGGAACTTCTGCACGACTGGTGCGAAAAGGACGGCGATGATTGCAAGGAAGGCGGCCTGAACGGCTCAGTTTGGGGCCAAGGTCTTGGCCGTGACAATTTCCCGACTTTCTTGGGTGTTATTGGACCTGCGCTGACTTTGCACGTCTATGAAGGCGTTGAAATCGATTCCGTCTATACGCCGGACACGGATTTGCCCACGCCGCCTACGCGCGAAGGCTATGAATTCCTGGGCTGGTACGAAACGTCCGATTTCAGCGGGAGCGCTGTGACGAGAATTCCGAGCGACGCCAAGGGTGTAAAGGAATACTTCGCCAAGTGGGAAGCGCAGAGCGGAAGCGGCTGCATTAAAATCGCCACCGCCGACGACCTTTACAATTTTGCTGAACGCGTGAACGGCGGTGAAGGCGAAATTTGCGGCGAACTCACTGCCGACATCACGGTGAACGAGCATGTGCTGAAAAATGCGTCGGGTGAATCGTGCGTCGATGATAACGGCTCGTATAATACCTCAGCTTGTCCGGAAACTCTCCGCGAGTGGACCCCGATTGGAGAAAAGGCTACGTTTGATCACCCGTTCATGGGAACGTTTCATGGCAATGGTCACACCATCAGCGGTTTGTATGTCAATTCATCGGAAGACTATGTCGGCCTTTTCGGCTATGTCGGCGGCGACGTTACCATTGATGACGTTGGAATTGTGGATTCGTATATTTATGGGAGTAATTATGTCGGTGGTCTTGTTGGTGGTTCGGCCAACAAGGCATCCTTGGCCATCAACAATTCGTTCAACGCGGGTTTTGTGGGTGGATCAAACTCGGAAATCGGCGGTCTTGTCGGGGGAGGGGGCTTTCTTCAAAATACTACATTAAAAACATATTCCGTAAAAATCAATAATTCATACAACCTTGGACGCGTGGCTGGATATAAAAATGTTGGAGGTCTTGCGGGCTATGGTATTGTATTGACTATCAACAATTCGTATAATGTGGGTTTGGTATCTACCTCAAGCGGCTCCGGTGACGATCTTGTTGGCGATTATTTCGTGCCTATGATGCAAACTGTAACCAACAGCTTCTGTATCGGCGAAAGCCGGTTTGATGGCAATGGCGCCACGCGAAAGACCGCCGAAGAATTCGCAAACGGTACGGTCGCGCTCCTGCTGCACGACTGGTGCGAAAAGGACGGCGAAGTCTGCAAGGATGGCGGCCTGAACGGTTCCGTCTGGGGACAGGACTTTACAAAGGAAAATTCCCTGCCGGACCACGGCGGCGAGTTTGTTGGCGGCACTCCGCGTACGCTG
>JAZLIJ010000077.1:0-1353 GCA_045617325.1 Fibrobacter sp.
AAGGAAAGCGCAGTTCCGATGGCAACGCCTTTGGACACAAGCACTTCGATAATCGGCACGACGCCAGCCGCATTGGAGTACATGGGGACCGCAAGGATTACGGCGAGGGGAACAGCATACCAGTGGTCTGCGGAAAGGTAATTTTCAAAGAATCCTGTAGGAACGTAGCCGTGCATGGCGGCGCCGATTCCAATGCCGACGATCACGTAGATGATGACTCCGCGAACGATTCCGAGGGAGCCGCGGGCGATACCAGGCAGGCGTTTTGCAAAGGAGCGTTTTTCGATTTCATCGGCTTCGTCGCTGGTCACGTTTGCTGCGGTTTCCTGAATCTGGCGCACCCAATCGCTAAGCAGTCTTTCTAGCTTAAAGCGGCCTAGGGCTGCGCCAAGGAGCGTTCCAAGCATTACTCCGCAGACCACATAAATCACGGTCACCTTCCAGCCAAAGGTTGCCGCAAGCATGGCTACCGCAACCTCGTTGACCAAGGGCGACGTAATCAAGAAAGCAAATGTCACGCCCAGGGGAATTCCGCCTTTCACAAAGCCGATGAACAGCGGGATGCTGGAGCAGGAGCAGAAGGGCGTCACCGCGCCAAAGGTTGCCGCAAGCAAATACTGCAATCCAAAAAGTTTATGGCTGTTCAAAAAATTCCGAAGGCGTTCCACCGGAAAATAATCGTTCACAATCCCCATCAAGAAGCTGATGACAAAAAGCAACAGCACAATCTTGATGGAGTCGTAAACAAAGAAGTTCAGCGCAGCGCCCAAACGAGACGCAGCATCCAAACCACACACGCTATAGATAAACCAATCAGCAAACTGTTGAATCATTTTTCACCTCATGCTCTTACGCCTTGCGGTTTTTGATTTTTGTTAGGTAAAATTCTTCCATCTTCATCTTGATTTCGTCACGGACGCGTCGAAACTCCGCGAGCATTTCTTCTTCTGTACCCTTGAATGCGTCTGGATCGTCAAAACCAATATGTAGGCGTTCGCCAACTGCTCCAAAAAATGCAGGGAACATGTCTGAGGATTTTTTCATGTACACTAAAACAGCCTTGCCATACTCCAAATGTTCAGCGACATATGAGCCGACATGTTTCGATTTGTCCAACAATTGAGACCAAGAATAGCCCTTGTCCAAATCTGCATATGACAATTTGTTCGGATATTCAATAGCGTTTTTTTCTAAATATTGTAAAATATTCTTCTTCATCTATAAGCTTTATTATTTCATTTATTTTATCTGTCGTATCCACCATATAATTCTTAGCTGGTATACATGTTCCTGTTGTATTAAATTTTTTCATTTTCGCCTCCGTTAACACAGGATATTTACTGCATATTTCTC
>JAZLIJ010000078.1:0-4645 GCA_045617325.1 Fibrobacter sp.
AGCAGCAAGGGCGTTCCTGCCGACCTCGCGAAGTACACTTTGACGCTCCAGTACAACGATGTGGCGGGTGTCCGCGAAACGTTCGACAAGATTGGCGACGAAATCGCTGGCGTGATTGTGGAACCTGTCGCGGGCAATATGGGCGTCGTCCCTGCGAAGCCGAAATTTTTGAAGACGCTTTCCGAAGAAACGAAGAAGCACGGCGCTCTTCTCATTGTGGATGAAGTGATGACGGGCTTCCGCGTGGGCATCCACTGCGCCCAGGGTCTGTACGGCATCAAGCCGGATTTAACGACTTTCGGTAAAATTATCGGCGGCGGCATGCCGGTGGGCGCTTACGGCGGTCGCCTGGATGTGATGCAGCAGATTGCTCCCTTGGGCGGCATTTACCAGGCGGGCACGCTTTCGGGGAATCCGGTCGCCATGGCGGCGGGGCTTGCCACGATGCGTGAACTGAGCGGCAATCCGGAACATTATGTGCGCGCCGAACGCTCCACGACGAACTTGCTGAATGGTCTCAAGGCGGCTGCGAAGGATGCCGGGATTCCGCTTACGGCGAACCAGGTGGGTTCCATGGGTTGCATCTTCTTTACCGAAGGCCCGGTGGAATGCTTTGCCGACGTGCAAAAATCCGACTTGGAACTCTTCCGCAAATATTTCCTCGGGATGCTCGACGAAGGAATTTACCTCGCTCCGAGCCAATTTGAGGCGATTTTCGTGAGTTCCGCCCATACAGATGCGGACATTGACCGCACCATTGAGGCCGCCCGCAAGGTGATGAAGCATATTTGAGCTTGAATTTTTGAGGTATATATGAAAAAGCTGATTCTTTCGCTTTCTGTTTTAGGAATGTTGTCTATTTTTTCTGCTTGTGACGATTCTTCTAGCGGTGGCCCGAGCAGCCGCCTTTCTTGCGATATTAATATGTCAGTAACTTTTTTTACCACAAAAGATGCTCATGTGTGTGGAGAAATTGATATTGATTCTAAATATTCTCCTTTTGTGAATCAGTATTGTGGGCCTTTGGGGCAAGAGGAATTTGACTACGCTGATCAGCTGACTTTAATGACGGGATCTGGTTGCCCTAGCGGTGCGATTAAAACCTGCCGTAATGGAGAAATTGTCACATATATTTATGGAGGATCTCTAAATCCAACATGTGATGATGTGACCGATTTTATTGAAAGTTATATTGAATAAATTTCGTGTCTTGGTTTCGCTGAAGTATTTTCGATGTAATCCGTTTTAGGAAATTTATCAAGGAAAAAAAATTTTCATTTTGTTTAAAAAAAAGTATATTATAAGAAAACAATAAAAACGGAGACAAATATGAAAAAAGTAATTTTAGCGCTCGCTTCTCTAGGCATGGCTGCCATGTTCACTGCTTGTGATGATTCTTCAAGTGGAGATTCTGGAAAGCTTGTTTCTTGCGATATCAATTTATCAATGTCTGCTGGTCAATTTAGTGTTGAACAGCATATGTGCGGTGAAGCCGCCAGTACATCCCAGCTTGCTTCACAAGTGGATGCAAAGTGCAATGCGTCTAGCGTAGAAGGGTATGCTGCAATGGGAATGAACATTGATTTGAAGGTGGGCTCCGGATGTCCAAGTGGCTATGTTAAGACTTGTCCAGATGGAGAAGCAACCTTATATCTCTATGACGAAACTTTGACTTGCGAAGACATGAAAATGTCAGATATTATTAATTAACTGAATGTCGTAAGGCTTAACCAATTTTAGAAGTTTTCCGTAAAGGAGAACTTCTTTTTTGTTTCTAAAAGAAGCTTCCTCATCTGGAAAAATCTGTTTTTCTATATTTGAGACGAATTAAAGAGGATAACCATGATTGTTTCCTGGATGACCACCAACAAGTGCAACTTGACTTGCAAGCACTGCTACCAGAACGCTGGCGACACGCGTTCCCGCGAACTCACGACCGCCGAGGGCTTGAAGCTCATCGACGAGATTGCGAAGGCCGGCTTCAAAATCATGATTTTCAGCGGCGGCGAACCGATGACGCGCCCGGATATCGTGGAACTGGTGGAACATGCGTCCAAGGTGGGGCTCCGCCCGGTGTTCGGTACGAACGGCACGATGATTACGCCGGAACTGGCTCTTGACCTCAAGAAGGCGGGCGCCATGGCCATGGGTATCAGCATCGACAGCATCGACCCCAAGCGCCACAACGATTTCCGCGGCCTCGACAACGCCTTTGAACTCACTATGCAGGGCATCGAGAACTGCAAGGCGGCAGGGCTCCCGTTCCAGATTCACACGACAATCATGGACTGGAACATGGGCGAAATTTTCGACATCATGGACTGGGTGAAATTGATTGGTGCCGTGAACCACCAGATTTTCTTCCTCATTCCGGTCGGTCGCGGCAAGGAAATCGAGGACCTCGCTTTGCATGTGGCCGAATACGAAAAATTGCTCCGCGGTATCATGGAAAAGAGCCGCACCTTGGGAATCCCCGTGAAGCCGACTTGCGCTCCGCAGTTCCTCCGCATTGCTGACCAGCTCGGCATCAAGACGCGTTACAGCCGCGGTTGCCTCGCCGGACTCGACTACTGCATCGTGAATCCGGTGGGCATCGTGCGCCCCTGCGCCTACATGCTCGAAGACGCGGGCGATGTTCACGATACGCCGTTCGACGAAATCTGGGCGAACGCCGAAGTGTTCAAGAAGCTTCGCACCAAGGCCTACGAAGGCGCTTGCGGCAAGTGCAAGTTCAACGACCGCTGCGGCGGTTGCCGTGCCCGCGCCGCCTACTACCACGACGGCGACTACATGCAAGAGGACAACAACTGCGCATACGGAAGAGGGATAAAGTAACGTTTTTTTAGAGTTGATGGCTCAATAGCAAGGGATGAAAAATTTTTATTGACGAATAAGCCTTTGCTTTGGAATGTTCGACTATTTGCTTTTCCGGTAATTTTCGTTGTTAGTTTTTTTATGGGTCATTTTTTAACTTTTGATGAGGACTGCATTTTTTTTGCAAAAATTCTAATTGACGATGAGTCTTAAGCTTTCCATAAATTATATTTGCGGACGAAAAAAAAGGAATGAATATGGCAAATGAATTTAAAATGCAAATGAACCTGACGTCTCGCTTGGACAAATATTCGCTGAAGCTTCAGCAGCTCATGGTCAAGTCCAAGTTTACGCTCAAGGCGATGGAATACGGCGCCACCCACACGATGCTCCGCGACCTGATGAAGTACGGCGTGGAATTGGACGGCGTATTCAACAGCGTCGGTGACTTCTGCTTCTCCAAGACTGTCTTGCCTCTGGATGAATATGCTCTTGATATGAATATTCAGTTTGATGCAGTGTCGTTCAGCGCCCGCCTCATCAGCGTGAGCATTTCCAGCAAGCGTACCAAGGAAGGCAACACCGAAACGGAATACTCCTTCAACTTCGAAAAAGATGCAGACAAGGACGACTTCGACCTGGTCATTCCTTACTTCAAGGTGAAGGAACCCGAAGAAGAGGACGACCCGAACAAGGTGGATATGGGCGGCGTTCAGGACCTTGTCTCCGGACTCGAAGGTGGTAATAAAAAATTCAAGCGCAAGAAAAAGCGTCCCTTCATCTATTACGACACCTGCTTTATCATTGAATAATGTTCTATCGCATGTTCCTACATACTGTAAGGGGTGTGATAAATCCTTGCAGGTATGCCTTTTCAACAATTCCCTTGACTCGTTCACTAAACGTGTTGCTGACGGAATCGTGATATATTGGGATGAACTAATTTGACGATTGACTTGTCGTTTTTTTTGATTGGCGTAGCCAATCAAAAGTTATGAGTTATTATAAGTTATGAGATAAAGTAAGGCGGCAACGCCGCGACTATAATTCTCATAATTCATACTTCATAATTTATAATTCAAAATTGTATCCGGTTTTGTTGTGCTGAATCTGTTTTCGAAAATGGATGTGCATTAGATATTTTTTTTGAAATGCAAAAGAAGCCCCGTTATTACGGGGCTTCTTTGCATTTTTATTTTGCGGTAGGTCTTTGCGGTCGCTCCGTGAGCAAAAAACGACCGGTATTAACCGGTCGTGATTGCGACCTTTGACCACTTGCGCTTTAGCGCTTAGTGGTCATGTCCACCTTTAGGTGGCCATGAGAGCCCCGTTTTGCGTCTTGGAACGGCTGTAGGCACGAACGGTCTCTTAATGCACTCCGTTGCCGTCTGCGATGTCGCAGGTAACGGGTTTGCCGTTTACTTCGAGTGCTACTGCTTCGGCGCCTTCGCCGGCGGTGCAGAACACGGCGCCACCCTTTGCAGAAAGCTTAATCTTTTCGAAGTCCTTCACCTTGAGCTCGCGCGGTTCGCTCGGGGCAACGCCCTTGAACAAAGCGCGGTCGCCTGGCTTGGCGTCTTCGGGGACGGCGACGAGGCGGCACTTGTGGCTTTCGGCTTCGAGGTCGCCCGCAAAGAGCATGCCCGCACTCATGATGCCGCGGAGTGCGCTCGGCTTCAAGTTTGCAAACAACAGAATCTTCTTGTCTTGGAGTTCTGCGGCCTGGTAGCTTGCCTTGAGGCCGCTGCAAATGGTGCGGAGTTCGCCTTCGCCGGCATCGACCTTGAGCACGTAGAGGCTGTCGGCGTCCGGATGGTTCGCGACTTCCTTG
>JAZLIJ010000079.1:0-1698 GCA_045617325.1 Fibrobacter sp.
GAACTCGATCCCTTCCATTGTGGAAATGTCGCATTTCAGCAAGTCGTTGCATAAGTACGATCCGCAGACCTTGGCAAAGCGGTTCATCATCAGGTCGGCTACTTTGATTGCCATTTGACGGCTTTCCATATCGCCTTCCTCGTGCTGGCCGAAGAGCGCTCCGAGAACGAGGAGTGCCCCGGTGCAGGCTCCGCAAACTTCGCCCTTCCGCATGCCGCTTCCAAAGCCCGCCCCGAGCTTGAGCGCCTGCGCTTCCGTTATTCCGCATTCTTCGGCAAATGCCGCAAGGACCGCCTGCGAACAATGAAACTTTCTTCCGAAGTATTTTAAAGCAAGTTCTTTATGTGTCATGGTCAAAAGCTAGAAATTTTTCCTCATAAAAAGGGAATCAAAAAATTATAACTTTACTGCCATTTACAGCGTTTGCAATCTTTAGTATATTTATAATGTCATGACGATTTTGATGATGTCAAAAAAAATCAAGCGCAAGCAAGGTTTACTTTTGTTTGCCTGTTTTCTGTTTTTTTTGATTTCACTTTTTTCTTCTTTTTACCAACTTCATGAAATTGACCATGATTGTTGCGGTGATGACTGCCCCGTTTGTGCCTTCATCCATGCTGCAGAGCAGAATCTTTTACAGAATACTGGTGCGGTGCCCTGTTTAGCCCTGTTTTTTTCTGTGGTTGCCGTTTTAACAGCGGTAAGCCTTTGGGCGAACCCAGTAGCCGTTCCTACTCTCGTTTCGCAGAAAATACGACTGGACAATTAGCAAAAGAACCTGATGCAATTTAAAAACTCCCAATAGAAATTGGGGTGTTCTAATTTATTCAAAAAAGGTTCTACAAATGAAAAAGATTTTTCTCATGGCTTGTTCCATGGTGTTTTTCGCATGCGTTTTGAGCGCTTGCGATTCCGAGAAGCGGGAAACTTCTGCAACTCCTTCTGCACAGGCAAAAATCAAGGTGGTGGCTACCATTTTTCCGGAATACGACTGGGTTCGTGCCATTGCCGGTGCCACTGAAAATGTGGAAGTTACCTTGTTGATGGACAAGGGTACCGACTTGCACAGCTACAATCCTTCTGCCGATGACATGGTGAAGATTGCTGCCAGCGACCTGTTCATTTACGTGGGTGGTGAATCCGACGAATGGGTTGAAAAGGCTTTGGAAAATTCCGCAAATCAAAAGCGCAAGGTAATCAACCTTGTGGAATCTCTGGGTTCCATGGTCAAGGAAGAAGTCCTTGTGGAAGGTATGGAAGCCGACGAACATGAACATCACGGCGACCACGACGATGATCACGATGGCGACCATCACGCAGAACATCACGACGGCGACCACGATGGCGATCATCACGAAGAAGGTCCGGAATATGATGAACATGTCTGGCTTTCTCTGCGTAATACGGTTGTCCTGATTCAGGCTATCGAAAAGCAGCTTTCTGAAATTGATTCTGCCCATGCAAGCGCCTACAAGGCAAATGCCGAAGCCTATATCCAGAAGCTTACCGCATTGGATGGCGAATTCAAGAAGGTTGTGGAAGGCGCTAGCGTCAAGACTCTTCTGTTTGGCGACCGTTTCCCCTTCCGTTACTTTGCCGATGACTATGGTTTGGCTTATTTTGCCGCTTTTGCCGGTTGCTCTGCCGAAAGCGAAGCCAGCTTTGAAACCATCGTGTTCCTTGCCAAGAAGGTGGATT
>JAZLIJ010000080.1:0-9336 GCA_045617325.1 Fibrobacter sp.
ATGATGCAGGGGTCGAACCTGCGACCCGCTGATTAAGAGTCAGCTGCTCTACCAACTGAGCTAATCATCCATAGTCGCTTAGGACGTGCCCAATTATAGAAAAACTCAATTTCATTGGCAAGGGGATTTTTATAAAATTTCAAAAAAAATATCGATACATAATACATTACAAAAAAAGCCCCCTCAAAAAGAGGAGGCCCATTAGTCTACACAAACTAATTAGCGAACAGAGAGTTGCTTTGTAGCGAGAACCTTGCGGCCTTCGGAAAGGCGAACTACAAGAGCGCCCTTACCAGCGTACTTGCTCATGTTGAAGCTCTTGGAGGATTCAGTGAAGGATTCTGAGCCAAGCAATTTGCCGTTCATGCTGAAAATCTTCAAAGTCTTGTTGCCGATCGTAGATGCGACAACATTCAGCGTCCTACCGGAGAAGGAGATACCGGCCTTGAGTTCAACAGAGCCAACCAAGCCTGTGGTTCCGTTGTCGAAGCCAACAACCTTACGGCGAACAGGCTTCGCGGCATCATCGCCCTCGTCGCCTTCGTTGCCAACTTCCGGAATCTCTGCATTGCCAGAGATTTCTGTCGAAGCTTCACCTTCGCTGCTCTCGCCACCTTCGCTGGAGCCGGATTCAGCAGGAGTTTCGCTGCTGGAGGACTCTACAGACGGTTCGTCGCCGCAATCGGTTTCCACCCACCACCAGGACTGAGAAGCCATATTGTTAATCCAAAGCGGATTTTCGCTTGCACGATCCGGGTTCATGGTATAGCACTTGCCATCTACCATATCCATGAGGCCAGACTTATAGCAGTTCTTGTCATAATCACCAGTGCCATTTTCGAATTCAATGCACTTGGATTCGGCAACCGGAGTTTCGCTGCTAGAAGAAGCGACTTCGCTAGAGCTGGAGCTGGATTCCGGCTTTTCTTCGCTGCTGGAAGATGCCGGGGTTTCGCTGCTGGAGGATTCTACAGACGGTTCATCACCGCAAGAGGTTTCCACCCACCACCAAGACTGCGTAGCAATCTCGTTGACCCAAATCTCGGACTTGCCACGTTCAGTGTTCCATGCGTAGCATACGCCTTCCTTCATTTCCTTGAGGCCAGACTTGTAGCAATTCTTCTCGTAATCGCCCTTGCCGTTTACAAATTCAACGCACTTGGATTCGACAACCGGGGTTTCGCTGCTGGAGGAAGCGACTTCGCTAGAGCTGGATTCCGATTCACCTTCGCTGCTGGAAGATGCCGGAGTTTCACTGCTGGAAGAAGCGACTTCGCTGGAGCTGGATTCCGATTCACCTTCGCTGCTGGAGGAAGCAACTTCGCTGGAGCTGGATTCCGGTTTTTCTTCGCTGCTGGAAGATGCCGGAGTTTCACTGCTGGAAGATTCAACAGCCGGCTCATCACCGCAAGAAGTTTCCACCCACCACCATGTCTGGGCTGCATCATCATTAATCCACTGCGGAGCGGCACCGCGATCCGGATTCAAGGTATAGCACTTGCCTTCAGCCATATTTCTAAGACCGGACTTGATGCAAGTCTTATCGTAATCAGCTGTTCCGTTCTTGAATTCAACGCACTTGGATTCAGCAACTGGAGTTTCGCTGCTAGAAGAAGCGACCACGCTGGAGCTGGATTCCGATTCACCTTCGCTGCTGGAAGAAGCTGGAGTTTCACTGCTAGAAGATTCTACAACACTGCTAGAGGATTCTACAACACTGCTAGAGGATTCGGCACTAGAGCTAGATTCAGCAATTGGAGTCTCGCTGCTGGAGGAAGAAACATCAGGGGTTTCACTGCTGGAGGATTCTTCAACAGCTTTGCCGCAAGAAACCTTCGTCCACCACCAGGACTGAGAAGCCATATTGTTAATCCACTGCGGATTTTCAGCCTTACGATCCGGATTCATGGTGTAGCAGGCGCCATCTTCCATGTCCAAAAGACCAGAATTGTAGCAATGAGCGCCGTAGTCGCCCTTACCATTCTCGAACGCAATGCAGTCGCCATCTTGAGCAAAAGACGTTGCCGCCATCAACCCGAAGAACAACGATGTACTAGTAATTTTTTTCATTTATCAGCCTTTTTATTCGTTTGTTAACAAGGTTGAACAAATTTAGTAAAAATTAATACAAAATAAAGTAAAGTATACAAATTATTTACAATCAGCACAAAAAAAAGTTACATAAATTCAATTCATTTACATATAAAACATTACGCATCAACACTTTGCAAATTTCATTACCTAAAAGAATCTTTTTTACAAAGAAACTCTCCCCCATCGAAAATCTCCAGCATAACAACATCTTCATCTACACTTTCTTATTTACTGTAAAAAGCAGCAACAAGATTTCCGTCAAAAAAAATAAAACCATCTACATTCCACACAGAAAAAGCCAAGAAGCGCTCTTTGCCAAGCAAAAAAAAATTTTTACTCCAATACAATACTATATTACTAGTCAGGAAGGAAAATAGATGAAAAAAACTGCAAAAAACATTGCGATTATGCTCATTTGCGGTCTCGTCTTCTACATTTTGGGCGAACCATGTCGTGAGTTCTTCAAAATTTCGGATACAACAGAAGTCCGTATCGTTGCCGCATTTCCTCTTCTATTCAGCATCAGCTTTGGCATTTGGGGCGCTCTCGGTTGCGCCATCGCAAACTTGATTGCAGATGTAAGTTCCGGATACGCCCCCATCATTTTCATTCCAGGCTTTTTCGTTCAAATTATCTACGGCTATATTCCAGCCCGCATCTGGATTTTCCTTCGAAAAAAAGACACAAACAAATACAAGATGGATAAAATTTACAAGAACGTGCAGTACATGCTAATTGTCATTGCGGATTCCGCACTTTCAGCGTTTCTTGTAGTAAGTGTCATCAAGCTGGTCTTTGATGAAAAATACATTTCAATGTTATCCGCCAACATATTCTTCAACCAGTTCATCACCATGGTGGTCTTTGGATTTCCCTACCTCATTTGCGGTTCCCTACTCCACCAATACAAGGTAAGAAAGAGAGCGAAGTTAAGCAAGCCACTTGTCCTCTCCTTCTCCCTGAACGAAAAATTCATCCTCTTCTTTTTAGCATCCAGCATAATCGTATCGGTCGCCATCGGTGTCGCAAGCTACCCTGCATTTTCAATCAAGTACGGAGCCGTAAATCTCCACCTTTGGAGCTACGTCTATTACCTTATCGGGGGCATGCTCAACCTCTGCATCTGGGTGTCGCTCGGATTCCTCTATTACATGGAACGCAGCATCACAAGACCCATCGAGCGAATGAGTGAAATCGCAAAGACCATCGGCCAAAAAAGCGACATTGACTCAAAGATTCACGACATTCTTTACAAATGCAACAAATATACCATGTATACCTCAGAAATCGGCAAACTGGCCCGATCCTACGAGGAAATGGCAAACGAACTAAAACAATATGTAAACGACTTGACATCCGCCACAGCGGAGAAGGAACGCACACAAACAGAACTCAACATTGCGACATCCATCCAACGAGCGACACTTCCCAAGTCATTGACTTCGGATAAGTTTACGATTTACGGGAAAATGCGTCCGGCCCTGGAAGTCGGAGGCGATTTTTACGACTTTTTCTTTATCGACGAAAACCACCTCGCCATGCTCATTGCGGACGTTTCCGGGAAGGGCGTTCCGGCGGCACTTTTCATGATGATTTCTAAAATCATCCTAAGGCACAATCTGAAATTCGGCTTGTCGCCAGCAGAAGCATTCATCAAGACAAACAACGAGCTCACCGAAGGAAACCTACAAGACATGTTCGTCTCCTGCCTTTGCGGCGTCATTGACCTGCAAACGGGTATCATGACATACACCAATGCCGGCCACGAGAAACCGGCAATCATGAACAAGGGCGAAGACTTCAGGCTAGCCACAATCAAGAGCGGCTTCGTACTTGGAGGAATGGAAGGAATCAAATACCAGAATTTTGAAATTCAACTGCATCCAGGTGACATTCTATTCACCTACACCGACGGTATCCCAGAAGCCATAAACGAAAACAACGAAGAGTTCGGTCTTGATCGAATGATTGCAACTTTGAACGCATCCAGGAACAAACCACTAAAGGAACTCTGTCACGACTTGCGCGAAGCAGTCAGGCAACACGCCGGCGAAGCAAAGCAGTTCGACGACATCACCATGGTCGCCTTCCAGCTTTCTTAATTCACAACAAATTCAGAAAAATCCTGTTTAAGTTAAGTATTAGCTCATAACGCAAGCGCTTGACTCGGCGATCATCTTATGCATGACAAGCGTTCCACGCAATTGAACCTAGACAGTCAATTCGAAGCCGAAGGCGATAAAATCCAAAAGCAATTTTTGATAATTAACAACACCTTACATTAAACAAAAGACAACGTCGTTTAAACAGCCCCCGTAATAAATGCAAAACGCCCGCTTTCGCGGGCATAACGAAACAGAGCCAATCGAAAACTACGTTCAGCCTCGTATTGCTTGAAGACCGACTATTCGGCAAGACGGGACTTCAACTTCGAAATTTCGTCATTGTTCAGTCCCAATTTTTGCAGATAGCTTTCTGTTATCGCGGACATTTCAGCCCCCGTTCGCGCATTGACTACAGAAAGGGAATCAACACCAGCCTTTACATAGAACCGTTGGATATTGTGGACAATGATTCCAATAGCCCAAGCCGTCTGAGCAGAATCAAGCTGCACATGTGCTCCATCTTTCACTTTAAAGTAATTCGTATAAGTTTTTAAATAATCAGTCTTGATTTCATCCAAAGATGCCCCCATCACCCCTTCAAGAACAGCAGCGACAAAACCAGCCCTATCCTTGCCTTCCTTACAATGTTCAAGGTAGGGACCTTCATTATCAATGATATAGCGCAACCCTTTCGCAAGTCCTTCCTTAAAAGCTTCTGACGAAAAAGCAGCAGGGACACCTAAGTAAGCCACCTTTTGCGTAGAATAATAGGATTTGGAAAAACCTTCATATTCCTTGGCGGTAGCCTCTTTATCGGCCAGATTCAAGAAAACAGCCACTTTGGCATTACGCGCCAAGGAATCTGCATAAGTATTACGTCCAAAACCAGGGTCAATCGGACTGGACGAGCGGTACAAACGCCCTTCAGCAATGCCCGTAGTACGCACCATACGGAAATTCGCATATTCCTCATCATTCAAATCGGTATAGAACTCCCTGGAATACTCCCTGACCATATCCTTGCGCATTTCAATTTCAGCAAGATATCCACCCGCAGCCTTCATTTCAACGGAGACATTTACAGGAAGAGGCATCGAATCGTTCAGAACATAGGAACCTTTATCACCTTCCTTGACATACTTGGCAACGCCCAAATCAACTCCAAGCTGACCATAATTTTCTGCCAAAGTAATACAACTATCTCCATCTTGAGCGAGAATCAAATATTCACCAGCCGAGACATCGTCATAACTTTGTACAACTGGGACCTCTATGTTTCTGCCAAGAATAGACACGGAAACTATATCGCCAACCTTAAAAACATTAAGGAAGGAATCTGCAGGAATGGTCAAATTGAGATTTCCGAACTCAAGCATGGCTGGACCATTTTCCTTCACCATTGTATTCAGGCGCGGCTCGGCTTGAACATCGTTCGGAGTTTTTGAGTTAGTACAGGAACAAAACGCCCCTGCAATCAGTAAGGAACATAGCAAAGTCCAGAAGTTCTTCATATAGACCTCATGTTAATTTTGCACATAAAATATAATAAAAATCCATACAAAGTATATTTTTCATATAAAATATACAATTATACTACATAAAGTCAGGAAGAAATTCGCAGAACTAATCCGTATCCCCTATGAGGGATTCTAAACAAGAGTTTCAGAACAAACTCTAGCAACATTGAATCAGAATTCTAAAGTATGTCGGCTTGCCATCAATACACAAGTCTTTATTGTCGTTACCCTTACGGAACTTGATTATTCTGAACTGTTTTGGATTGAACTTGTGCAAAAAAGTGATGGGAACTCCCATAACGCCTTTGAAATCCAAAGGAATATCCTGAGTTTTATTAACGTTAATCGCATCGTAATTGTCAAAGCGAGGATACGCAAGTTCGTTGCCGCTATATTCCTTTGTCAAAGGAATAAACTCATGCCTTTGGGCATTGTCCAAATTTGTGAGCCACATGCAGTTGTTTGGAGAAATAATTCTTTCGCCTGAATCATTGATTTTGGTTTCCAAGCCATAGAGTTCATAATGTTCCGGAACAATAAAGCCAGAAATACCACGCCCCATATTGACTCCCATCCACGCCTTATTTTCCTTAATCAGCGCAAAAACTTCTTTGTAGGTCAAAGCATTGATGTTACCGATGATTAAGAACTTTTTCTTGAACAACTCCAATTGAGAAATGTATTCCCGAAACAATGAAAATGGCGGGTTGGTAATGACGATATTCGATTTTTTCAGAAGCTCAATACTTTCTTTACTACGAAAATCACCGTTTCCTTCAAAGAAGGTGACATCTTTCAAAGATGGGTATTTCTTCTCGTTTCCAGAATATTCGTAATAGAAAGCAGGCTCCGTCTTTGAAAAAAAATTGGGCGCATTTTTTTTGTAGCACGCGCAAATAAGTTTCTTCAGACCTAATTCTTTGAAATTTTCAACAAAATACTTGTAGAAATTGCTGACTCTCGCGTCATCGCAGTTGCAAAACACAGTCTTGTTCTTAAAATGCTTTTTGTAATACTGCAACTCTCTCTCTATATCCGAAAGTTGCGTATAGAATTCGTCCTTCTTATTTACCTTAGCGTTATCTAAAAGGGAGTGATCAATTTTGCGAACCATAACACAAACTTATTACGACTTAGTCAACTGGTTAAATAAATCACGACCCAACATTTTCAAGGAAGTCTTTGCGACGTCCATCATCACCTTGATCATATCCTTGATACTCCACCTTCTACCGTCTCCTTGAGTATACAGAGATGCCGCATGAAGCATTACACTAGTATCCTCTATTTGGACAACCTTATTTTTGCAAAGATTTTTGTTTATCGGCATTCCGTAATTTGCAGCCGTCAATCGGTCAATTCTGTTAATCGCTCCGGAATTGCACGCCAAGGAAACATCTCGTCCATCCGGTCTAGTGACAACGACATCCTTCGTCAAAAAATTGGAACCTTCCAAGAAAAGTACATAAGGGAAATAAGACTCTTTAAGCATAAAGTTCGCGATTTCTGCGATGTTCTTATGAGCACGTTCAATAGCATTTCCCGCATTCATGATATCTTGGTCGTTTTTCGTGCCGACCATTTTCCCCTGCTTTATGTTTTCAATATCCTTGCCCTGACGTTTTGCCTCAGAGACTAAAACAACACGCCAGTCTCCGTTGTCGTCCTTGACCTCGATAATACCACCATCGGGCTTAATGCTAGAATCCTCGACAAAAAGAGTCTGTCCAAGTTCACTATCTATTTTCTTAAGTGAATCATTAATTTCTTTTTTTGAAACACTCTTCCTGTATCTAAATGTAAGTTGGGGGTAATCCTTTTCAAGAAGCTCCATGGCTATGCGGGAAAGATCAGACACATCCATGTCATGGTACTTCGCCTCATCCCCAAAAATACCCACAGCACCCTTGGATTCCTTATGTTGGCTAGTCAAACGCACTGATTGATTCTTTTTTGCCATACAGCCCTCTAGTTCCGTTGACAAATATACATTATGATTTTGACACTTTTGTGTCAAAACCGATGCAGGATTCAAGGTTCATCGAACAAAACATCATTTAGAGTCAAGAGCTCTACTTTTCCATATCTACAAGAATCTGGACAAGAACTTTGTAATCCAGATACTGGATACCATTCTTCCCTTCATGGATTTTGTCGGCTAGTCGGCTGTGGTAATACAAGTCCATCGCTTGCTCCAATGAACAGTCTTTTACTTGCGCAAGATAAGCAATAATTCGTTCTTCCAAGCGCTCCTGATAGACCCTTTCTAAAGTTTCCTCGTCCACCATGTCATACCTCTTCGCAAGACACAAACTTCAAAACCGAATCAATCGCTTTCTGAGATATAAAGGCGATTTGGTCATAAGTCGGGTAAACCTTTATTTCCTGTAAAGCGCGATTTAAATCCCAAATGCCCGAATGAAACATGTCAACCACTCGGAAGACCTTGTCGTTTGCGACCTTACCCATGATTATGTCATATTTTTTGTAGGCTTCAGAACCATCACGACATTCACAGACAAAATTTATCCATTCTTCCAAATCATCCGCAAAGGATTTTACTGAGAGAGCACCAAAACTCGCATCCATATCGTAAATATTCAAAACAGGTTTTGAATTCTCCAAGACTTCAGCCTTCCGATGCGCCCAACGGACAGCCTGTTCACGAACGGACGTAACATAAAAGCCCTTACCGAAATCTAAAGGCCTAAACGAATGTTCTACATCAGGATTTTCAACAACGGCAGAAGAACCATGGTAGACAATCATATTTCCACCTTGCGAATTCTTAGATATTCTTCAATGTCGCTTACCACGAAATCGGTCCCTTGTGTGTGCAAAATATCGTAATGGGGCACGAGATACTTTTGAATACAGCCGGAATCAGACAGTTTTTGATACACAAAAGACGGCAAGCGATTCCACTTGTTTGCGCAAGCGTGAATCATGTAGACGACAAACTCAAAAGATTCCTGAATCATCGGTTTCAATATACAATTATTTCGCGGAACATGTTTTGGGGTACACAAAAAAGACACAACCCTTTCCTCAAAAAAAGGAACCCGCCCCATCGCTGGAGCGGGATTCTTGGATAAGACATGACAACGCCTCTTTCGTCTCTCGTCTGTAGCGAAGCCGAAGGCGAAGCGTTCTCTCGTCTAATTAGTCCTTTCCGTACACCTTTTCGGCGTAGGTGGCGGTAGCCATGAGGTATTCGCGGTTCATCTTGGCGATGTAATCGACGGTGATACCCTTCGGGCAGGCAGCCTGGCATTCGTAGAGGTTCGTGCAGTTGCCAAATCCTTCCTTGTCCATCTGGGCAACCATGGCCAAGACGCGCTTCTTTGCTTCGACCTTGCCCTGCGGGAGGAAGCTCAAGTGAGCGACCTTGGCAGAAACGAAGAGCATAGCGGAAGCGTTCTTACATGCAGCGACGCAAGCACCGCAACCGATGCAAGCGGCAGCGTCGAAGGCGCGGTCGGCATCAGCCTTCGGAACCGGAATCACAGATGCTTCAGGAGCAGCACCGGTGTTGACGGAAACGAAGCCGCCAGCCTGGATGATGCGGTCAAATGCAGTGCGGTCGACAGCACAGTCACGGATGACCGGGAATGCGGCAG
>JAZLIJ010000081.1:0-5958 GCA_045617325.1 Fibrobacter sp.
ATTTGAAAAGGCAAAATTGATAGAGCGCATCGTTGAACCAGAACGCATCGTGACATTCCGTGTCCCTTGGGTTGATGACAAAGGAGAAGTGCATGTGAACATCGGCTACCGCGTGCAGTTCAACAGCGCGATTGGCCCATACAAGGGAGGATTGAGGTTTCACCCTTCGGTAAACCTTTCCATTCTCAAGTTCCTCGGATTTGAGCAGACTTTCAAAAATGCGCTTACCACACTCCCTATGGGCGGAGGCAAAGGCGGTTCGGATTTCTCTATCCGCGGACGTTCCGACAACGAAGTGATGCACTTCTGCCAGTCCTTCATGACCGAACTCTGCAAGCACATCGGTGCTGACACGGACGTGCCGGCTGGCGACCAGGGTACGGGCGCTCGCGAAATTGGCTACATGTTCGGCCAGTACAAGCGCATCCGCAATGAATTCGTCGGCGTTCTCACCGGCAAGGGCCTCTCTTACGGTGGTTCTCTCGCCCGTACGCAGGCTACCGGTTACGGCCTCTGCTACTTCACTCGCGAAATGCTCAAGGACTTGAAGAACGAAACCTTCGAAGGCAAGACTGTCGTGATTTCCGGTTCCGGTAACGTGGCTACCTACGCTTGCGAAAAGGCTCAGTCCTTCGGCGCCAAGGTTGTCGCTATGTCCGACTCCGACGGCTTCATCTTCGACCCGAACGGCATCAAGCTCGACATCGTCCAGGAAATCAAGGGTCGCCGCGGCCGTATCAAGGAATACGCCGACAAGGTCGCCGGTGCCAGCTACACCGAAGGTTCCTCTAATATCTGGAAGACCAAGTGCGATATCGCCCTTCCGTGCGCTACCCAGAACGAACTCGACCTCGAAGGTGCCAAGGCCCTTATCGCCAACGGCGTGTTCGCTGTTGCCGAAGGTGCCAACATGCCGTCTACTCCGGAAGCTATCGAAGCCTTCCAGAAGGCCGGTGTGCTCTTTGGACCTGCCAAGGCCTCCAACGCTGGTGGCGTGGCTACCTCTGGTCTCGAAATGAGCCAGAACTCCGAACGTCTCTCCTGGACTTTCGAAGAAGTTGACGCCAAGCTCGAAGGCATCATGAAGAACATCTATGCTGCTGCTAGCGGCGCTGCCAAGGAATACGGCCATGCTGGTAACCTCGTCATGGGTGCCAACATCGCTGGCTTCAAGAAGGTTGCCGACGCCATGAAGTGGCAGGGCGCTGTTTAATGCTCGGACTTACTTAACGTAAGACTGAACTTTGACTAGGGAAGGCTTTGCCCTCCCTAACACCCTCCTTTGAAAAAGTCTTGGCGAAAGCCAAGGCTTTTTCGTATAAATGGCTTCGCCCATTCCTCAAAGAGGACAATTCTCACTAAGGGCTAAAGCCCTAGGTGTTCATTAGCCTAATACCCTCCTAAGAAAAACCTCGGTTATGCCGAGGTTTTTCGTGTATATGGCTGACGCTAGGAGGGATAATTGCGTTTTTGCCACTTAAAGACTGCACGAAACTCTGTTGCTCCACAGCTTACTGGCTACCGATTGTTAACTTTTTTTACATTTAAATGTTAAAGGTCTCCGGTTCTTACTGTGGACTTTTTTTGTGGCCTTAAATTTGTGGCGGAGTGGTTGGTGGTTTGGCCATGGCTGCGTTCCCTGATTCTCGTGCCGCGCCATTGCTATTGCGGTCTATTGTCTACTAACTGGAGGCTCTATCGGCGCAAAATTCGTGGACTTAGAATGCACTATTGCCGACGCGAAAGCAGGCCAAATTGCAAAAAAAGCTTTTTTGTATCTGTGACAAAATTTGAAAATAAATACTTGGCGCCCTGTGAATGAGGTGCGTTTAATGTAAATGGAAGTATCTAAAAATGTAATGCTTATCACACGTTGTCTATAAATTAATTTAAAATAAAAGAACTTATTTTTTTTGTATTTTTGCCTTTTTTGAGCTAAAAACGCAAATATTCCAAGTTGGAATAATTTGATTAGAGTGAAAAAAAAACTTATTTATTTGCTTTATGGCTGATGATTTTTGTTCCATGTTGGAATAATTTACTTATCTTATCAATGTAAAATGGAGTTGTATGAAGCTTTTTGACGAACACGTTGTATTGCGTTTTTCCTTTTTGTTTGCGAGTTTAATGTTCGCAGCATTTCTTCCCGATATTCTGAATTTCAGCGAGAATATCTGGCGATTTATTCCTTATTTTGCGTCTATCATATTTTTGGCGTATGTCGCGGTGTTTTATAAATTTCCGTCGATATCCGGCAAAAACAAGAAAATTCGGAATGATGTCGATATTCCTGAACCGAAGGTGGCCGAACCTAGTCGTGATTACCAGAAGGATTTGCATGAAAGAGACGAACTCTTCCAGATGATGGTGGATGTTGCGTCAGACGGCTTCTGGACGTTTGATGTCGCTTCGGGAAAGGTTTATTGGTCTAATCGTGTGGCCGAGTTGCTTAATGTCGATCCTGTTACAATGGTCGATTCCTTTGAGGCCTTGAAGGATAAGGTTGCCGAAAGCGATTGGAATAATTTCCGCGAAAAACTGAGAAATGCCTTGCAGACTTTTGGTGATTTCTCTTGCTGCCTGAATCCGATTGATCCATCTAAGATTAAATCTCGTTTTACAATTAGCGGACGAGTGCAGTGCAACGAAAATGGTCTTCCGATTCGCGTAATCGGTTCCATGAACGAAATTGTTGATAACAAGGCTTTGGAAAACCAGGGAAACAATATCTATATCGATTCCTTGACGGGTATCTACAATCGCAAATATTTCCTCGAAAAACTGAAGAACGATGTCGATACTGCCGCGAAGCGTCCGGATTACGTTTTTGCCGTTGCGCTTTTGGATATCGACAGCTTTGGCGCCATCAACGCTTCTTATTCCATCAATACTGGTGATAATGTGCTTCGTGTGATTTCCGACCGCATCAAGGCGCAGTGCCGTCCGGATGATTTTGTGGCGAGAATCGGAGCGGATGTTTTCGCTGTGGTCATGCATAATATTCAAAGTCGCGACCCGAATGACGATTTGATTCCGATTGTCCGTAACCTGCACAACAAGGTGAAGGCTCCTATTACGCTTGAAGGTCGCGAACTTTACATTAGTGTTTCGATGTCCGTTGTCATCAACCAAGATGTGGATTGCGTCGAGGACATTCTTGCGAATGCGAACGCCAGCTTGCGTGACATGAAGAAGGGTATCAACCATGGTGGCATCCAGTTCTTCAGCGGCGGCATTCGTGAAAAGGCGATGCGCCTTTACAAACTGGAATTTGAAATCCGCAGGGCCATCCAGGCGCAGGAATTTGTGCTGATGTACCAGCCGATTGTGGATATCACGGATCGCAACAAGATTGTCGCTTTTGAGGCGTTGGTGCGTTGGAATCGCTCCGAGCATGGAATCATTTCTCCGGCGGAGTTCATTCCGATTGCAGAAGAGACGGGCTTGATTGTGCCGATGGGCGCCTTGATTTTGCGCATGGCCTGCCGCCAGACGAAGCAGTGGGTGGACATGGGATTTAAGGATATTCAGGTTGCAGTGAATTTTTCTGCCAAGCAGTTCTCCATGGACAATATGGTGGATGATGTGCGTCAAGTGCTGAATGAGACGAACTTGAATCCGAGGAACTTGAAGCTCGAGATTACTGAATATACGGCTATGTGCGAAGCGGACAAGACGATTGAGATTATGCGCGCCTTGTCGAACATGGGCATCCAGATTTCCATTGATGATTTCGGTACTGGTTACAGCTCGCTCTCTTACTTGAAGCGCTATCCGGTGCATACGCTCAAGATGGACAAGTACTTTGTGGATCATGTGGCTGATAACGAGGAAGACGCTGCCTTTGCGAAGATGGTGATTGGCATTGCGAAATCCCTGAACTTGAGCCTGATTGCAGAGGGCGTCGAATCCGAGGAACAGCTGGATTTCTTGCGCAGGGAAGGCTGCAAGAATATTCAGGGTTACTACTTCAGTAAGCCGCTTTCACCGGAAGATGCTCTCAAGTATATGGAGGATCATTATGATCCAAAAACTACGGAGGATGTCTCCGATGCTGCGGTTTCTTCTGTTTCTCATTCCGTGAATTAGATGCCGTAGCAACGGTGCGTATTTTCGCGACAACGCCTGTAGATTTCGTCTACGGGCGTTTTTTTGACTTCTGCGATTTTGACGGCGATGTACGGGATGTAGCCGGAATGGCATGGCTTGCCGCGGTAGGGGACGGGCGCCATGTAGGGGCAGTCTGTCTCAAGGAGGATTTGGTTCAAGGGGACGAGGTCGAGTGCGTCGCGGACGTTCTGGGCGCTTTTGAAGGTGACGATTCCTGTGAAGCCGATGAAAATTTTTGCATCGAGCTTTAGAAGTTCGCTTGCGAATTCGGGGCTGCCTGTGAAGCAGTGGATGTGGAGAGTCGTGTTGCGCAGGTCTGCATTTCGAAGGACCGCGAGGGCGTCGTCATCGGCTTCGCGGAGGTGCAGCACGAGCGGTTTTCCGCTTTGGATGCCAAGGTTCAGGTGACTTTCAAACAGCTTTACCTGCTCCTTGCTGTGCTCGGCGTCGTAATGGTAGTCCAGCCCGAATTCTCCGCAAGCGACGCATTTGGGGTGCTTCAGGAATTCCTGCATGCGTGTTTCGTCTTCGGCGGTTTCCGTGAGGACGTATTCCGGGTGGATGCCGTAGGCGGTGTAGACGAAGTCGTATTTTTCGCTGAGTTCACGTGCGCGGTCAAAGTCGGCGGGGTCGCAGGCGACGTGGATGAAGGCTTCGGGGCTGGCTATATGCGGTGAGTCCGGCGAGGGGGCGCATGGTTCTTTGTGCAGGCGTTCCAGGAGCGCGTCGAATGATTCTTCGGCGTGTCTTTCGTAAGAATCTATGTGGCAGTGGGTGTCGATGAACATAGGCAATTAACACAAATGCGTGAAGCGAGTGAAGCGGCCGTGGTGGAGGTTTTGTTCGCTATTCATTTATAAGGCGAAATTTCCTCGCTACTAATATTTCACTTCCAAAATTTCGTAGTGGATGATGCCTCTTGGGGCTTGAACTTGCACCTTGTCGCCTTGCTTCTTGCCCTGCAAAGCTTCGCCGATGGGGGACTTCATGCTGATGTTCCCTTGCAGCGGGTCGATTTCCTTGTCGCCGACGATGTGGTATGTTTTTTGTTTTTTTGTCTTGGCGTCGAGTAGCGTGACGATGGCGCCAAAGCGGATGGAACCGTCTTCTGTAGCGGCATTTTCAACAATTTTTGCGCCATCGAGGATGCGGTCAAGTTCGCGGAGGCGGCGGTCAATTTCACGGACGCGCATGCGGCCGTAGGTGTAGGCTGCGTTCTCGCTGCGGTCTCCTTCGGCTGCTGCGGCTTGGACTTGGTTTATCATGGCGGGGCGTTCCACGTATTTCAGGTGCTCCCATTCGGCCTTGAACTTCTCGAATCCTTCTTTTGAAATTAAATGTTGCATGCGCATAATTTAGCAAATTACGGATGCCTGCTGCGATGGAAATTAACAATTAACAATGAACAATTAACAATGAACAATGAACACAAATGCGTAGGTCGAGAGTCGCGGCCGTGCTTGCACGGACATGACCGAGGCCAGCATTTGGCCCCGAAGGGGCAATGAACACAAATGCGTAAGGCGAGAGTCGCGGCCGTGGTGGACGCTTTCAGTGTCCTTGGCTGCGCACACAAATAATCATAAACGAGTTTATGATTGCTTGATTCGCTTGCGCATTGCTGCTTGGACACCTGTCGTCGCTTGACGGGGATGACCGAGACCAGCATTTGACCCCGAAGGGGCAATGAACACAAATGCGTAGGTCGAGCGTCGCGGCCAAGGTGGACGCTTTCAGCGTCCATGGCTGCGCTCACAAATAATCATAAACGAGTTTACGATTGCTTGATTCGCTTGCGCATTGTTGCTTGGACTCCTGTCCTCGCGCCTGTCCTCGCTTGACGGGGAT
>JAZLIJ010000082.1:0-2865 GCA_045617325.1 Fibrobacter sp.
TACGAAATGCAATGACGTTTTTGGGAAGAGAAGCCCGCAACATTTTTTAGTAGACGGTAGGAAATAGACAGTAGGAAATGCTGTAGCGATAAACAGCTCAACCTCCAAAATCGCGCATCTCGCATTCGCAAAAATTTCATACTTCATAACTCATAATTCCTCTTGGCTCCTGTCGCTTCCATCATTCTGAAGCGAAGCGACAGGAACACGATAGAATCCAAGGTGGTGAAGAGAAAGGGAATACAAAAAAAAGGTTCCCCACGTTTGGGGGAACCCGAATTGTAAGCCTTGATGTAGAGCAGCTGATTAGCGACCAATCATGGTGAAGGACGGGGTCAACTGTTCGCAGTCAGTTTGATCACTAGCAAAAGCGGTTTTATAAGAAATGCTGTTACCAGTAGAGGTATTGCTGACTTCAATGTACCAGTGAGCTGCGTCAGCTGAAGGAGATGTTTGAATGTCACAATCATTCAATGCAACGATATTAGCTGCACCCCAAGTCTTGCCGAGGGAAGATGTTCCGGCAGTAAGATTAGAGGCTGTCGGCATTTTTTGAAGATATGCAAAATTGGTGGTAGTTCCATCAACACCAGCCTTATTGGCACCCGGAGCCACGTAGCCAACCTGAGCCCAAGTACCAACCAAATTACGTTCAGACACGTAGGCGTCCTGCAACTTGATGTAGGTACCGGCGGCCGGGCCAACTTCGGATGCCTTGGACTTAGCAATCATGCCGAACAGTTTCGGCACTGCGACTGCAGCGAGAATGCCCATGATCACGATAACGACCATCAATTCGATAAGAGTAAAACCTTGCTTCTTCATAGTGTGTTCTCCTTGTTGTTGTGACACATTTGTTTGAGCGTTATTGCTCGTTTACATTGATAAATATATCTCTTTTTTTTCAAAAAGCAATACTTTTGTCAAACTTTTGTCATTTTTTTGTCATGACTCGGTTTTTTATGTCAGAATTGCGTTTTTTGAGTCAAAATCAAAGCTTTTTGCCAATCTTTTGATGTTGTATATATAGATAAATTTTCATAAAATCGGGCGTTTACGTAAATTTTTTTATTCCAAGTTGGAATAATTTTTTCGTTTTTGAGACTTTCATCACACTTTTTTTTGAGGCAAAAAGCCCCTTAGACCTCAAAAAGACAAGGTTCACTCGAATTGTCCCGCCTTTTCATGCAAATTTTTCGCAGAAAACTTCATCGCCATGTCCAATTTGGCCTTACAGAGGAAAAATGAGTATTCCCGCCTACACGCGAAGGACGATGCGCAGAACAATCCATCTCATAATTCATACTTCATAACTCATAATTTCCCTTGGCCCCTATCGCTGCACTCCAGGGCGACGGTACGGTGAAAAGTCTTTCTGGAGCCGAAGGCGACAGAATCTAGGGTGACGAAGCTAAGGCATTCCTAATGCTACGTTAAATCCGCGGCGGATACACGCTAAAAAGCCCCGCATTTTCATGCAGGGCCTAGATGGCGAAACGCGACTCAGCTGATTTCAGTTACTTTCCCTGAGCGGCGAGCTGCGCCTCGAGCGCCTTGATGCGAGCTTCAAGCGCAGACTTGTCAGCTTCAAGCGCAGACTTGTCAGCTTCGAGCGCAGATTTGTCAGCCTCAAGCGCGGCATTGTCAGCCTCAAGTGCGGACAACTCGGCTTCGTGCTTCTTGCGTTCCTCGGCGAGGACCTCCTCGCTGTATTTCTTGAGGAAGTCGGGGTTGTGCTGGAGGAAGTAGGCGCGTTCTACGTTCTTGTCCCATTCGGTGTGCATTTCGTCGAGGTACTCCTTGAGTTCTTCGCCCTTCAAATTAGAAATTTGAGATTTCAGGGGCAAGAGCGGGAATTTTTCCTAAACAAACATGTAACTACTTATTTTACGCCCGCGAGATGCGTTAAAAATACTGCGTTAATCCGCAGCTGGAATACGCAGAAAGCCCCGCATTTTCATGCAGGGCCTAGAGGGCGAAATGCAGCTTGGCTGAATTTCAGCTACCTTTTCTGAGCAGCGAGCTGCGCCTCGAGCGCCTTGATGCGAGCTTCAAGCGCAGCATTATCAGCCTCGAACGTCTTGATGCGGGCATCCTTGGCAGCATTATCGGCCTCAAGTGCGGACTTGTCAGCTTCAAGCGCGGCATTGTCAGCCTCAAGAGCGGACAACTCGGCTTCGTGCCTCTTGCGTTCCTCGGCGAGAACCTCCTCATCGTGTTTCTTGAGGAAGTCGGGATTGTGCTGGAGGAAATAGGCGCGTTCTACGTTCTTGTCCCATTCGGTGTGCATTTCGTCGAGGTACTCCTTGAGTTCTTCGCCTTTCAAATTAGAAATTTGAGATTTCAGGGGCAAGAGCGTGAATTTTCACATACAAACAACATAAATTGCTTATTTTACATCTTCGAGATGCATTAGTAAGGAAAAGCGAAATGCGTTGAGAACGCAGCGTTAATCCGTAGCTGGAATACACAGAAAGCCCCGCATTTGCATGCAGGGCCTAGATAGCCAAAAGCAGTTTGGCTGAACTTCAGTTACTTTCCCTGAGCGGCGAGCTGCGCCTCGAGCGCCTTGATGCGAGCTTCAAGCGCAGCATTATCAGCCTCGAACGTCTTGATGCGGGCATCCTTGGCAGCATTATCGGCCTCAAGAGCGGACAACTCGGCTTCGTGCCTCTTGCGTTCCTCGGCGAGAACCTCCTCATCGTGTTTCTTGAGGAAGTCGGGGTTGTGCTGGAGGAAATAGGCGCGTTCTACGTTCTTGTCCCATTCGGTGTGCATTTCGTCGAGGTACTCCTTGAGTTCTTCGCCTTTCAAATTAGAAATTTGAGATTTCAGGGGCAAGAGCGTGAATTTTCACATACAAAC
>JAZLIJ010000083.1:0-5305 GCA_045617325.1 Fibrobacter sp.
CATGCTGGACCACGCCGTGACTGCGACGCAGAAGGAAATTCTTTCGGCATTCGGGCTGGATGAAGGCTTCGTCAAGGAGAACGCGCTGAAGCTGAGCGACGAAATCGCTGCCGCAGAAAAGGAGGAACGCCATGAAGACTAGGCGACAGCGAAGGACGAAGACAATCGAATCAAAAATTGAGCAGGCTCGAATCAAGCTGGAAAAGGCCGAGGCGCGCCGTGACAGGGCCGCCACGGATTTGAAAACATTGATGGACCGACGAGACGAAATCCGCAAGCGTGAGCTGATGGATGCAATCTGCAAAAGCAGAAGGAGCTACGAGGAAATCCTGAACTTCATCAGAGCGTAAAATTAGGCCGGCAATCGCCGACCTTTTTTAGTGTTAAAATTCGGGAAGTTAAGAATGTATTTCAACATATAAATAGCTTTGACACGAACTTCTACGCCGGGGTCAAAAAGCCTCGCAAGTATATCGGACTGAGCTTTCCATCGTTGGGCATTTTTGCCGACGAGTTCTTGTATGATCACGGGAAGAGAAACGACAACCCCATCCAAAA
This sequence comes from Fibrobacter sp., assembly GCA_045617325.1. Lineage (GTDB taxonomy): Bacteria > Fibrobacterota > Fibrobacteria > Fibrobacterales > Fibrobacteraceae > Fibrobacter. The sequence goes on from JAZLIJ010000083.1 coordinate 559, forward strand.
AGATGTGATGGGAAAAATAGAAAAGAATTTGAAAATGTTGCCACCGAAAAAGGACTCCCGGATTCAATTCGCTGTAGAATTCACTGAATGCGGTAGTGTAAAGTTGCATTATGAAAGTGAAATCTTTACGATAAAGTAAAAATGCGCGAATCAATATGGTGTAACGGATTCCCTTACTGTAACGATAAAATTTTTGAAATAGATTTGCCTATTTGAATCTTTTGCAGTAACCGCATTTTTGGCAGAATGGATGGCGAAGCTCGTGTTTTGCGAAGCCGTCCTTGATATTTTCTGCGAGTGGACTTGTTATAATTTCTGCGAGGCTTTGTTCCTGAATTTTTCCAAGCGTAATTTGTCCGCTATGGTCTAGACAACACGCGACAACGCGCCCGTCGTGTAGAATTGCTACATGCGTATCCAGCGCCCTGCAGGTGCCTTTGACTGGTTGTTGATTGCAGTCATCCCGGACTCCAATCCGAGCCCCCGTTTGCACTTTTGATGCAGAAATCCTTTCGTCTAATTCTGGCCATTCAAAGCGGGTGTCTTCGTGGAGGTAGAGACGTCCTGTGACGTTGAAACTTTTGTGACGGCTGCAAAAATGTCCCGGTGCAACTCCTGTGTTGAAAGTTTCGTTGATGCGGGTGAGCATGTAGTTGTTCCAGGGGGCGGCTTCGGCGGCGCCGACGTTCCATAGACGTAAATTGATGTACAGTTCCGGGCGGAGGGCGAGTGCCATTTTGCAAAAGTCGAGGACGTTTTGCAAATGAGATTCTGCGGTTTCGCGGTCCAGTTCGGCGTAGGCGTGCGTGGAAAAATTTACTTGGCGCACGGTGCTACTCGCGAGAATGTGGCGACCGGTGCGTGCGATTGTCGTTCCGTTGGTGGTGAGCGTCACTTTGAGCGGAGTCGCTTCGACTTTTTTGAGATACGATGCAAAGCTCGGATGCAGCGTGGGTTCTCCGAGAACGTGGAGGAAAATGTTCTCGGCACCGATTTCTGTAGCGCCTGCGATGCATTTTTCAAAAAGTTCCGATGGCATGAACGTGCGCTCGGTGTGCGTAGGCGCTTTGCCGCATGGGCAGAAACTGCATCTTAAATTGCATACGTCTGTGATTTCAATATAGACGCTGTTCATGCTATGCGTCTCCCTGCACAAGGAATGCGACTGTGTCGCGGTATTCTGCGACGGAGCCTGCTTTTCGAATTCTTTTGAAAACTTTTTTTGGAAGATTCGCTTCCTGGTATTCCCAGAAACTTTGCAAATGCGAAAGAATTTGACTGTCACCTTGATAAGTGCTGCAGGCAAAATCCATCATGGCGGCGTGCATCTTGAGAATGAGTGAAAGACGCTGTGCGGTGCTTGATGTCGTAGCTTCGTGAGATGCCGTAGTCGCTTTGTATTCCTTGGCTAAGAACGGATTCGCCAAAAGCCCGCGGCCAATCATGACGCCCGTGAGATTCGGAAATTTGCGCTCAATTTCGCAAATCTGCTCTACCGCAGTCAAGTCTCCGTTGAAGTAAAGCGGATGCTTGCATTCCTCGTAGAATTTCTTGAACGAAGCAAAATCCAATGCGCCTTTGTACTGCTGTTTGCCAAGTCGCGGATGCATCGTGATTTGCGCAAGAGGAGCTGCGTTTAAAATGGGAAGGAGCGCGAATGCTTCTTCCGCATCATTTTGCCCGAGTCGCATTTTGACAGAAAACTTTGCAGACCGCTTGGCAATTTCTTCCATAATTGCAGCGACTGTCGCTGTGTCGCTCAGAAGCCCCGCTCCACGGTGATGATTCACTTGCATCGGGAATGGACAACCCATGTTGAAGTCTATTTCTGAGAATCCCGCCTCTTGCAGCGCATCGGCGAGAATGCAAAATTCCTTGACGCTGTTTGCGATAATCTGCGGCACCGTTTTTGCAACCGATGCTGCGGTTGCTTTTTGCGAAGTCGCGTCAGTCGCTGATTTTGTCGCTGTTGCCGCTGTAGCCGCAGTGCAATCCACTTCTAAATCCCGCAAATCCTTCGCTCGCACCATCCCGTTTTCAACACGCAAGAAGGGCGCATAATACGCATCGACACCGCCGATAAATTCCGCATGAACCTTGCGGTAGATTCCCGTGGTGTAGCCCTGCAATGGTGCAAATAGAATTTTGAACATGACGCCTTTTCGTTGATATCCGCACCGCAAATTTACAAAAGAAATGCGCACTCCTTTCCCGTTTTCCCATTTTCTCCAAATAAAAAATGTCCCAGTTTTTCAACCGGAACATTTGGTGTATTAGTGTATGGAGGCTTGTTGTAGAGAATAACTCTCTAGAAATTCTTGCACTGCCCAGCCCAATTGCCCTGGGCGCCGATAATCGGGCCGTCAATATACTTGCCGCTCGTGCCGACGAAATCCGCCTTGCGATCTTCGCCGCCAATCTGCCAGCGCATCCACGCAATCGTCCCCGCAATGCCGCTCCAAGAAGCAGAACCGTGGCCCCAGCCGCCTTCGCCACCTTGCGGGCCGCCTGTCATCTGGATGAGGCAAGCGCCACCGACAACGCCCGGATTGTTGTAGTCCGCTTCCGCGTTCGGTCGTTCCATGCCCGCTTCGCCGTAGATGTTCAGCATCGTCTTGTCCGCGCTGATTTCTGACATCGCCTTGTGCTGCTTGTCGCCGCTGTTGTTCAATACAATGGAGTAAACTCGTTTGTCCTTAATGGCCGCCTGCTCCGATTCCAGACCGCCCATGGAATGCCCGGCGCAACCGACCTTCGTCAAGTCCATCTTGCCGTAAAGCGGATCGTTTGCGTCGCTGTTCTTTTTCTCGAGCCAGTCCAAGGCCGCAATCATGTTGTCGCCCGTGCCCGGAGAAATGCTGATGGCAATCACCACGAATCCATGCGACGCGAGCCTATGAATCATGCCGCCGTAGGCACCCGGTTCCGTGTCGCCGCCCGGTCCCCAGACGATAACACCGTGCTTCGTGTTTGCTTCGGTGGTAAGCTGTTTTGGATAAGCTAATATGCCCTTGCCATCGTAACCCGTATGCTCGATGTAGTTGATTTCTACGCCGTCTTTTTCATCGTCCGCCTTTGCCAGGAAAATGTTCACCTTCGCTGCTTCGCTGGAACTAGAATCAACTTCGCTAGAGGAACTTTCGACCACCGCTTCGGAACTGGATAACGCTGCGCTGGAGGTCGCCTCGGCGCTCGACAAAGCCTCGGAACTTGAAGACTCCACTTCGTCTGCGCTGGAGAGAATTTCTGCGGAAAGTGCTTCGGAGCTTGACGAAATAACCGAAATTTCCGCACTCGAAATATTTACGTTGTCAGAAGATTCTGCCGTTGCCGAAGATGAAGGCTCCTCGATTTGCGTCGCCGCGCTTGAGCTGATTTCTTCTGCTGGCCCCGATGACGAATCGTCACCGCAATTCATGAACGCGAGAGCACTCGCAAAAACCAAGTATTTGCATGCTTGTGATTTCATTTTGAATTCCTTGTTTCCTTAACCCTAACTAAGAAATACTTTTTTTTGACGCCCGCGAAAATCATTCGCAAAGACTTCTTGTGGATTAAATGTCCACGGAATTGTGAACTATGTACAATGGATGGAAATTGAAAAAAATTTTAGAACTATGCGAAAATGGGAACTTCTTGTAGTCGTTATCAACTTTTGTATTCTTTTAGAATTACGGAATGGATTATGTCTGAAGAGTCTTTTGATGTTCGTGATAATGGCTTCTTCGAAATTTCCGATATTTTCCTGATTGCTGATGAATAGGATAGAATAGGATAGGTGTGCCTTGTGAATTTGTCATGGTTTGGAAGACGAATTTACCATTTTGTTCACCGTTGTTGTATAATGCCATTTCTGCGGGCGTATTGAAATTATAATGTGTTTTGTCATTTTAGGGTGGCGAGGAATTTTTTGAGCTTATCATGGAACGACCTTTGGCGGTCATGGTGTGTCTCAATAGAATCCGCAAAAGACTAGTTATGAATTATAAGGGGGGTAATTTTTGCTGGTGATGTGAAGCGGTGCAGATGAAGCTCTTTTTGTAGCTTCGTAGTCTACTGTCCACCTCCTATTTATATTAAAAGCGCCGTTTACGCTACAATCCATTCCCCGATGGTGCGTTTTTCTGCATCGAAGCTGACGCCGATTTTGAACAACTTCTTCGGCGAACCATCTGCGGCAAGCGTTGCTGAATATGGAATCAGATAGCCTTTATCGTCAATCTGCTTCAGCGCATCTTCGGCGGTGGCGTTTGCGTCTAGCTTGAATTCGAAGACGTAAACTGCTGTTGCTGTTTCGACGACAATATCTGCGCGGCCAGCCGCTGATTTTTCTTCGCAGCGGACCAAATATGGCGTTATGATGAGGAACAGGCAATAGATGATTGTCTTGTAATGCAGTTCATTCGGCTTTTCCGCATCGTACGGAATTTGGCTCAGGTACGCCTTGGTAACGTTCAGCACAGCGTCGATATCGCCGGCTTGGAAACCTTTGATAATCTTGTTTGCCGTGGTGGCATATTCGTTGCTTTGGTTGCCGTAGTAGTAAAGGAGGCTGCGGGAAAAACCGTCTGAGACTTCCTTGTTTGGAAATCCTAGAATGTAGGGGGCGAAACTTCCGTTGTTGTATTTCTTGATGGTCAGATAGCCACTTTGGTACAGCATGGGAATTGGGTTGGTGGCCGTTTCTGTCGGTGCGTCGAACATTTCCTGAGTCGCCTCGAAACCTGTGCTGAAAGCTTCCGGCTCC
>JAZLIJ010000084.1:0-24688 GCA_045617325.1 Fibrobacter sp.
GGAGGAGGACTCCACCGAGGAACTGCTCGACGCAAGCTTGTCGGAAGAGGATGACTCCACCGAGGAACTGCTCGATGCAGGCTTGTCGGAAGAAGAGGAGGACTTCACCGAGGAACTGCTCGATGCAGGCTTGTCGGAAGAAGAGGAGAGTACTTCTTCATCGCTAGCGCTACTGCCCGAATCGCCACCGCAGGCGGTAAATGACAAGGCGAACATGCTGCTCACGGCGGCAATTGTCGCCCAATGCCGAAAATTCGCCAAATACGTCATGGCATCTCTAAAATTTCTCATGAAGTCTCCTTTGGAACCAACACACCCTACGCCGCATTGACAGCGGTTTGTACAACATGATGAAATTTAGCAAAATTTGCAAAAAAATCGGAAAAGTGCGTTTTATAATAAAAAAATCTATATTTTGTACATGATTTGCCCTTTTTGCAAAAATGATAATGACAAAGTCGTCGATAGCCGCGTGAGTGGAACGTCCATCCGCAGGCGTCGTGAATGCCTGGGATGTGGACGACGTTTTACGACTCGCGAATACATCGAAGTCCAACCGTTGACGGTCATCAAGCGCAGCGGCGAACGCGAACCTTTCCAGCGCGAAAAACTTTTGCGAGGTATCGTGAATTCCTGCAAGAAGCGTCCGATTTCCATTGATTCAATCGATCAGCTTGCAACACGAGTGGAGAACTCGTTGCAAACGACAGAAAGTTTTGAAGTGAGTTATGACCAGATTGGTAATTTGGTCATGCAGGAATTAAAAAAGCTGGATGCTGTTGCGTACGTGCGTTTTGCTTCGATTTACCGCGAGTTTAAGGAAGTGGGTGAATTTGTTGACCAGATAAAAACTTTAGATAAGTAATCAGTGTATCTGTTTTTCTTCGGGTGAGTTTAAAAATTGTGGCGTACAGCCTAATTCCTGAAGTGTCGTGTTGAGGTGTCCGTCGCTGTTCAGGTTTTGCAAACGCGCGATTGCCTGGTCTCGCAGCTGCCGGATTCGTTCCCTGGAAAGTCTTAGAGCCGTGCTTTCTTCGCGGATGCTTTTTGCGTGAGGGGCGTCGATGCCGTTCAAGTCCTTGATGATTCGACGTTCTCTTTCGGGAATCTTGTTGAGTAGTTTGTTTGTGAATTTTTGAAGAAATTCATTTTCGATATCGCTATCGACGGGGTCCGTATTGTTGTCGGATAGAACGTCTTCAAGCGTTAGTGAACCATCGCTGTTGACAGAATCCCCCAAGGAACGATGCCGTCCGCCTATGGTGTCGAGTTCCCTGATTTCGTCGTTACTGTGGTTTGCGAGAATCCCGGTCTTGCATTTGTGAATGCGTGCCTGCTGATTCAGGGGGAGTCGAACAAGGCTGCCTTTTTCGCTGATGGCGCGGGCGATGAACGCCTTGATCCACCAGACCGCGTAGGTGATGAACTTGACTCCGCGCGTGTAGTCGAAGGATTCGATGGCTCTCCAGAGTCCGATGGCGCCTTCGTTGATGAGGTCTTCGGGACGAAGCGATTCGTTGCTGTACTTGTTCGCCACATTGATGACGAATTTCATGTTCGCCTGTAAAATTTTTACCTTGGCGAGCGTGTTGCCTTTTTGTACGAGCTTGAAAAGTTCCGTCTCCTCTTCCTTGGTGAGCGGATAGGAATTTTTGAACTTGTCGCGTATCCATTTTTGGGTTGCTTGTTCTGTCATTTTGAACTTCCTTTTTTTTAGGTTCTTGATCCGTTTGCTATATTAATACGAATGTTTTTTTCGCTTCGCAAGATTTTTTTTTAGCTTTGTTTTATGAAAAATTTTAAAGAAATGTTACGAAAATCGTACACGTCGAGAGAGCCTCTTTTTGAGGTGACTGATGCGTATCGCGTGGTCAACGGGGCAGCCGATGGTTTTGGCGGCCTCACTGTCGATCGTTACGGAGACATGTTCCAGCTGCAATTTTTTTCACCGGAACTGCTGCGGTTTCGCAGTGCGCTTGTCGATGCTGTGTGTGACGTTTTTTCGCCAAAGTCTGTCGTCGTGAAGGAGCGTCTTTCGGCGGCCGGGAGGATGCTTGAGAATCCGACGATGGATGTTGTCGTCGGCTCGAGGGATGATGTCGTGGGGACTGTTCGCGAAGGGCGCGCGAAGTTCCATGTGGACTTGATGGACACGGTGAATCCGGGGTTGTTTCTGGACATGCGGCATGTTCGCCTCGAAGTGGAAAATCGTTTCGCGGAATCTTCTTATGCGCGGTTTCTGAATTTGTTCAGCTACACGTGCAGCTTTTCTGTGCATGCACGTCTTGGCGGGGCAGACGTTGCGACGAACGCGGATATCAGCGGCAAAATTTTGGACAAGGGCCGCGCAAATTACGAGCTGAATGGGCTCGACTTGCGGCTTGGGGAATTCTTCCGTGGGAACGCTATCGAGTATGTGCGATGGGCGCTGAAAAAGGGACTCAAGTTTGATGGCATCGTGCTTGACCCGCCGAGTTTTGCGCGGTTCAAGGGCTTCAACTTCAATGTGCGCGAGCATCTGTTCCCGCTGGTTTCCGAATGCGCCTCACTCTTGAATCCCGGCGGATTTTTGATGGTGAGCTCGAATTATAGCGAATTCAATTTGGGTTCTTTTTCGAGGAACGTGCTCGATGCTGTAGGCGCCGTGCATGCGAATGCGAAATGCGCTTGGAAAAAGTCGCAGGATGTGGATTTTGCCGGTAGCGGCAATTCGAAGGATTCTTGCCTCGTGGCGACGCTTGTCACGGTGTAGGTGGTGGCTAGTGGCTAGTGGTTGGTGGTTAGGGGGAAGTTTGGCGCCTTCGGCGCAGGGTTTACTCGGAGGCGAGATGCAGGAGGGATGCAGCGGGGAATGTCGCTCTAGCACCCCCGATATACGGACCAAATCCGCATTTTTCACATTTAGGTCCGTATGGAAGCTTCTTTTGCGTCCTAGGCATACGGACCAAATCCGCGTTTTTCACATTTTGGTCCGTAAGGATGCTTCTTTTGCTTCCTAGGCATACGGACCAAATCTGCATTTTTCACATTTTGGTCCGTATGAATGTCGCTCTAGCACCCCCGATATACGGACCAAATCCGCATTTTTCACATTTAGGTCCGTATGGAAGCTTCTTTTGCGTCCTAAGCATACGGACCAAATCCGCATTTTTCACATTTAGGTCCGTAAGGATGCTTCTTTTGCGTCCTAAGCATACGGACCAAATCCGCATTTTTCACATTTAGGTCCGTATGGAAGCTTCTTTTGCGTCCTAAGCATACGGACCAAATCCGTGTTTTTCACATTTAGGTCCGTAAGGATGCTTCTTTTGCGTCCTAAGCATACGGACCAAATCCGCATTTTTCACATTTAGGTCCGTAAGGATGCGGTTGAAGTGGATTTTCACAAATGAGCGCAACTGTCTTACCACAATTTGCCACGTTAACTTGGCTCCCAATGACAGGATTACGTGTCGGAGGCCGGGATGACGTTTTTTCAAAAGACCTTCACCATTGAGTAAGTGGATAGACTCTCAAATCCTGCCCTGCGCATCTCGCATTCGCAAATGCATTTCCTGATGCAACAATTGTTCATTGCCCCTTCGGGGCCAAATACTTGGCTAGGCAATGCGAATGCAAGCATTCGCGCTGCTCTCACCTTACGCATTTGTGTTAATTGTTCCCTGTTCCCTGTTCACTATTCACTAATTCCGCATCTCGCCTATGCAACAAACTACTCTTCGTCCATCGCAATTTTCAGCTCTTTCAACTTTCGCCAAAGTGTGGCGCGGCTGATGCCGAGCTTTTTGCAGACGTCGGTCTTGTTGCCTTTGCAGATGCTGAGCGCATGCAGAATGTGGCGGCGCTCCATCTCCTCGAGGGAGAGAATGTCGTCGCTTTCCTCGGTCTTGACTTCTTCCTTCGGCGTATCCTTGCTCATCGTGATGGCGATGGGGCGCGGTTCCGCGCTAAAGAGGGAACGCGATTCTATTGCGTATTCCTTCTCAGTGGAATCGTCCTGTGAATCGTCTTGTGGGGCTTGCTGCGCATCGGCAGTGCTTGCTGCGTTTAGATGCGGAATGGCGACTGTCTTTTCGCGTGCTTCTTCCTGAACTTCGTCGGGGAGGTCCTCAAGTCGGATGACGCCTCCTTCGGAAAGCACGATGGCGTGCTCCACGATGTTTTCCAGTTCGCGCACGTTGCCCGGATAGGGGTACTTGGTCAGCGCGTAAAGAGCTATTGGTTCAATATCGTGAATATCCTTGCCTTGTGATTCCTTGTACTTTAGAATAAAGTAACGAATAAGGTTTGGAATGACCGGCTTCCTGTTGCGGAGTGGCGGAAGTTGCAGGTGGAATGTGTTCAGACGGTAGTAAAGATCTTCGCGGAACTTGCCTGTTTGCATGGCCATCTGCAGGTTCCGGTTCGTTGCCGCAATGATGCGGATGTCGAGGTATCGTGCCTCGGTCTCGCCGACGCGGCGTATTTCATGGCTTTGCAAGAAGCGGAGCAGCTTGACCTGAGTTGCAGGGGAGAGCTCGCCGACTTCGTCCAAAAAGAGTGTGCCGCCATTCGCGGATTCGAACAGCCCCTTCTTATCGGCGGTAGAACCTGTGTAGGCGCCCTTCTTGCTGCCGAAAAGTTCGCTTTCGACGAGGTTCTCGGGAATGGCTCCGCAGTTGACCGCTACGAAAGGCTCGTTTGCGCGCTTGCTGTAGCGGTGGACGATATTTGCTAGAAATTCCTTACCCGAACCCGACTCGCCAGTGATGAGCACTGTGCTGTTGGTGGGCGCAATTTTATAGACCGTCTTGAGAATTTTTCTCATTTCGGGTGTGTTACCAAGCAGGCTGTCCAGCACCTGGGATTCCATAAGCTGGCTGTTGGACTTGTTTTGCTGCTGTGCCTGGATTTTATTTGCCGTACTTTCAAGAAGAGACAACGGAACCGGCTTCTTCATGAAGCTGTTCGCGCCACGGGTGATAGCGCTTGCTGCTCCCTGCCAGTTGCGATCGTCGCAGAGTACAAAGATTTCGATACCTGGCTGTCGTTCCTTCAGATAGCTGATCATATCCATATTGTCAAGCATCAAAAAGGGAACCTCGATAAACGCCAGGTCTATCGATATTTTTTTTACGAGCGGCATCAAGGTCTTTTCGTCGGAGCAGACGTGGAGTGTCGTTCCTTCTACAGACCAATTGCGTTGCACATCGCTGATAAACTTCTGATCAAAGTCGGCGATCAGGATATTCATCATTTGTATTATGCGTGGCTCTTGATGATTTCGTCAACTTTGTTGCGAAGTGCCGGAAGGTCAATCGGCTTGTTGAATGTCGCTGCAACATCGAAATGCTGGGCTGTGACAAGGTAGTCATCCGCAGCCGTACGTCCGCCACCGCTGATGGCGATGGTGCGGTCGCTCATGCCCATGCGGCGAAGATCCAAAATGACTTCGTAACCATCAACGTCCGGCATGATGATGTCCGTAATGACAACGTCATACTGCTTGTTTTGGTACAAGGTCTTGGCTTCCTTACCGTTGCATGCGGTTTCGACGGTATAGCCTTTGAGCTCCAATGCAGACTTCAACATCAAGTTGAGCTGTGCGTCGTCGTCGATAACTAGGATTGTAGACATTTTACCTCCGTATTGTCTTGTTCATCTATAGGCCAATATAGATTAAAAATTGTGCCTTTGCCTAATGTTGTTTGTACTGTGAAGTATGCATGGCCCTCTTTTAGCAGGCGTAAGGCAGATGATAGCCCCAAACCGAGGCCTTCTCCTGGGGCCTTGGTCGTGAAAAAGGGCGAAAAGATGCGTTCGAGTGTCCCGGAATCCATTCCGGTGCCTGTGTCGGCAATCGAAATCTTGGCGTATTCCCCGGCGGGAATGGGCGGGGCGTAGGGTGTAACCAGCTGTTCTGCAAGTACTTCTTTTATGAGCTTGAACGTCAGCGAACCTCCAGTTTCCTTCATGGCGAACATGGCATTGTTTGCCATGTTGCTGATGATGCGGTCCAGCGAGGCCACGTTCCCCTTGATGCGGACATCCTTGTCTAGGTAGTCGGTTACGATGTTTACGTTGGGCGGACGCGTGAGAGCCACCTTCTTGACGACATCTTCTACAATCATGAAGGGGGCGAACTCGACGAGCTGTGTTGGCTGGTCCGTCTTGCCGCGGATGGTGTTCAACAGCTCTTCCAGCGAAGTCTTGCCGCGTTGTGCGGCCTTCAGTGCTTCGGAAATGAAACTGTAGGCAGGAACGTCGTTTGCAAGAGTCTCCATCGCCAACTGGCAGAAACCGATTTGCGAGCCGAGGATGTTGTTGTAGTCATGCGCAAAGGCTCCGCAGATTGTTCCCAGTTCCTCGAGCCTGGAATGGATGTGCTTCTGTTCCTGGAGCATGTCTCGTTCTTTTTCGAGGTGCTTTTGCTGGGTGATGTCGATTTTGATGCCGATAATCTTGTACGGCTTTTGGGGCGACATGATGGGGATGAACATATTCTGGAATACCTTGATGTTCTTGTATTGCCCATCTCTTGCCGCATTGTTGTAGTCTTCTTGGGAAACTTCTGTATTGTCCAACAATTCAAACGTTGTGAATATGTGGCGCTCGCCTTCGTAGCGTGCCTTTAATTCCAAGTCGGACACCAGTTCGGCTGGATCGGTTGTCTGGTTGCGGTTCCCGCGTTCGTTGATATCCTTCTGGTTTTGCGTGATGTAGACGCCTTGTTCGTTCTTTGACCAAAAGCGGAATGGGAGCGTGTTGATGAGTGTTGCAAGGAAGTCTCTGTTTTCCTGGACTTTCCTTTGGGATATGTCGAGTCTGTCCTGGTAGCGTAAAAGGTCCTGCTTGTATTCAACGTATTGCTCGTTCAGTGCGTTGACTCTTTGCTGGTAAATCATCGAGTTGGTGACATCGCTGAAGAAGAGGACGTTGATGAACGTCGTCATGGATTGTCGAAACTGGAATACGGAAACCTTGAAGGTATAGTCTTCGCCCTTGATTCTCACTCTAATGTTGTTGTAGGTCGCTTCTCTGAAAAGGTCTATTTCGTTTGTGAAAATGCTGGAGACTTTCTTTGCATGCAGGTCTTCCTTGGTGGTGCGCAATAGGCTTATGGCCGAGGGATTTGCATATTCGACAAGTCCTTTTTCGTTGAAATAGATGATGCCGTCACCCGTTTTTTTGTAGAGCTTGGTCAAAAACCAGTAGGCACTTTTGTTCTTGAACGAGACTGAAGTGAAGTATTGGCCGCATAGGATGGCGAGGAACAGAGTACCAAACTGGAACCACTTGAGAAAGTGGAAGTATCCGTCGTTGATGCTGAAGTTGATTGCTATTGGAATGACAAAGTCGAAGAGGGTGGCTAGCAACAGGAAGAAAATATACGTCCCCAGCATGTAGAAACTGATTTGCGACAATTCGGCATCGCTAGTCTGTAATCCGCTGCGGAATAGCATGTAGCAGGTGACGACTAGGTTTGGGGCGACGAAAATTGCAAAAATGAGCGAGTAAACGCAGAACAGCGGCCTTTCGGCGAAGGGGGTATACCCGAGAACGGACAGTCCCTGTATCAGTTCCGGCTTCCCGATGAAAATAATTGTTGAAAACAGGATGGAAAGGGCGCCAAGGATGTTCAGAATTTTCCAGGCGTCCCTGCGCCTTGTGTGCAGGTTTATTTCGGCGGTGTGGTGTATTGCGTTGCCTAGCTGTACCCAGGCGAGCGCCTGGACGCAGAATATGATTTGCCTCGTGACGAAGTTGGCGTAATCATTGGCTGGGCCGCTGAAGAAAATGCAGCCGATGATGCTTGTGGCATTCCATTGGATACAAATGAGAACCTGTTGGAGAATGGGGCGTGGGATGTCCTTGATGGTCATCTTCTGCCCGAGCATCTGCGGAAAATAGCATGCAAGAACTAACGCTATGATGGATAGCGTCAGAACGTATGGCGAATTTGAAAATAAGCTTTCCTGCATGCTGCGTAATAAGAATTTAAGAAATTTTCGGGCTTATTTCTCTCTCTTGATACCGAAAATCTTTGTTTGTTCGAACGAATCGCCGGAGGAGAAGTTCTTGATGACTTTTGCGTCACTAGCGACTTCGCTCTTGCTCATGTTCGGAGTGAACTTGGTGCTGATTTCGGCCTTGTAGATGTATGCGCCTGTGCCTGCTGCGCGACCTTCCTTGGATCTTAAGCCGGACGGAGCCTTGTTAGCCCATTCGACGAAGAATTGCAGTTGGTTGTTACTGGACAGGTGCTTGGACGGATCGACATCGAAGGAGTCCTTGAGTCTGTTGACGAAATTACCCAGGTTGGAGTAGATGGGAATGTTGAATTTCACCTTCAGATTGCTCCAGGAACATGCTTCGTTGTAGGAGCCACCGCGAGGAACCTGCATGTCGAGTTTCCATACTGCGCCCCTGATGCTGCTCGTGTCGATGCCGCTTGCGACAATCTTTCCGTCAACAATGCGGTCCAGGGTGTTCGTCGTCGGATTCATGACGTAGAAGCGCATGGATTCCTTCGCGTCAACCGCAGTCCTGTTGGTGTCACCGACCGAGACTACATTATCGCTCAGTGTGAGCGTGAAACGAATCTTGGGGTCGCCGTTGCCATCGACGGAAATCCACGGGGCGTCGGTTGCCGGCTTGTTTCCGTTGGCGTCAAAGAAGACACTTTCGGAGAGGGCTCCCATGCGGATAAAGTCTCCTTCCATGACGTTGCCGATGAGAGAATCGCCGAAGATGAAGGACAGCGAAGCGTTGCTTTGTCCATAGAACCAATCCTTGAACTCGCCTTGATGGACATCGGAGGTGTTGGAGGCGCGCTTATGCCTATAGTAGGTGAGGTTCGGATCCGTTGTTGTCAACGGTTCGCTGGCAATAACGTTCAAGATGTCTGTCGTCGTTGACCTGGAGAGGCTTGCCGTCACGAATACGGGGCCGGCCAAGTCTTCTGCCAGAATGGAATTAGACACTGTCGCTGCGCCTTCGCCGAGCTGCTGTGTGATTTGTCCCGCGTTCTCGAGAAGCTTGCCGTTTACCGTTCCGCTGAAGGTTCCCGCGGTATTGCCGAACTTGAATGGAGTTTTCAAGTTGATAGACAATGTCTTTGCATTGCTTGCGTCCAAGGTGAACAGTTCCTTCTTGACCAAGAGCGTCTCGGGCTGCGCATAGCCGAAGATGGCTTTCAGTACATCGGGTTTGTGGCGTTCATCGAGTTCGCGTTCAAAGACAATGTCGATGTGTTCCGCATAGCCGTCCTGGTCCTTGTCGGAAATGGATGCGTATGTCATCGGTACCGGAAGAATCTTGAGGAGGATTTCCCTCTTTTCCTGCGGACAGGAACCGATACCGTTGCCGTTCAAGTCGGTGAGCGTGCTTGTGGGGGCGAGTTGTCCGAACATGCCTGCCTTGACCGTGGATTGTCCATTGTCGAACGCGATTTCAAAGTCCCAGAGGTTCAGCGAATCGCTGTAGAGCTTTGCGGAGATGACTGTCGGCGTTGCAGCAATCGTATTTTGGTCGTTCTGGTAAAGCGTGAGCGGGAACGTGAGCCCTGGCGCCGAAATTGGTTCGCTGAACTGTAAATAGAGATGGTCGCTTGTCGCTGTGTCTACACGTTCAAGCACAGAGGCGGAGAGAAGTGCCGGGGAAATTCCGTCGGAGTAGGAATCGTCGTCGGTCTGCGTCTTGCCCATGATTTCGCTTGTGAGCGAAATCTTGCCCGATGCGGAAGTGTTGATTTCTTTCGGAACGTCAATTGCTACGATGAGGGAGCGACCGTTTTGCGACTTGACTGTGCTTGATGTGTAGCTGTTCCCTTCAAAGGTGAAGGTGATGGATTTGAACTTCTGGTTCTCGAGATATTCCGAGGACAAGGTGATGTCCATGGCGTCAGGGATGTGGTCGCAGTCGAGGTCCACAATCTTTGCTACATCGATAATCGGCCAAGGCGGCAAGTCGGTGATGTCGAGCTTGGCTGTAGCGGGTTCGTAGACGACTTCTGCGGTTTTGGGCGCAGTTGCCGAGATGGTTGTTGTCACAGCCGTATCGGAGCTTACCCAGAGTGTCGCTGTACCCTTGTAGAGTGTAATTGTTGTGACAGGAATTGTCGCTGTGGGGTCTGTCCAGAATTTGACACTAGCTGCGTTGTTCACGAGGTCAACGTTAAGGTCTTCCTGGAGCGTTTCCAAGTTGCTGTCCAGGGCCGTGATTGTAATTTCAATCATCTTGTTCTTGTAGCCCGTGATTTCGTTCTTGTCGAATGTGAGATAGCGCTGTTCGAGAGGCTTTGTGATACTGTCAATTTCGACGTTAGAACGCACGACTGCACAGGCGCAGTCATACGGATTTTCGGTCTTCTTGTTGGCGTTGTGGTTGTGCCAGCTGACCCATTCGATGTAGTTGTTGCCGTAGGCGAGTGTGGTATCCAGGGCGAATATGAAGGCGTCCTTGCGCTTTTCGTTTTCGAAAATGGTGTGGTCGATAATTGAATTTCCGTTCATTTCGAAGTCGTCCAGGATGCCTGTCGGGGAGACTTTACTCTTGCCTGTGTAGGAGGTCTGCGGTTCCACCTTCTCGATGGAGTAGTACGGGGACACGAATGGTGTTTCGAAGTCCAGAGTCACGTTGCGCAGAGTCTGAGGTCCTTTTTCCGGAGTGTAGTTGGGCGGGTAGCCGTAAATGTGCTTGCCGTGGTAGTATACAGGAACGTACGGGTCGCGTGTGAAGGCTATTTCCCTTGAACCATCGGGGAGCGTTTCGACTTGGGCTGTTTCGTTGCCCTTGTAGAGAGGCGCCTTGCTGAGGTCGATTCCCTTGAACTGTTCAGGATCGTCGGGGTCCTGGTGTGCTATGATGGACCAGCCGTTGTTGAGGTCGGCAAATGTCGATGTGAGGAACTTGAGCTGGAAGATGATGCGGCCCGAAACATAGAGCTTGCTCTTGACGGTAATCGGCAAGTAGTAGGCGCCTGTTTCGTCTGCGGTCTGCTGGCCGAATGTGACCTGCGGCATTCCTACGACGAGACCTGTTCCGTCAAATACCTGGCCGATGTAACTGACAGGTGTTTCCATGCCTGCGGAGGCGCCCATGTAGAAGCGGAGTTCAAAGTCTTCGAAGACAAGTGTGTCGTTGTTGTCGATTTCGATGATGAAGTCTCCGCAGTTCTTCCAGTCACCGGAGCACTTGGACGTGTTCTGGTAGGCGGTCGGCTTGATGAAAATGTCGAGGTCTGCGTAGATGGCGTAAGCCTCTGTCTTGAAGTGGTAGCCGGCACCTCCGTTGTCATCGGTTGTCGTGCCCGAGGAGACGGAGAAGTAGTAGTCCGTGCCTGCCTCGAGGCCTGTGAGAAGCACTTCGTGGAACAAGACGGCGCCGCCGCTTGCCGCGGTCGATTCCGTGTACTGGCCCATGGTCTTGCCGTAGTTCACGACTCCGTTCATGCGGTCGGAACTCCACCAGTAAATCTTGGCGCTGCGGTTATCCACTTGGCAGATGGTGACGCCAGAAATCTTTGTGCCGGCGGGAGTCATGGTGAACTTGTACCAATAGCCGTGGTTGTCGTCGGTTGTGATATTGCGCTTGGTGTCCATGCCTTCGAGGAAGAAGTAGTAGGTCGCTCCTGGAGTAAGGTCTGTAAGCGTGACGGAACCTCCCTTGGTCGCTTTTTCCTGCTGCTTGGACTTGGCTGTATTTGCGTTTGTCGTTTGATCGTAGAATACGGTAACAAGGGCGACTTCGTTGGCGTCCCAGCTGATAATTGCTTCGGTATCCGAAATCGGCGTGCCTGTGATGTTGCTGAAAAGAGGCCCTTCGTTATCTGGCGGAAGCGTTTCGGCTAGGCTCTGTGCCGGGAACAGAAACTGCGCGGAGAAGTCGATGCAGGTTTCTGTAGAGGTGTACTTGCTCCAGTCTTCGATAAGCGTCTTCGTGGGGTCGCGACCGCCCATGAGGGCTCCCTTCGGGCATCTGTACTGGTATGGCATGCCGCCTGCGTTGTAACCATCGGGGTTTGCGGAACGGTTATGCGGATGCTGCGGATTCTTGTCGCCTGCGCCCATCAAGAGCGAAATGTCCCACGGATTTGCGCCGAGCGCATAGTACATGTTGTCGAGGGCGACTTTCAAATAACGTTCGTCCTTTGTCAGTTCGTACATGAGGAAGATGGAAACGGCAGTACCCAGGTTGTAGCGGATGACGCCCCAGTCAAAGCTTGTCCATACGAGGTTGTAGGGCTTGATTACGTGGAGCTTGGTTGAACCTTCGTGTGGCTCTGCGTTTGTTGCAGGATTCTCAAGAACGAGTGAGTCGCCGTCATTTGTAGAGTTGTCGATGAGCTTTCGGAAGGTGGCCATGTTGCGCATGGAGAGCGTGTCGCGTTCTTCTTCGGTGAGGCCGTATTCCTTGGATTTTTCGGCGCTGTTCAAAATCAGGTTCTGGAAGGCGAACAGCACGTAGGAGTGAATATTCTGGTAGTCTGTAGCCCATCCACCCGGAGTAAAGCCGCTTTCGTTGCCGAGGAAGCCTGCTTTGAAGTAGTCCATGTTGAAATGGTAATTCGTCTCGTTTTCAAAGATGTTCTTGTTCTTGTAAAGGTCATAGCGGTACATGGTGTCCTTGGTGGCATACCACATGGCGAGTGCCGCCGCTGCACCATCATCGTATCTCGGGCCGCCGCCAGTATAGAAACCGGGGAACTCAGTTGTCTTACCGATTTCGTTTCCGCCACCATAGTCGAAGAGCGGCATGAGGACGTTCTTGTAAATGTCCTTGGCTGCGTCAAGGAGCTCTTCTGAATAAACGGGGTCGAAGGGGCGATAGCCGGTAGCGACGTTTGCAAGTGCTGCAACGAACATGCCCGCGGTATTTGCACCGATGCCCTTCAAGACGACTCGGTCCGGACCACCTTTGCTTTCGGGCTGGGCATCTTGCTTTTCAGGGACATCCCAGAACTGGTGATCCTTTTCATCGACACCCACGGAATGGTACATGTCGTTTTGCGCAATGAGACCGTCCGCCTTGGAAGCCTTGTACAGTTTGAGGATAAAGTCAGCGCCGATTTTTGCTTCGTACAAAATGTCGGGAATACCATCCGTGAAAACCGTATCGGCGTAGGAGTGACCATAACGGTCTTCGGCCTTGTCGGGGTAGGTGAGGTAGACCATCGAAAGAACGTAGGCGGTGTAGCCTAGCGTTTCGGAGACTTTGAAGTGGTCGCCGCAGTCATGCCAGCCGCCGGTGAGATCGTGGCCAATTTTTGAACCGTCCTTCAGGTGGCAGGGCTTGTGAAAATGCGAATCGGTATTTCCGCAGCGCTGAATTCCGAAGAATTGCAGTGAGTTCTCGAGAATTGCGTTGAAAATCGACGGATGCACATGGAATGTCGCCGAGGTGTCGTTGCCTACGACGAGGAAGTATTCGCCAATGGTGGAGAGTGTCGTGAAGTCGGCGCGGTAAAGCGTCTCTGTGGCGGCTGTCGCCGAGGTATCCCCGAAGGTATAGATATTTTCAAGGGAATTGAATGCGCCTGTAATCCAAATGTTCGGCTTCGTGTAGGTGCCAATGAGTGACAGGTTGCCGCCACCGGGGACTTCCTTACCGCTGTTCGCGTCGATGACCTTGAAAGTCTTCTCCTTCGCGTCGGCGACATAGGCGTACTTGTAGTCCTGAGGCCTGAAACCGCTCTGGTTCAAGCGAATGGGGCGCCTGTTGTACACGTTGAGCGAGTCCAGGTAGCGGCGTTCGCAGTTTTTGCAAGTCCTGTCGATGTTGGGGAGCTGTGCTAGAGCCTGATCCACGAAGAACATGTTTAGTAGAAGTGCCAAATAAAAGATTTTTTTCATGTCTTTTCCGAACGTTTAAAAAGTGAATAAGCCATCCACTTCGAAGGTGAGGTGGATGGCGATTGCTTTAGATTTATTTCTTGGCTCTCATGAAGCCGAATGTCTTTGTTTTTGTACCTGAGTTCTTTTCCACCTTGTCGCCAATGGCTTTGCAACTTTGGTTGTAATCGTTTGAATTGCTGTCGAATACTGCCGCGCAATAGGATGTCGCTGTGTAATCGAATTTCGCAATGAAGGCTCCTGTACCGATTTTCTTGCCTTCCTTTGAAACAGGCGCCTCTCCATCCTTCGCCTTCCATTCCAGGTTCAGGTTGAGGATACCGCCATCCGTGAAATTCTTGAGATTTGCAAAATTTTCACTCTTGATGTGTACCTTGTTTGTATTGATGTATTGACCTACGTTATCAAAGATATCCATGGTGATGTTGATTTCGTAGTTGTACATTGGAATGCCATCGCGTGTCTTGAAGCCTGCGGATGGAATCGAAATGCTTGTCCAGAATTGCGGACCTGCGCGGTAGTAGCTTGCGGAATCGGTGGTGCCGACGATGTTGCCTTCGCCATCGAGGAATGTGACCTTGCCATCCTGGAAGATGGTAATGAGGTTGTCTTCATCCACAAGCACTTCGGGAAGTCCGACGTATGGCGTCTGAGTCGTTGGCTTCGTGACAGCATCTTCAAGCGTAATCGTGAACTTGACGTTTTCGTCGCCAGTGACACGCACGTAGGGATTCATTGGGGTCGGTGTGAGTCCTGCCTTGTCGGTGTAGCCTGCTCCAAGGACCTCCGGCACGAGGCGGATGCGGTCGCCAGCATGGATGACATCCGTATTTTCACCGAAGGTGAACAGCTGGACTTTTCCGCTGCTGATGGGCGAACCATCCGGAATGAGTTCTTCCCTTTCGCGCTGAATGAATCTTGTTGCGCCCGGTATAATGTTGAGCGGCTCGGATGTAGTGACGGAAAGACGGTCTTCAATCATGCTTGCTGTGGAAATGACCGGCGGACACTTGTCGTACAAGGTGAATGTCGTTTCGAAGAAGCCGCTTGCCTGTCCCTTGAGCGGGGATACTGAACCATTACCATCGTTTTCACCGCTTGTGGCGCCATAAGGGAATGCCTTGTCGCTTGGGATGGTGATTTCGATGATGCTGTAAGTCGGGATGGAATCCTTCGTCGTGACGGAGTCAATCGTCACCGTGATTGCAGCGGAAGATGTGTCACGAATAGTCCAGTAGGTTTCGTTCGGCTTGATGACGCCGCCAGTCGTATCGGCTGTTGTAATGTAGCTGCGGGTGATGCCCGGGTCGCCCCAGACAACGACGATGCTGTCGGAGAGGTCTTTCGGTTTGAGCTTCTTTTCGAACATCATATAGACGATATCCGGGATGCCGTCGCCTTCCTTGTCTATCATTTCTGCATGGCGGATTGGCACTGGACGGGAAATCAGCGTAACAGGGACGCTCGGATTGCAGCCAGCGGGGTCGAGTGCGTTGAAGCTGTGGTCCGTGATATTGCTTGCGGCAAGTGCGCTCGCCTGGGCGCCTATCGGCACGAGACTGTTGTTGACGTTTCCAGAAATTACGAACTGCCAGCTCTTACCATCGTTTGTGGTTATTCCCTTTCCGATAACCGTCGGAACGCCTGCTGCGCCTGCGATAGCAAGAGGCCAATCGCTTTCAGAGGGGAGGATGACCGGCTCGGAGAATGCTACCATGATGGTATCGTTGCCGGACCTGTCGCTATCGGACTTTTCAAGGATGGAGACACTAGTGAGTGTCGGCTTGATGCCGTCCGTAATCTTCAGGGATTCGCTGTTCAGACCGCTGCTGCTTCCGACGAAGACGGTTATCTTGCCGGAGGGCATCGGTGTTGTAGGAATCCTCGATGTGTCAATTGCTACGACCGCTTCGTTCTTGTTGAGGTAGTCTGCGGCCTTGAGAGCCATCTTTACCGTGTCGGCCATGCCGTCGATGAAGTACCTGATACTGTCGAGGGTGTATTCCTCGGTCAGGTTATTGTTGAATACGATGTGGAGCCTGTCTGTCTTGTTGTCGCAATCCGAGTCTTCGGCAAGCACCTTCTGCGGTGTCGGAATCTTGGAAATGGCGTAGAACGTCTGCTTCTGGACATCGTCTTCGTCTTCAGGGTCGGTGTAAACGACCTGGATGGTATCGCCTGCGAAGAAGGATATTTCGGAAGTCGGATTCCTCGATTCCTTCGTCTTGTTGATGGCTACAATCGGACCGCCTGTGAAGCGTCCCGGGGAGGCTGGATCGGCTGTCAAGGTGACTGTGAGTTTGTCGTTCTTCTTGCTGTTGATGACTTGCACATCGATGGTCTGCGTATTTTTCTTGACCTTGTCCTTGTCGATGAGGTCGATGAAGAATGTTGTGCCTTCAGGTGCTGCTGGGCTTACGATGGCGTTTCCTGCTGCATCCTTGATGGTGAGCGAGGACATGGTCATGTCGCCTTTGGAGAACTGTACGTAGTAGGTTCTGTTCTCGAAGGCGCAGCCGCCGTTCTCGGTGCAGGCATCGCAAGTGGGGTCTGGGCCTGCAAAGATGGTGATGTCCACCTTATTGCTGCCGATGCCCATTTTTACAGGAATGTTGAGACGCCACATGTCCGACGCAATATCATAGGATGCTATCGTATCTGTGCCGGCTTCGTTCATGAGCCACTTGGTAAGACCATCGACGAATGTGATGCCGGAAACCTTTTGACCGTTTGCCCAAACCTTGGTGATGTAGCCGCCTTCAGTGACGTGTGCTAGGCCTGTGACTTTTACCGTGCTGCTACCTTGGTCAATTGCTACATAGGAACCGTTCGAGACGTTGAACGGCGGATCGAGCGTCACGTCAATCTTGTAGTTCGCGCGCTTGGTCTGCATTTCCTTCTTGGAGGGGCTGTAGCCCCAGACAAATTCATCCTTGCGGTACACGGAAACGTACGGGTTCTCCGGAGCCAGGTCGAGGTCTATGTCGCCGGCGTCCTTTTCCTCGCAGGGCATGCCGTTGAAGTCCTTTTCTTCCTGGTTTGTACGGGAGTGCGGCATCCAGCTCCAGTCGCCCGGATTGGCGTCGAGGCTTTGCTGGCTGGTGATGTCCGTAACCCAGTGCCATTTGTTGCCGGAGCGGCAGTAGAGCCTCTTGTTCACAGGAGGCGTGTCCAGAGGATCGTCCTGGCCCACGGCCCTGATGCGTGCGACAAAGAGAACGTCAACACGGAAACGGCTGGAACTCTTGATGACTGTGCTTCCAAGCGGAATCGGGAAGTACCACTGCCAAGTCTTCGTCGCTTCGTCATAGGTATCTTCGATTTTGACAGGGCGGGCGTGGCGGAAACCTTCGTTCAGGTTGGCGAGCGTGGATGCATCGCAAGCCTTGTTGAAGCCTGCTTCGTCGTAGGCCTGGCAAATGTCGGTACGGATGGCGACATCGTCATAGAGGTCGTCGTCACCGCGCATGTACATGCGCACCGTTAAGCTGTCGAAGGGCCTTGCCTCGTTGTTGAAAATATTCATGTTGATGGCCGGCTTTCCATCCCATTCGTACTGGTACGTCCTCACGCTGAAGTCGTACTGCGTGACAGGTGTCGTGAACTTGAGAAGGGCGCCGTTGTCATCAACTGTAGACTGGGCGCCGTTGCTTTCAACCATGTAGTAATAAGTCGTCTTTTCCTTAAGACCGCCAATTTTCACATAGTGGAATTTTGTCGGAATGCCAGAAATATCGGCGTTCCCCTTGCCTGTGTTGTATGCAAATTCTTCGGCGGTGGAGTGCGGCTTCGTGTCCCAGTAGACCTTGGACTCGTATTCGCCGTTCGGGGTGTACCACATGATTTCTGCTGAGTCCGCGCTGATGTTGCAGACCGTCACGTTTGCGATATTTGCGTTTTCGACGGTGTTCAAAGTTGTGAACGTAAACGGAGTCTGCGTGCTATCGACGAGGTATTTCGTCTTCGTGTTTTCGGGAACGTAGGCGTTCGAGCCTGTGACGTAGAAGTAGTAGGCCGTTCCCGGCTTCAGGTCGCGGAGTGTAATTTCGTGCTGGACACCCGGCTTTTCGCCTGTGGCGGTCAGGTTGTACTGGCCTTCCTGCGTGCCGTAAGAAATCGTTGCGGTGCCGCGCTGTGTAAGCTTGATCATCACGATGGCGGAGTCCATGCTCACGTGGCGGATTTCGACGTTGATATCGGGGGCAAGTGTCCTGTCAATCTTCTGGGAGGCGAGCATGGAGGCGCTCACGAGGGTTGCCGCTGCATCGATACAGGTCTCCGAAAGGTGGTAGTCTTCCCAGCTCTTGTTGTCCGGTACCCAGGAGTTCATGGAACCGGGGGCGACACCGCCGAAGAGGGCGCCCGTCGGCGGATTGTACTTGTAGGCGGCGCCCGGGACGTTCTTTCCTTCGGGGTTTGCCGCACGGTGATGCGGATGGGCGTCGTTCTTGTCGCCCACGCCGAGAATAAAGGACACATCCCACGGGTTCACGCCGAGCATGTAGTTCATCTGGTTGATACCCAGCTGGAACGCTTCGCCCGCCTTCCAGTCGGGATTGCCAAGAATCGGGAGCGTTATATTCTTGCTCGCGAGGTCGTTCGCGACATCCGCGTAGGCGAAAATTTCAAAGATGTTGCCCATCTGGTAGCGGTTGTAAATCCACGTCTGGTCGGTGTGCATGGTGTACCAGATCTTGTCGTAGTAGACCGTGGCGGGCTTCCAGATGCTCGGGTTGCCGGGGAGCACGAGCTGTTCCGATTGCCCCTGCTGGAAACCCATGTCGCCGAGGTTTGCAATCATGTCGGCGACGCAGTCCTCGACGGCGTTGAGCCATTCAGTTTCGGTAAGGCCGTAAACGTTGATAGCCTTTTCCTTGTCGGAGAGGATGAGCTTGTACAAGGCGTAGAGTGCGAATGCGTAGCAGTTTGCCCAGCTGGTGTTCTTTACGTCCTTGAAGAAACCCTTGTTGTTCGTGACGAACCAGCCGCCCTGGAAGAATCCGGCGCCATCCATGTATTCCTGGCCCTGGACCATGTTCCTTGTGCGAATCATGTCGTCGGCGTATTCCTTTTTGCCGGTTGCGTAGAGGAGCGCTACAGAGGCGAGCGCCATATCGTCATAAAATTCGTTGTTGCCGTTGTAGGCGGGGCTTGACCAGCCTGCGGCCTTCGTGTTGTTCTTGTAGGTCTTGCCCTGTGCCATGGACTTTGCGAATTCGTACATCTTTTCGGCGACCATCAGGCAGGAGTCTGCGAAAGCCTTGTCGTAGATGGCGTAGTCCTTGCCGAGGATGGCGAGGCCTGCAGCCGTTTCGCCGCCAATGTTTGCCCCGATTTCACCTAGGCGCACCGTTCTTGAAGCCGGACCTCCGCGGTCCGTGGCCGAGGCGGAGTTGTCTACGGGCAACTTGTCCTGGTTTTCTGGGCGTCCCCACCAGGCGTGGTCGGAACCGAAGTTACCGACAGAGAGCGCCATGTCGTCGATGACTCCCTTTGCGCGGTTGTAGGCGCGGAGCACGAAATCTGCGCCGTGCTTTGCTTCGCGGAGCATGTCGGGAATACCGTCCGTGTTGACGGTTTCTCCTTGGTTGAATGCGTAGGCGTCATCGTCTGCGTCTGCGTTGGTCGCCGCCATCACGGCTGCTGCCATGAATGCGTACATCTGCGTCTGCGATTCCTTCAGATGGTCGCCGCAGTCGTAGTAGCCACCTTCGAGGGTGCCCGCCAGGGCTTCGTTGAAGGGACCGCGAACGTCATCGGCTCCCGTGACAATCGGGCCGCCGCCGTCCTTGGTGTGGCTTGCCGGGTGGAACCAGGATTCGCCATTGCCGCTGCGGTTGATGCCGTAGAATTTGAGTGCTGCGCTGCGAATCATCGAGTAGACCTTGTCGCTCACGATGAATGTGCTTGAAATATCGTTACCGACCTTGATGCGGAGTCGCGTTTCTGTTGGCACACCCTGCGGAATGCGCCCCACCATGATGGTGCCGGACTGCCCTGTGATATCGACTTGGTAACGCTTTTGGTCGTTCGTTGCGGCGTTTGTGCCTGCGATGATGGACCAGTTGGAAGAGGTCGTGCCGCCGGACGACGTTAATGTGCCCGTGACCGCCGGACTTAAGGAGTTGCCGTTGACATCCACGACTTCGAAGTTCGTCGCCGTGCCCACATAGTAGAACTGGCGCTCCATGTCTCTTTCGAGGTAACCCGCCTGGTTGATGCGGATGGGGGACATGTGCGTATTGATGTTGTCCAGGTAGGCTTGGTTCAAGGTGTCCGGAATGAGCTCGTTCGCCTTGTAAGATGCCGGAGTCCTGTTTTTGGGGACCATGTTCTTTTTCTTGGTGACGGTCGTATCGAACCTGTTGAATGCGGACTCGTCCCAGGTAAGCGGCCAAGTTGGCCTGATGAGGTCATAAGGTGTCGGTTGTTCTTGCTGTGCTGCCATGACGCAGGTCGCTGCGGTCAATGCAAGCAGGTACTTCTTAATAGGCACGGTGCCTCCCTTTTCTACATATCCAAAAACGAGCAGAACAAGTCTTGCTCTATAATATTCCACAATGTAAGATAGATTTTTTTAAAGAAGAGCGCTTTTACATAATCATGTTTTTGTGGACAAAACACTAATGGGAAGTTTAAATCACATGTTTTTGTCAAAACGATGTAACCTTAAACTTACGGATAACTTACGTGAATGCTTCCTGATTGTTGGTGTTCCAAATAGGATTGTTTTGAATCGGAATAAAGAATTGTAAATTTTTCGTTTCGTTTTGCTTAGACTATGAGTATATTATTAGTGTGTCACAAGTCCGTCCTGGTTTTGGAGAAGGGAAGCCTGATCAAACCGCGGGGTAGGACAGACTAGTGGTACTATCTCCTTTGAGAATCCCGCAGGTTCAACTCCTGCGGGATTTTTTTTGTTTTGGTTGGTGAGAATAGTCGAATGTTGCGGTGGATGCTGAATGCGACTGTGGATGCTTTTGTGGATGCTAGATGCGTTTGCTGCGGGAGATGCTGTTGTGGCGGGAGATGTTTTTTTTGCGTAAACCCGCGCGCAGCCGCCAAACTTCAAACTAGCCACTATCGTGGGGCCGTCATCCCGGCTTCTGAGCCGGATCTGCGGGGTTTTGGGGCGAAAAGCCTCGTTCAAACGGACCAAACAGGGCAAACTGCAGATTTGGTCCGTATATCGGTGGTACTTTAGTTGCGTTCAAACGGACCAAACAGGGCAAAATGCTTGCATTTTTGACATTTCATAACCGCAGTAGCGAACACCGAATGCGTTCAATGCTAGGCTCGGTCATCCCCGTCATCCCCGTCAAGCGAGGACAGGCGCGAGGACAGGTGCGAGGAAAGACGCAAGGACCGGTGTCCAAGCAACAATGCGCAAGCGAATCAAGCAATCGTAAACTCGTTTACGATTATTTGTAAGCGCAGCCATGGACGCAGAAAGCGTCCACCACGGCCACGACTCTCGCCATACGCATTTGTGTTCATTGCTAATACCCTGCCGCAGCAAGTGTTCCGCCGTTTTTATCTTAATCCATATTCCCAGTTGGAGTGTTCTTTTTTGGAGTTTTGAAAAGCAAAAAAAAGTGATTCATGCTGGTTTCTGGAGGTATTATTAGTCATAGAGAAACGCAAGTTTTCGTCCCTGAGTCATTCGATGTTTGTTGGGTTTGGAGGTGATGTCCAGGGATTTATATAGGAGCAAGGTGGCCCCGCAGGCGTTTGGCCTGCGGGGTTCATCTATCTTACGAAGAGGTCGTGTGTGTGCTATTGCACAATCAAAAAGAACCTGCAGAGATGCAGGTTCTTTTCCGTTTTTCAGAGGCTATGCTTTTGTTTTCGGAAAGGGTTAAATCGGCATGTTGTTTACAAGGTGCTTTTACGAAAATTTTCAAAGGTGAAGCGTCTTCTGCATCCAAATCGCTTTGAAACGGCGCGATTTAGTTGTTTGAGCGTTATATGACAAATGCTGCGTCTTTATTTTGAAATAGATTTTTTATCTTTTTTAGCATAGATGAGGTTCCGTATGAAAAGTTTACACTATGCAATTGCCGTTGCTGCCACTGCAGCGGGTCTTTCTCTTTCCGCTTGCGATAGTGACAGCGGCACTTCTGTCAATGATGACGATGTTGTTGTAAGTAGCTCCGCTTCTAAACAATCTCAAAGCAGTTCCTCTAGCGGAAAGGCATCTAGTAGTTCTGGCGAAATTAAAACCGCTTGGGATTACTTGAATCCGGACATTGGCTATGGTGAATTTACGGACGAACGCGATGGTCAAAAGTACAAGACCGTGAAAATCGGTGATCAAACCTGGATGGCACAAAACCTCAACTACGATTATAACAAGGGTTCCGCCAAGAGCTACTGTCTCAAAAACAGTGAAGATTCCTGTGCTAAGTATGGTCGCCTGTATTTGTGGAGTGCTGCGATGGATAGTGCTGCGGTATTCTCCGATGCGGGTAAAGGCTGTGGCTACAAAGAAACCTGCAACTCAAGCGGAACTGTTCGTGGCGTGTGCCCCGAAAATTGGCACTTGCCAAATCGGGAAGAATGGCGCACTCTGTTTACTGCGATAGGTGATTCTAGTGTTGCTGGCACGGCGCTCAAAACTCAGACGGACTGGTATGTGGAAGACGGTGTGTCTGCGGGCACAGATGCTTATGGCTTCTCAGCCCTTCCTGCGGGTGCTGGCTCCGATGATGGAAATGTCAGCGATGTTGGTGGCTTGGCCTCCTTCTGGTCTTCTGATGAAAAAGACTACTTCTACGCCTACCTCATGAGTTTGTCTGCATTTGTTGAACATGTATATTTGGGTGAATTTGCGAAACCGAGCGCATACTCTGTTCGTTGCGTCAAGGACTCCAAGTAGTGCTGTGTGCAGCGGCTACATTTAAAGGTCGCGTATAAAATTCAAACAATACATGAATAAAGTCTAGCCTTGTTTTTCCTCAAAGTACGGATAAAACGAGGTTTTTTGTTGTTTTTATCCATGCAATTGCTGATTATAGTGAATATTAGTTTGTTGTAAATCAGCTGTTTTTTCTCAAAGTACGGATAAACGAGACTTTTGGCGCTTTACTCGCTTTGTTCTGGATCCTATCGGTCGCGCAGCTTGCTTCAAGGTGACTGAGGCGGTAGAAACCAAGATGAAATTATTAGACAAAAGCTAGACGTTGAAGCCGCGTTAAAAAAAAACAACAAGTCCAGAAGCAAGAAGCTTTTCAAAATTAAATTCATTTTTATTACTTCCTTAAAAATTTTATTGATATTTTTCAAATCCCTTAAAATCAGACTGCCCTGCTATGGCAGAATCTAAATCGCCTAAAGGCATCTTGAATAATCCTTCCCATGCGGCAGCATAAATTGTATCTCCGACAATATCTAAACTATATGTAGCATCTTTAGAAACACAACCTCCTTTTTCGGCACACCAACCAAGCATCATTGCTCGCCATCCTTTAGGGATATTCCCATAGGGTTCGCCATAATCCCCCATATAAACTTTGGGGCAAGATGCATCTCCTGAAATAAAAAGATGCCTTCCATCAGTAGCTAAATCCTTTATATCATGCAGCGAACTTCTGTATATATTATAAGACGAATCCCCGTTTCTTATTATAGTGGGAAGAATCATGCTATCTAAGGCAAGCCAATTATTCACACCATCCCATTGATAGATGCGATCATTCGTTCCGTCAACTGCAATCAACGAGTTCTTGTAGACAACAAGGTCTTCAACCGTATAAACATCGTGGTAATTGGCGTTCCATTTCATCTTCGGGAATTTCGGCAACTCTGTCCATGAAAGAGTGACCGCATCCAGTTTCCAGACTCCATCTGCAGTGCAGACATAAAGATCCCCATTCATTTCTGCAGCATCCACAAAATAAAGGGGATCCGTTTTACTTTCATCATATCTCACGCTATCTACAAACATTCCCTTGCGAATGCGAGGCAACTGTAATTCCAACCATTCTGATTCATTTTGCAGAAGAATTTTAGCATAAGCACCCATTGATTCTGTATAGCCCGCCATACTAACGATTAATCTGCCACTAAATCTTTGTATTCCATAAATATGATACCACAAAGAATCGTTTGCTTTTTTTACAGTTAAGTTTTTCCAATCTTTTTTTTCTGGATTATACTCAAACACTTCGGAATTATAAGTACCTATATATACACCGAAAGAGTCTGCATAAAGCTGTTTGACATAGGCAGAAGTCGGCGGGACAAGGGTATCCCATATACCAGACCCGATTTTAGAAATAAAAAGCCTCGGCGAATAAGTTAATGTTCCTGATTTTCCTTCTATAGGACTTGTCCACGCATCCATCAAGACCAGCCAGTTTCCTGAATGAACCACTTTTTGGAGACCGCCTCCTCGTTCAAAAGAAATCACGGGCGTAAAACCGGCACTTCGCCAACCGACAACGCTAGAAGGAACCTCTTCATTTTTAAGGTTCGTTCCCGTATCGTCAGAACACGCAAAGAATACAAATGCAGCCAACAACAAGGCAAGAATTCTTTTCATCTTAGAACCCCCATGCATACTGATTCATCAGCAAATTCGGTCCGTCATACGATTCGCATTTTTCGACAGAAGGAATTTGGCCGTATATTACATTTCCATCTGAATCCAACAATGCTATTCCACAGACGGTCTTATCAAAATCACTCCAATCAGTTAAATGCAACCCGATATTTCCCTCCGTTACAGATTCTTTGGAATAAAGAATATGCCTGTCAAAATACATATCTAATTCCCAAACATTTCCGCCGATATTTGCCAAAGAAGGTCTTGATTCAGGAGTATACCAATCTTCAGGAGGAGGCTGCAGATTTTT
>JAZLIJ010000085.1:0-7040 GCA_045617325.1 Fibrobacter sp.
TTACTTCGGCACAAGCAAAACAATCAAATACTATCACAACGGCGAAGAAATCTCCGGAGAACTCGTGATCCCCGAAAACACTACGTCTATCGGAAACAATGCGCCCAATGGTGTCACGGGTCTTACATCCGTCACAATCCCGAACAGCGTAACAAGCATCGGAAGTAGCGCTTTCTATGGTTGCACTGGCCTTACTTCTGTCACAATACCGAACAGCGTAACAAGCATAGGAAACGACGCATTCAGTGGTTGCACAGGACTCACATCCGTTACAATCCCAAACAGCGTAAAAAGCATCGGAAGTAACGCTTTTGAAGGTTGCACCAACCTACAGAATGTCAATATAAACGTCGTAGATTTCGCGAACAACAACATCATCTACGATTACTTCGGCACAAGCAAAACAATCAAATACTATTACAACGGCGAAGTAATCTCCGGGGAACTCACAATTCCTAATACCACAGCATCTATCGGGAATAACGCACTCAAAGGAGTCACGGGACTCACATCCGTCACAATACCGAACAGCGTAACAAGCATAGGAAACGACGCATTCAGTGGTTGCACAGGACTCACATCCGTTACAATCCCAAACAGCGTAACAAGCATCGGAAGTAACGCTTTTGAAGGTTGCACCAACCTACAGAATGTCAATATAAACGTCGTAGATTTCGCGAACAACAACATCATCTACGATTACTTCGGCACAAGCAAAACAATCAAATACTATCACAACGGCGAAGAAATCTCCGGAGAACTCGTGATCCCCGAAAACACTACGTCTATCGGAAACAACGCGCTCAAAGGTGTCACGGGTCTTACATCCGTCACAATCCCAAACAGCGTAACAAGCATCGGAAGTAACGCTTTTGAAGGTTGCACCGAACTAGAAACCGTAAGCGTACAATGGACGGAGGCAGATAAAATCCCAGACATCAGCGGGAAAAACGTATTCAACGGAATCGCCCTCTCTGACGTCACACTCAACATTCCCTACAAAAAAGGAAATATAAGGTCCCTGTACACTGCTAAAGACGTTTGGAAAGATTTCAACATCGTCTTCGCGAAAAACTTCATCATCACAAAATCGGATTACACCACAATTGAACATAAGGCATCCGAGAACAGTGAAATTACAATTGACGAAAGCGCAAACGACATCGAAAAAATTTCTGTAGTAGAAGACGCCCCAAGCGTCAAGTCCATCACCTACACGCGCGACTTCTCTGCCGTGATTGGCAAATGGCAGACATGGTTCGTCCCGTTCGAGGCCCCGGTAAGCGCCTTGAACGATGCCGAATTGGATGTTGCCGAAGTCGGCGGCATATTGTTCGACAAGGACAAGAACGCCGTCGTAGCGTTCAACATGATGGACGGCGGCACCATGAAAGCAAACACCCCGTACGTCGTCCGCCTCAAAGCCGACGCCACCAACAAGGCTCCAGCACTTGTATTCGAAAACGCAAACCTGAAAGCAACGGAAGAAGATTCGTTCAGCATCCAGTCCGCCTACGACATTTTCACCTTCACCGGCAACTACGAATCCAAGCACGTCGACGACAGTTACACGCTCAACAAAGACGGCGAATTCATGAAGATGGGGGCCGCCGTAAGCCTCAAACCAATGCGCTTCTCGCTCTCCATCACTCCTCGGGACGACAGCCCGTACATTTCACAAAGCAATCC
Organism: Fibrobacter sp.; assembly: GCA_045617325.1. Classification (GTDB taxonomy): domain Bacteria; phylum Fibrobacterota; class Fibrobacteria; order Fibrobacterales; family Fibrobacteraceae; genus Fibrobacter. Next base: position 1,690 of record JAZLIJ010000085.1, read on the forward strand.
TAAGGCTGTAATCCGCTACATGGTACTCGGCGACGACGGCACGCTGCAACCCATCGACGATGAAGACGGTCGCACAGGAATCAAGCCCGCCACGACACCCGCGCACTCGTTCAAACGCAGTCAGCAACCCATGCGCATCTACGACCTGCACGGCCGCAAGGTGAACAACATCCAGAGCAAACAAGTTTATATAATTAACGGCAAGAACTACATTGCAAAATAAAAACGGACCACATCAAAATGAAAAAGAAATACGAAAAACCAAAGATGAAGATTGTTACCGTAGAACTGAACCGCCATACACTTCTCAACGGCTCCTTCTGGGACCCGGATTACACCGCCGGATTCAATCATGAACCAGGCGGACAAGACGACTTCGATTAATGCAACGAAGCCAGGCGAAGTTTTGAAGCGCAATCCATTATCGAATTATAAACGAGCAGAGCAAGGCGCGAGCTCCCGTAGCGTATTCATATACGTGAGGGTGCGAGTAACGCGGCTATGCGAAGTTTAGAATTCGATAATACGGTCGTTTTGGAGCATCTGCTCGAACGTCTGGCGTTCGCGAATCACTTTCAATTCGCCGTTCGTGTACATCACTTCGGCGGCGTAGCGGCGGCTGTTGTAGTTGCTGCTCATGGCGGCACCGTAGGCGCCAGTATCGTGGAGCACCAAAAGGTCGCCGACTTTTGCCTTCGGGAGTTTGCGAGTCACCACAAATCCGCCTTCTTCCTGCGTGAACACGTCACCGGATTCGCAAAGCGGGCCACCGACGATTGCGTCGACGGTTTCGTTCAGTTCGCGGCCATCGCGGGCGATAATGGAAATCTGGTGATAGCTGCCGTAGAAGCTCGGGCGCACGAGGTCGGTAAATCCGGCATCCACCAAGTAGAACAGGTTGTCGCCCTGCTTTTTCACGGCGCAGATTTCAGCCATCAGGTAACCGCTTTCGGCGACGAGGTAACGGCCCGGTTCCACTTCCAAATGAACATCGTGGCCAATACTCTGCTGAATGTTCTTGCGTGCATTGTCCCACACGTCGTAGTAAGCCTTCATGTCGATACGGGCACCCTTCTTTTCTTCGTGGTACTCGATCGGGAGGCCGCCACCGGCGCTGATGGTGCGGAGGTGCGAGCCCAAGCGACGGCTGGCGTCGCACATGGACGTTGCCACCTGTGAAAGATGTTCAAAATCGGAGCCGGAACCGATGTGCATGTGCAGCCCGGTAATCCACATCCCGTTCGCCTGGGCGAGCTTGATGCAATCCTTGATCTGTTCGTGCCACACGCCGTGCTTCGAAAGCGGTCCACCCGTATTCACCTTGCTCGAGTGCCCGTGGCCAAAACCCGGATTGATGCGAAGCGTCAATTCGGATTTAACGCCGGCATCGGCGAGTTGCTGAATCATGTCCGGAGAACCCACGTTCACCGGGATGTCGTATTTTTTCACGAGTTCCAAGGCGTCGCGATCAAAAATATCGGCAGTGTAAACGATTTCCGGGCCCTTGCCCTTTTCGACACCGCCCTTGAAGCCCGCCTTCAAGGCGCGCACGATTTCGCCTGCGCTCACGGCATCCACGACGCAGCCTTCCTTGCGCACGAGCGAAACGATGGAAAGGTTCGGGCAGGCCTTCTGCGCAAAGCGCACATTGTCAAATACCTTCACTTCCTTGATGCGCGCTTCTATCGTCGCGCGGTCGTAAATCCAAAGCGGCGTACCGAACTCGGCGGCAGCCTTCACAAAAACTTCTTCAGGGATGTTCGTATTCTTCATGGGGGCAAATTTAGAAAAATTAATTCAGGAACAAGTCGTCCATGGTGACTTGATGCTGAACTATTCCGCTGTGATTATTCTGTTTTACTCCATACGTAGTCACAAATACATGTGTCGTCGCCTTGCGAGTCTTTGTGACTTTTTTGAAAAGGGTTTCCCTTTTTCGCAGTTTTTCTTCGTATTCCTTCGTGATTGAGAACTCATCGTTCGCATATTTCATTTCACAAATGTTGATGACGTTGTCAGCCCTATCAATCAACAAATCGATTTGCCCGCCATCCCATTTTGCACCATCAGAATCAGCAAACGGTTTACAAAACCAAGAATAAGAATTGCTCAAGACACCAAGAATGCTGAGAGCGGCCTTTATTCTTGACAGATGCAACAAGCACACTTGTTCAAAAGCATAGCCGCCCCATGCATTCCGTTCACCCGAATTTTGCGTATTGCTCCAAAAGTTCTCGTCCTGACCGTTTCCACTCACAAATCTCAAGTAGAACAACGTATACATATCGGCGAGCTGATACATAGTCCCTGCACTTTTCTTTCCAAACGGAGTGTATTTGCGAACAAAGTCACAGCGACAAAGATTTTCAAGGACTTCCGTCAAAACACCACCTTCGCCTTGGTGCGTCGCTTCGGCAATTTCTGGCCGAGTAAGCCCTTTTAACTTCGAAGATATCGCAACGACAACGTCCCTGTACAATTTTGAATTCTTGAACAAGGAGCGAAACAAAAAATCATACTCCATTTTTAGTGGAGCAAATTGCTTAAAGAATAGTTTATCTACATTTTGCGAAAACGGAATATCGCGCTCCAGCATACTCAAGTAATACGGAATACCACCAAACACCATGTAGGCATCAAGCACCTGCTTTTTTCCATAGCCCATGCCTTTTATCTTATTAAGATACTGTTCGGTTTCATAAAGCGTGAATGGCGCTAGATAGATAGAACGGCAAATTCGACCATACAGACCGCCCTTGTCCCCAATCAGTTTTTCAAGCATCCACGTGGTCGCCGAGCCGCAAACAAACAACTTTAAATTCTTTTGGGAAACAGCCCAGGAATTCCAAAAATAACTGAAAGCGGAAACAAAATTGCTCTTGGCCGTATCCATCCACGGGAGTTCATCAAGAAAGACAACGACGCGCTCTTTCTTGATAGTTTCAAGGTATTCGCGCAATGCCTCAAACGCCTGGAACCAATCCTTCAAGTTCCCGCATTTCGAACCGCAACGCACCAGCTCCTTTTTAAAAAGGTCAAGCTGTATATTCTTGGGCGTATCGTAAGACCCGGTGAAATAAAAGTCAAATTCTTCATCAAAAAACTGCTTCACCAAATATGTTTTACCGACACGCCTACGTCCATAAACGGCAATCATTTCAGCCTTGTTTGAGGAGCAATACTCCTCGATAAGCCGACATTCTTCCACTCGACCAATTATATCCGATTTAGCCATAGGAACCTCTTTTCGCCCCAAAAAAACGATTCTATATCCGAAATATACCTTTTTTAGCATAAAACGGATAAAGAATCATAGATTTTATATCCGAAACTACGCAAAAGTACACCAAAACGGATAAGAAATCGCAAAAAATGACACTCCCTCGTTCAAATTTTCCATTTATGCAACAACCCCTCAGGCATGCAAAACAGCAGGGGATTTACTTCACCATTTCAAGCAGCTGTTGCTTGGTTACGATATTTAGCACAGAAAATGCAGTCAGCTTTTTACCGAGTTCGTTGAGCGAAGAGCCGATGTGGTAAACAGTTTCGTCAGCGATGATGAAGCGGTCGTGGACATTCTGCATACTTTTGAGTTCGACTGTCGGAAACTCACGATTGAGCCTTGCCGCCTCATCTTTCAAGCGGCTCGTCACATGCGCGGAATAGACGACGCCATTGACGTTCGGCGAATGCTTTGCGATAAGCGCGAGCGCAATGTCGTCGGCATACGGGTCGATAATGATGATTTCCTCCTTCGCGGAACGCACCAACTGCGCTGCGAATTCATATCCGCTCCACCAGGATTTCGCATTCAGCAAGCCCTCGCTTGGCGGAAGATTCGCCTTCACGAAAAAATCCACCTGCTTTTCGAGGGATGCGAGCCGAGTTTGCATTGAAGCGTGTTGTTGATCGTTTTCTTGCAAATGTTTTTCATGATTGACGAGTTGCTGGTCGATGCGTTCTTCAGTCAGCATAAAACGCTGGTTGACGGAGCCACCTTTGAGTAAATGCTCCTTGAGAACTCGATTGGCCCATTGACGAAATTGCGTAGCTCTTTTGCTATTGACTCTATAACCAATGGATAAAATAGCATCAAGATTGTAAAAATTGGTAAGATATTTTTTTCCATCAGTTGCAGTTAGTTCCATTTTGGAACTAACTGAATTTGCATCAAGCTCTTCGTCACGGAAAATATTTGCAAGATGTTTGGTAATGGCTTGGCGTCTCGTGCCAAAAAGATCTGCAATTTGTGCTTGAGTAAGCCAAACAGTTTCAGATTCAAGAATTGCTTCAATGTGGAAGGATGTTCCTTCCGGTTGGTACACGATGATTTCATTTTTCTCATCGCCATTGACGATTGCTCTATTTTCCATCTTCATCTCCTTTGCGTTACAAGCGGGAAAACGCAAAACACGTTAAATGCACTTTTGTGCTGTAAAAAATATAGTTAAAACTTCATCTTAAAGTAAGTGGGAAGTTGATTTTTTTGCTACTTCAAGAATCCGTATTCGTAGACTTTGGCGGGCCTATTATCACGTCGAAATTAAGCCACGCGAGAAATGCGCAAAACAGCAATACCCCCAAGGTACAGCAAATTACCGAAAATTCAATTCCTTCGCCGTAGCCGACTTGCATTACAAAAGGAATAGTTGAATTCGGGGAACAAGCATTACTTTCTATTCATTGCGAAAATCCAATTTCAGCCGTAGTTCATTAAATATTTCACCAAGCCTCTTGACACGGCATAATTTTGTTGTTAGATTTGTAGTGAACATTTGTTCAGACGTTAAAATCTAGCACATGTTCTTTTCAATTCGGCGAACGCCGAGGTTTTCTTGCGGATGCGCAGGCTTCTTGCCGCGACAGCCGCGAGTCATGACACACAATTTAAACCGTCGCTTTTTCAGCATGTAGCGACAGGAGGAAAAATGAGTTACGTAATGAAAAGTTACGATGAACTGGACATCACAGACAACTTCATGTTCGCGAAGGTGTTCAGCAACAAGGACATCGCGAAAGATTTTCTGCAGGACGTCCTAAAAATTTCCATCGAAAAGATTTCCGTAGTCGGCGAAGCTACCACGCAGGAGGATCCGTTCCACAAGAGCGTCCGCTTCGATGTCATGGTCAAGGAGGAGGTTCCCGACGCATCGGGCAAGCCGGGAGTAGGCCGCATGTTCGATATCGAGCTGCAGATGGCCGATACAGGCGAACTCCCCAAGCGCACTCGCTATTACCAGGGCATGTGCGACCTGGACATCCTCGCCAAGGGAGTCAGCTACGCAAACCTTCAGGAACAGTACATTCTGTTCATCTGCCCGAACGATGTTTTCGGCAAGGGCAAACCA
>JAZLIJ010000086.1:0-1159 GCA_045617325.1 Fibrobacter sp.
ACGCCAGCGCCGATGACGGGCTCGCCGGCCGCGTCCTTCACGTTACCCTTGACGGTAACGTTCTGTGCGCTCACGTAGAGAGGCATAGCTGCAAGCAGCAAAATGCCGAGCATTTTTGAGAAAATTTTCATAGGTAATAAAAATAAATAGGATGAAATTGGTTTTCGATTTTTGAGTATATTGCAGCGCCGCACCCTCCAAGATTGGTGCTTGTTAATCGAACGTAAAAAAGAGGCATCCCGACGAACGGGGTGCCTCTTTTGGCGATTGAACCGGTTGAGAAAAACTATTCCTTTTCCTTTAAATAAGTATATAAGGTGTTTCTGTGGACGTGGCAGGCCTTTGCGATCTGCACCAATGGTACTCCGCGGGCAAGCTGCCTGTCTATGAACGCCTCCTTGCCGTGAAGTTTCCTCCTGTCCGGCGCCGTGCGGCTGCCGGTGGGGCGTCCGAGGTGAACCCCCTCGGCCTTCTTGCGCGCCAGCGCCTCCTTGGTACGCTGGCTGATGAGGTTCCTCTCGATTTCGGCGGAGAGGCCGAACGCGAACGCTAGCACCTTGCTTTGGATATCGTCACCAAGGCGGTATCCGTCCTTGATGGTCCACACACGGCACCCTTTTTCCATACAAAGGTGGAGGATGTCCATAATCATAAACATCGTCCTTCCAAGTCTGGAAAGTTCCGAGCAGACGATAAGATCACCATCATTGACGCGACGGAGAAGCTTCCCGAGTGCCCTCTTGCTGTAATTTTTGGTTCCGCTGATGGTTTCTTCTATCCACCCGTCAATGCGGAACCCCTGGGACTCACAGAACTTTTCAATTTCGAATCGTTGATTCTCTACTGTTTGTTTGTCACTGCTAACCCTAATGTATCCGTAGTTCATGATAAAATAAGTTAGTATTTAGGCATCCTTGACTATAGATAATAATGCCTGTGACTTGTTTTTTAGAAAAATTGTGCGCATTTTTGTGAGTCCAATAAAAAAGTTCGATTAACTTATGCACCGCACAAGGCGTTGCCTTGGTGTAAAGATACTCAAAAATCGATAACCAATTTCATTCATTAATAATTTTATTTATTACCTATGAAAATTTTCTCAAAAATGCTCGGCATTTTGCTGCTTGCAGCTATGCCTCTCTACGTGAGCGCACAGAAC
>JAZLIJ010000087.1:0-4001 GCA_045617325.1 Fibrobacter sp.
ATCAGTCCTTCCGTATCAGACTCGGAGAGCTGAGACTCGCCGAAGATTTCTGCCAGCACCGCCTCAATGTTTTTGGCCGGATACATAGAATCAAACATTCGTCGAATTTGGTTGAAGCCGTTCTTTTTGAAGATTCTCGGGCCACCGCTCTCAAAAAGGGATACCGCCGTTGAGCAGTCCATCTTCTTGCCGTCGTGTTTGTAGAGCATGGAGCAGGCCAGCATACCGCCGGCGCTGGTGCCGGCAATCATATCGAAGTAGTCGGCAATGCGTGCATTGGGATTATTCGTGCGTTCACGCAGACGTTTTTCCATTTCCTGGAGAATCATAGCGGGGAGGAGACCTCTGATACCGCCGCCGTCAATAGAGAGGATTTTGTATTTTTTCATACGTTGAATATTTTTTGGCAAACATAATAAAAATAAAAATCATAAAATGCTTAATTTTGTGCCTTCAAAAAAATTTGAGACAATGAAATTTGTTGTGACGACTATTGTATTTTTGCTTACGCTGTCGGTTTCGGCGCAACAGCTGTGTATGAGCACGATGGCGATGGAAAACGAGAAAGTTGATGAATGTCAGTGGCAGTTTACCTCTGCGCCGATGTCTGCCGCACAGGTGGACCTCAAACGCAACTCGCAGATGACAACGGGCCGCAACCTGCTGATTTCCGGTGGTTGCTGCGCGGTGGCGGGAGCCGCCATTTTTCCGCTAGCCTATCTCTGCATATCCGATGCGCCCGCTGCACATACATTGGGCGGCATCTGCTCCATCGGCGGCGTAGTCCTAATGGGCGCATCTGTCCCATTATTCATCGCCGGATCAGTACTTTATGTAAAAGGCAAAAAGCACGACTCCGCCCTGACGTTTACGGGCAATGGGCTAACAATCACCTTCTAACATGAAAATCGAACAAATTGTAGGCATCTATTTCAGTCCCACGGGCGGCACGCGCAAAATTGTGGAAACGGCGGCGCAGGCACTGTCCGCACGCTTCAGCGTTCCGTACCAGATGGTCTCTTACACCACGCCTGCCGACAGGGAGCGAGCCGTTTCCCTTCCGCCTGACGCGCTGCTGGTGTGGGGTACGCCCGTGTATGCCGGCCGCATTCCCAACAAAACGCTTCCCTTTGTGGAGGCGTTCGTCAGGGGCGAGGGCAATCCGCTCATCGCCATTGCCGTGTTTGGCGGACGGCACTACGACGACACGCTGTCGGAGATGGTGCTGAAAGCGCGGCAGGGCGAACTGCGTCCCGTGGGAGCCGCCGCGATGGTGTGCCGACACGCATTTTCGCGCACGCTGTCGGCCAGCCGCCCGACGGAGGACGACCTGCAGCAACTGCGCAACTTTGTTACTCGTTTGCCGATGGATAAAGAGGGCACATTGTCGGTTCCTGGCGAGCCCGAGCCGCAAAACTACTACACGCCACTGACAGAGGATTTACGACCGGCCAAGTTTCTGAAAAGCAAACCGCAAGTAGATGAAAATCAGTGCATTCATTGTGGAAAATGCGCAAAAGTTTGTCCGATGGGCAGCATTGTGCCGACGACGGGAGTACCGATTTTCGAGGGAATCTGCATCAAGTGCCAGGCCTGCATCCGCCACTGTGCGCAACACGCCCTCCGCATCAACGACGCCGACTTTCTGTCGCACGTGCGGATGCTGGAAGCGACGGTGGCAGAAGGCCGAGCGAATGAGTTTTATGCGGCGACGGCACACCCATCGTGCTGACCTCGGTCAGTTTTTTTGCAACTTTGCAGGTTGAACTTGAAATTTTTGGGAAAACTCAACTGGATCATTCAGAAAGATAAAATCCATCAGTGCCCAGACCGGAAACGGCTTGGGCGTTGTTTTTCATAACAGTTTTTCAAATTGACTTTTTATACTTATTTATTATTGCATTATTTCAAAGAACGATTCTCCAACTGCGTTAAAATTGCAGAATTGGGAGCGCAAAAACACAAAAAAATCAGAAAACTTTGATATTCGCCCTGTTATTCAAACAAATTGTCCAAAGTCAGCTCCTTTACCACATCGGCGTTGTAAACAGACGGTGCCAAGCCGTTAGTGGTAATCATAGTCAACCAAATGGGACAAGACAGTTCCGTTTCCGCACGAAAAGTGGCAATTCTATGCTGCAACTTTTCCGCTTCTTCTTTCTTCAATACATACTTCTCATTGGAAAACTTTATTTCACAAAGATTTACAATTTTATCGGCACGCTCAATGATTAAATCTATCTGTGCGCGTTTCTCTTTCTGTTTGCTGCGCCAGGAATAATGTTGGGTGGCAATCCCGTCTATCTTCAATGCTTTTTTGATGGGAAAAATGTGAGACAAGCATACCTTTTCAAAAGCCAAGCCCATCCAAGTGTTCAATTCGGGATTGCCCAAATGGTTTTGCCAATAATTGTTCTCTTTTTCGGCTTTCGGATTGAAAGTCAGATAAAAAAGCGAAAAGAAATCCACCAACTGATAGATGGCGGAAGTGGATTTTATCTTCTTTGTCCGAACACAATATTTTCTAATGATGTCACAATTGATGAGGTCTTCCAATTTGGCACTTAAATTTCCAGAAGAATCTATATTCAATTGATTTGCAATATCTTCACGTGACAATCCCGTTTTGTTTGTGGCCAAAATGCGCACGATTTCCATATAGATTGCCGGGGAATTAAACAAGGTTTCATACAGTCGCTTATATTCGCGACGCAAAGTTGAATCTTCGGAAAAGAACAGCCTGTCGATATTTTGCGCAAAACTTTCATCCTTTCTCAGCATACACAAATAGTACGGAATTCCGCCCATTGCCATATAAGCATAGAGTACTTGTTTTCTATCCCATTGAAATTCATTGTTTTGTAAAAGTTGTTCCGTTTCTTTCAGTGAAAAGGGATGAAGGTGGATCTCGTGCGTGATTCTATTATGCAAACCTCCTTTGTTATTGATAATGTGGTTGATCATCCACGACGTGGCCGAACCGCATACAATCAACGTCAAGTTGTCTTGCATACAAGCCCAACTGTTCCAAAAGTAACCCAATGCGCGAACAAATCCCGAACGTTGAGTATCAAAACTCGGCAACTCGTCAATAAAGATTATGAGCGGCTTTCCTTCTGAAATCTTGGTTTTCAGAAAGTTCTTCAGCAAAATAAAAGCATTCATCCAGTTTTCGGGCACAGCAGGAACAGCGCATCCGAAATCCTTGAGCGCTTCCACAAAAGAAGTCATTTGTTCATCGTAAGTACCTGACAATATTCCCGTTACGGAAAATGAGAAATCCTTTCCGTACAATTGATTCACCAAGAAGGTTTTTCCCACACGGCGACGACCATAGATGGCCACAAATTCAGCATTTGACGAATAAACATATTCATTCAACTGTTTTATTTCCGCCTCTCTGCCAATTATTTTCTGCATATCAAACTTTATTTTTTGAAAGTGCAAAGATAACAAATAAATCTGAGTTTTTTCCAAAACAATATAAAAAACACTAATTTTGGAAAAATCTCAGTTGGGTTTTTTCCAAAACAATACAAAAAATATCGATTCTGGAAAAAACTCAAGAGATCCCTTCGCGTCCTCCTGCCGTCGGGCCCGCACGCACGGAGGCACTCATTCTCCTTTCCTTTAGAGATTCCGCCGCGCTCCATTTTGTCGCTTGCGGAATGGCGGAGCTCGCCAGATGGGAAAAATGATGGGCGGCGGCACCACGGACGTGATAATATCTCTAAACGTGTGCCGCCTCCCATTTTGTCCCCCTTCTCACAACGCGCGCATACCATTCCGCAAGACCGACGATAGTCGGGCACAGCCCAACCCCCGACTTTAGGAGGAGGTAAAGGGACCCCTTCCAAAAAAAAATGCGACCACTCGGCCGCCTTTTCTTATATAACAAGTTTAAAACTATTCAGCTTTGATGTTCGGTTCCTCCAAACCGAGACCTTTCTTCTTGTCAACAGCCTTGAGGTAAATACCGATGAGCAGTGCGGCAATACCCA
>JAZLIJ010000088.1:0-6041 GCA_045617325.1 Fibrobacter sp.
CAGATAAAGTAATTCTGCCAAAGTTCCGCTTTTGTTTCTGAAAAGCTATCGTCTAAAACTCCATCATCGCAGGTGGAGTTTTTTATATTGCGTCTTGATGAAACATTTTTTCAAAAGAAAAAGTATCGCCGCGAGTGTTGCGGTACTTATCGCGTTGGTTGCTGCATTTTTTGCAGTTGTGTTTGCGGTTTCTGTCCCGGTGCTGCATGAAGCTTCTTCGCAAAATATGCCGCTAAGGGCGTTAGTTTCTGCTGCACCTGTTACGCGCGTTGTGCCTATTGCGGCTACCACTGTTTCCGCAGAAGATGCTGCCACACAGCCGTATTCAAAGTCGCTTTCTGCCTCTCAAGACACGTTCCATATTCCGCTGAAAGATTCCGTTGTTTGGCTCGAGATGGAAAAGAATACGGATTACACTATCTGTGTTGATGGCGCTGATAAGGGACTTTGGAAAGTCAAGGACTTCTCTTACGAAAAGGTGGGCGACTGCATTCGGCTGAATTCCGGCAACTACGTGAAAAACGGGAAAATCCAGTACGTGACTCAAATCGGCCATGTGGTTACGTTCAATCTCCTTGTCGGGATGAAATATATTGATTTGTCTACAGAATCGCATTGGCTAGGTTATGAAAAATCTAATGAGCTTACTTTTGTTGGAAAAAATATTAGTGCTGACACGAAAATCGTGTATAAAGATCCAACAAGGTTAGAAGAAATAAACGAAGTTCTTGTAGTAGATGAATATAAGGTGACCGAGTGTGAATTTGTTCAAATGTTGTGGGATTCTATTCCCGCGCAAAAAAATGATGATTTGTACGATAGTCAAAATTTTTGGATAGAAAAGAAAAAATCTATGGCGAAAAATGGGTATTGCGATGCTCATGATTCTGCTGCTGCGAGAGTATTCTTGCACCACGCATTGATTTATGCGAATAACCGCAGTTTGCGAGATGGCTTTAAACCTGTGTATTCTTTTGAAAAAGCTACAGAAATGGGAACTTCATTTGAATCTTACAAAGACGGAAGCTTTAATATTGGAAACGCTAGCTTTTTCCCTTCTTTTTCGGATAATGGAGAGAATCGCGTTCGTGTCAAAGTAAATGATAATGCTGATGGCTATCGTCTGCCTTATTATGACGAATGGACGGCTCTTGCTCGTGGTGGAAAGGCGTTTAGAAATTATTCAAATTTTTGGGGAGGAAAAAAAGATTCTGCTGAAGCTACAAAATATGCTTGGTTTGGCGTTATTGACCCTGATGATAGATATGCTAAAATGAGCAAGGATGATTTTATTGAAAAAGGTTGGCTTGAAATGTCTTGTGGAGAGTGGATGCAAAATTCGCGGCCTGTAGGAATGTTGAAACCCAATGCCTACGGTCTCTATGATGTGCTGGGGCTTGTTTGTGAAAATACTTTGATGCCTAGGAAAAGCAGATTCGGTGGAGAGGTGTTTTCGTGCAAAGGCGGCTTTTTAACAACGCCTCTTAAAGAATTGAATTTTGGAAATCATTGCGATAATTGCTTTTATAGGTCTTTCCAAGGTCTCCGTCTCGTCCGACAGATAAAGTAATTTACGCTCCGCCACGGCTGCCGTTGATAATCCACTGGCAGAGTGCGATGATGCTGTCGTAATCGGGAAGGGTGTGGACAAAGTTTTGCGACTTGCTGCGTTCGATGAAGTTGCGCCAGACGCCTTCGTTCTTGCCATCAAGTCCGAGATGCTCCTCGATGGCGCCGCGAGTCCAGACCCAAATTCCCTGCTTGCAAAGCTTGTCGTGAATGTTCCTAATAGGCTGCTCTGCTTCAGGGAGGGCGGCCAGCATGGCGTAGGCCTTGGAAGCTGTGATGTTGCTGTGCTTGTTGACGGGGAGACCGTTTACAAGGCGCAGGTGATGATGGAATGCGAGCTCACGTAAGAGGTTCTTGCAGAATCTGATGTCGGGATCGTCCTCTTGCAAGTAACCGTCTCTTGTCGCGGTGGTGAATGCGTAATCCAAATCGACGATGGCGCGTACAGGCATGTCCATGGCGGTAAGCACCTGCATACTTTTGCGGGTATTGCTTACGCCGCCTTGACGCACGAGAGCGCATTTGATGAGTGCAAATGACTGTCCCGTGATGCGTTCAAATAAAGCCGGGAGCACTCGCCATTCCGTCTTCCCTTCGGTCAGGAGGACGTATTCCGCGAAAAGCAATTCGTTGCTGTTCGAGAGACTGAAGAGCATTTGCAACTGGCTCGGCGCATCCTGCACCACCTGGCGAACGGCGTCTTCCATTCGCTTGCGCATGAAGGTGCCACGCTGCTTGTTTTTGCGGATGAGAAGCGATGTGCTTACGTCTTCGCTTGTGACCATCTGCGCGGAATGCGTCGCAAAGACGACTTGGTAGCCTTCATTCGAAAGATTTTTAAGGGCGACACGCACAAGCTCCACAGCTTGCGGATGCAGATAAAGTTCCGGCGAATCGATAAGGAGCAGTGTGCGGCTCAGGTAGTGGTTGTTGTGATGCTTCTTGATTTCTGCCAGGTAGCGGATGAGCGCCATCTGGATGGCTCGCTGTGAACCGGCACCCATGCGCGAAATATCGCGCTCGAAACCGTCGTCTTCGTCGATGACTTTGAGGCATGCCGCCTTGAGGAATGTCTCTAGCGTCGGAACGGGAATGCTGAGTTCTACGTGGACACTTGGGAAAAGCGGCTTCAGCTTTTCGTTGACATCGCGGTCGAAAGATTGAATTTCTGCGGCCTGCTTGTCGCTGCCTGGAGCGAGCAAATCGCTGAATTTGTCGAGCGTTTCCTCAAGTTCGCTTCCGAAACGGCGTTCTAGCGGCTTGAAAATTTCATGCAGAAGCTTTGTGAAGGCTTGGTTCCCTTCGAAATCCCAGATGGCAATCGATTCTGGGAACATGCGGCTGAACGCTTGGTTGAAATCGTCATTGACGCGGTTCCAATCCTTGCGTCCATTGTTGCGGTGGTTCGATGGCGTGAATACCCAGAATTCAATGCTTTCGGGGGTTCCACCGGGGATTCGTTGAATTTTTTTGACGCGGAGCATGCCGTTACAGAGAAACGGCCTGATGACTTCTGCTTTGTCATCGCCAAGTCGTTTCAAGACATTTTCCGTGATGCCCTCGAAGACGCCGATGACCTCTACGGGACGGTTCGGGTTGTCGAAATACGAAATGTCCAGGGAAAAACGCGACAGCAGCCAGCGGATTCCCATGAGAATATTCGTCTTGCCCGCATTGTTGTAGCCAATCAGTGCGGTGAAGTTGCTCAAGGGAAACGTCTGTCGCTGGATAGAGCGCAGATTCGAAATGGTTATTTCCGATAATCTCAAAGCTTGTGGCTGCATGACTTGAATGTATAATTTTAGAGGGCGGTGAAACCACTACAATCTATTTTATTGCATAAAAAAAGCCTGCAAGATATTGCAGGCTGGAATGGAAAGGTTTTTGAAAGTTTTTAGTCGTTTAGTACTCTTTCTTGAACTTGTCCAAGTAGCTTCTTGTTTCTTTTGCGACGATGCCGGAAAGGAGGATGAGGGCGACAAGGTTCGGGAATGCCATGAGCCCGTTGAATATGTCGGCGCAGGTCCATACGGCGCTCACGGTGAGGTAGGGGCCGATAAAGACCGCCGCAACGTAAAGCCAGCGGAAGGCGAGAACGGCGCCCTTGCTGTCGCGTCCGACGAGGTACTGCAGGCATTTTTCAGAGTAGTAGGCCCAGCCGAGAATCGTCGTGAACGCGAAAAAGACGAGCGCTGTCGTAAGGATGTAGGGGGCGATGGTTGCGCCATACGGCAAGAATTCGAGACCGCGCTTGAAAGCTTCCATCGTGATGTTCACGCCCTGAAGGCCGAGCTGCGGGTCCCAGGCGCCGGTCACGACGATGACGATGCCCGTCATGGAACAGATGATGATGGTGTCGATGAAGGTGCCTGTCATGCAGACGAGACCCTGGCGGACGGGTTCCTTGGTCTTTGCCGCTGCTGCTGCGATTGGTGCGGAGCCTAGGCCGGCTTCGTTACTGAAGATGCCGCGGGCGATACCTTTTTGCATGGCGATGAAGATGGTTCCCACAACGCCTCCGGTGACAGCGCTCGGGTTGAATGCTGCGCGGATGATGGTTTCAATGGCGGAGGATATGTGCGAGAAGTTCATACCGATGATGAGGAGGCAGAACAGTATGTAGAAGATTGCCATGAAGGGAACGGTGTAAAGAGAAACTTTGGCGATGCGCTTCAAGCCGCCGATGATGACCGCTGCCGTGAAGGCTGCGCAGAGTAGGCCCGCGATGGCTGTGGATGTTGAAACGGAGTTTCCGCCGAAGTTGATGAATTCTGCTGTCGGGAAGACTGTTGCAACGGCGCTTGTAATGCCGTTCACCTGGGTAATGGTACCGATGCCGAGGAGGCCTGCGAGCACGCCGAAGATGGCGAACAGAATGGCTAGCCACTTGAAGTTCAAGCCAAAGCGTTCCTTGATGCCTGTTTCGATGTAGTAGAAGGGGCCGCCGAGGACTTTGCCGTCGCGGTCGATTTTGCGGTACTTGACGGCGAGAAGGCCTTCGGCGTATTTTGTCGCCATGCCGAGGAAGGCGACGACTTCCATCCAGAAGAGGGCGCCTGGACCGCCGGTTCCGATGGCTGTTGCGACGCCAACGATGTTACCGGTTCCGATGGTTGCGGCAAGGGCCGTGCAGAGTGCGGCGAAACTTGAAACCTCGCCGGCACCGTCTTTTTCGCTATGGACCATGAATCGGAGAGCGTTGTGCAAGTTCATCACTTGCAGACATCTCAGGCGAATCGTGAGTAAAATGCCTACAAAGAGGATGATGACGATAAGGGGGACTCCCCAAACGTATCCATCGACGGTATCTAAAAAGTTGTTGAATGCTTCCATAGGGCTGTCCTATTATGACTTTTTATTTTGTATGAAAAATGTAAGTTTTCGTAATGGAAATTACGCTTTTACAAATCATAAACAAAATTGAAAAAAACTGATTTCTCTATTGCCTAGTCTTTCACATGAATACCCCTTTTTTTTGAAAAAATAAATTGCTATTTTTTGACAAAAAGAATGCCGCTTGCCGGCAACTAAAATTGTGCGAAAAATATTTCGCTAAAAAAGAGGAATCTATGTCTGAAAATCGTCCTGTCCGTGTCCGTTTTGCCCCTAGCCCGACCGGCTACCTCCATGTCGGCGGCGCTCGCACTGCCATTTACAACTACTTCTTTGCTAAAGCCATGGGCGGCACGTTCTATCTGCGTATCGAAGATACCGACCGCAAGCGCTACAATGAACAGGCCCTCAAGGATTTGATGCGCGACCTCAAGTGGCTTGGACTTCAGTGGGACGAAGGTCCTGGTTGTGAAAAGGATTGCGGTCCGTACTTCCAGAGTGAACGCTTGGACATCTACCACCGCGAAATCAAGAAACTCCTGGATTCCGGCGACGCCTACTACTGCTTCTGCACCGAAGAACGCTTGCAGGAAGTCCGCGCGGCTCAGGAAAAGGCCGGCGTTTCCGTCACCGGTTACGACCGCCATTGCCGCAATATCAGCCGCGAAGAAGCCGAAGCCCGCATTGCTGCCGGCGAAAAGGCCGTGATTCGCTTCAAGGTCCCGGAAACGGGTGTCACCGAATTCGACGACATGATCCGCGGTCACATCAGCTACCAGAACGAACTTTTGGACGACCTCGTGCTCATCAAGCGCGACGGTTATCCGACTTACCATTTTGCAAGCGTCGTCGATGACCACTACATGGGGACGACGCATGTGCTCCGCGGCGACGAATGGATCAGCTCCACGCCGAAGCACGAACTTTTGTACAAGGCCTTCGGCTGGCAACCGCCTGTATGGTGCCACTTGCCGGTGATTCTCGACAAGAACGGCGGTAAACTCAGTAAGCGCAAGGGTGCTGCCTCCGTGGGTGACTTCCGCGATTTGGGCTACCTCCCGGAAACGCTCGTGAACTACCTCGCCCTCCTCGGATGGAATCCAGGCGACGACCGCGAAGTCATGACCGTGAAGGAAATG
>JAZLIJ010000089.1:0-39270 GCA_045617325.1 Fibrobacter sp.
AGCCGGCTTGGCCCCCGACTGCGCGAAGCCGTAAAGAGCGAGTGCGGCACGATTGTCCCTGCGGCCCCTGCCGCGGGCGCCTACGCAAACACGAACGGAGTGCGCCGCCAGTTCATCCCGGTGATGGACCCGAAGGACTACCCCATCAAGAACCTGATCGCGAACATGACGCTCGTGCACAACCGCTTCAGCGTCGAAGTGATGCGCGGCTGCGCCCAGGGTTGCCGCTTCTGTCAGGCGGGCATCTGGTACCGCCCCTGCCGCGAACTCAACCCGGACGACGTTCTCGACATCGCCAAAGCGGGCCTCCAGGCAACAGGCGAACGCGAACTCGGCCTCTTGAGCCTTTCCACCGCCGACTACAAGCCCGTGGAGGCTTTAACCGATTCCATCATCGACGACCCGTTCTACGACAACGTGGACGTGAGCCTCCCCTCCATCCGCGTGAACAGTTTCGGACAAAGTCTCGCCGAAAAGGTCGCGGCCCTCAAGGGCGGTCGCAGCGCCACCTTCGCCCCGGAAACAGGCTCCGAGCGCATCCGCAAGATGATCAACAAGACCATCAGCGACCAGGACATGTACGATGCCGCCGAGCACGCCTTCAAGAGCGGTTTCAACAAAATCAAGCTCTATACGATGATTGGCTTCCCGACCGAAAACGAAGAGGACATGCAGGCCTTCTGCGACCTCATCTTTAATTTGGTCAAAATCGGCCGCAAGTACAACCGCGGCATCCAAATCGCTGTGAGCATCGGGATTCTCATTCCGAAATCCTTCACGGGCCTCCAGTGGGCTCCCTTCATGGACAAGGAAACGGCACTTGGCCACATCCGCTACGTGCGCGAAAAGTTCTTCAAGAACCCGAACGTAAAAATCAACTGGGCCGGCTGGGAAACAAGCCTCCTCGAAGCCATCTACAGCCGAGGCGATCGAAGCCTCGCCCCCGTCATCTACGCCGCCTACAAGAAGGGCATCATCTTCGAAAGCGACAGTTACCGCTTTGACTTTGCCAAGTGGGAACAGGTGTGGCAGGAGACCGGCTACGACATCAATTGGGTTTACCGCGAACGCGAAAAGGACGAAGTCTTCCCGTGGGACTTCATCCACGCGGGCACCACGAAACAGTACCTCCGCCGCGAATGGGAAAAGGCGTTCGACCCGAACTCCGAACCCGTACCGAACTGCAAATGGGGCGACTGTCAAAAGTGCGGCATCCCGGGCTTCGGCGAAGAAATCCGCCTCGCAAACGACCCCGTACGCCACAAGGCTATAAGCCGCACCCCCGAAGAAATCAAGAAACTCGTCGCCGACCGCCGCCCAAGCCAGAAGGTCAGTTACAGTTACAAGATTACCTTCAAGAAGACTGGCATCAGCCGTTTCCTTCCGCACCACAACATGCTCGGATTCTTCGAACGCACGTTCCTGTGCGCAGGAATCCCCGTGAAGTTCAGCGAAGGCTTCAGCCCCAAACCGCGCATCGTGAACATGGGCGCTCTCCCGCTCGGCATGGAAACCTACTGCGAGCTCATCAGCGTCGACCTGTTGCAGAAACTCGACCTCTCCCGCGAAAACAAGCCGAAGCTCATTGCACAACTTTCGGCACCGTTCCCGCGCGGCATGGAAATCGTGGATATCGAACCTTTGAAGGAAAAGCTCTCGAAGCACTTCCCCAAGGCGATGATGTACCGCTACACCCCCGAAAGCATCCCTGCCGACCTCATGGAAAAATTCCACAACAAGACGCTTCCCGTCGTAACAAACCATCGTGGTCAAATAATGAATTTGAACGAACACGTCCTCGGCATTGAAATTCAGAACGGCACGATGTTCATCAAAGTGAAGTGCAACAACCAGGGAACCACGGCAAGCCCGTTCGTCATCTACGCAGGCCTCCTCGACATAGCCATCGACCCCGCCAAGCTGGACGAAGTATCGCGCCAATTCCTTGTTGCAAAAATTGCCATTGAGTGGTAAAAAATCACACACAAATTTTACACGAACTAGACAATTTTCTTTTTCGTAATTCGTAATTTCTATGCAATTCTAAATAAATTCATCAGGAGTAACTTATTATGAAAAAAAATGTTTATCGCCACCATGGCGGCACTCGCCATGACAAGCATCGGTTTTGCACAGGAAACACCCGCGTCCACACCGCAAGCGACAGAGCCCATTCAAGAAGCACCCCCAACACAACAGCAGGTCGCTGAACCTGTTCAAGAAGTAGCCCCAGTGCAGCAGATAGCCTCGCAACCGGCACAAGAAACGCCGATACCCACACAACCGATTATCGCACAAAACGAAACACGACCGGCAGCACCTACAGCAGCAACAGAGCACCTAGGCATCTCCCTTGACTTGAACAACATGACAGAATGGAACCTTGTATTCAAGGCCACCGAAAACCTCAACATTCTCGGTGTCTTCGGATTCACCGACCTGTTCAAGATGGACAACAGCGATTTCGATTTCGTTGTCGGCGCAGGTGTAAGCTACACACTCACCAGACGTCTGCTTCCCCTTTCCCTGGAAGGTGTCATCAAGTTCACCGCTCTTGAAGAAACCGAAAATAGCACCCATTACGATTACAATACCGAGCTCACCTACACCAAGGAAGAAAGCGATTACCAATACTCACTCGGCGCCGACCTGATGCTGACCGTTACAGTTCCCGTGGTATCGCACTTTCAGCTAATTGGCAAGGCGGGCATCAACTATTCCGTAGGACTTAAGAACGGAGCCCCCCATCTCGACCCGACATTCATCCACTCCGTCACCAAGGTTTCCGCAGTCTGGTATTTCCTCTAATTCTCTCAAATCCTAGTGGAAAAATGCAAAAAACTGGTCCGTTCAAAGACCAGTTTTTTTAAAGCAAAAATAACGTACGAGAAAAGCCCTCGCACAAAAATTTTATAATACCTCGCAGCGAATTATTCTGCAGGCAAGATGATTTCGATATGATTCGTACTCACGTTTAAGAAGTGCGTGCGGAACAAATCACGTTCGTTTCTGTCACTCACATGAACCTGCGTAACAGCAATGAAATCCTTGTTTTCGCGAATATAATCGGTCAAACGTTCATCACGGAGAGTATCAATTTCTCCGGTAATCACAAAATTATTTGTCCAAATTTTTACTAGCATATCACAAATATAAAGTTTTTTACTCCAAATAAGATGATACGTTTTACTTTTTTTAGCATTGATTGATATTTTGAACATATATTAGTGGAATAACATTTGATTTTACGATAAATGTACTACAAAGGAGTATACCATGGCAACAAAGAAATTACACCCGGCACCGGGAAAAATGGCATACCTGAATCAGGAATTCATGGAAAGCGATGCAGGTCGTCCCATCCGCTTCCTTTCGGAATTTTTTGCTCCTGGTGAAATTTTTGCTCAAGAAGAAATCAAGAACACCATTGTTTTCTTCGGTTCCGCCCGAACGCTTCCTCCCGAAGAAATCAAGAAGCGCCGCAAGAACTGCAAGGACAAGAAGGAACTGACCCGTTTAGCACGCCTTGAAAAAGTGGCGCAATCCTATGTAGACGCACGTGAACTGGGCGCCCGCCTCGGCAAATGGATCAACAAGCGCCATCAAGGCTACGCCATCATGACTGGCGGTGGACCGGGCATCATGGAAGCAGGTAACCGCGGGGCAACCGACGTGGGCACTCCATCCATCGGCTTGAACATCAAGCTTCCGTTTGAACAGCACAGCAATCCCTATTTGGACGATGCGCTGAACCTGCAATTCCGCTATTTTTTCATCCGCAAATACTGGTTCCTGAAAATGGCCCGTGCACTAGTCATCTTCCCCGGCGGCTTCGGAACCTTGGACGAGGCATTTGAGATGCTAACATTGATTCAAACGGATAAATACGCCCAGCACATGCCCGTCGTCATCTACGACTCCAAGTTCTGGAAAAAAGCACTGAATTGGGAGTTCTTTGCAGAGACAGGGATGATTAATCCGGAAGACCTTAAGTTGTTCAAGTTCTGCGACACCGTTGACGAAGCCTACGATTTCATTACCCAGACATTGGATTCGCAGGATGCAGAATGGGTTACCTTCGCAAGAACCCACGACACAGAAAGCCCAGACAAGAAATCATCCAAGTAAAAAAATTCACCATTAAAAGTTGAATTTCGGACCTGCGAAGCAATTCGCAGGTTTTTTCTTGTCAATGACGTAAATTTTTAGCTACATTTTTAGCATGTTCCAGAATTTTCTTGCAGAATCATTGGACAGACTGTCCCGCACCTTAGCGCTCCGCCCGAACTACACCATGAACGAATACCAGCGATGGTTCGACCAAAACCCAGACTACAAGCACAATGGTGATCGGGAGTACATAAGACTCATCGAGCCTCTTACCGAAGAAGGGACAAACAATCTGTACCGAGCCAAGCTGTGGACAGAGCACCCCTACAACACCGACCATAGTGACGAAAAGGAAATCGTTGTCAAAATATGCAAATACTGGGCACGCCCCGGCAAAAACCGTCTGCACCGCCTCAACATGCTCCTGAGCGCCTTTCAGGACGAAATCCGCATCAACAACCTCGTCCGCGCCACAAACATCGAAGGAGTTGTCCAAAGTCTAGGCGGAGGTATCGCAGGAAAGCACCCTTATTTAAAGTTAGAATTCATCAAAGGATGTTCGCTAGACCGCATTTTCAAGACAAACTTGACCGACGAAGAAGTCGTAAAGCGAGTTGCCCAAGTCGCCTACTTAGCAAATACCATAAGCCAGCTTCACTACTACCAAATTGTCCACAAGGACCTGAAACCAAAGAATCTGCTGCTCTGCCAAAACCCGGAACACAGGAACAATCACAAAATTTTAATCTGCGATTTCGGTTATGCGCAAGCAATAATGCGGGAAACGGTAACTGAATACGGAGGCAAGCTCACACCCTGCTACAGCGCGCCGGAGCAAGCAAACTCCATCGACAATTCCTCCATTTCCATAGACTATTTCAGCTTCGGAGCAATCATCCATGAATACCTGACAGGCGTCAAGCTCTTTCCGAAGGCTTTTGACATCTACGCCGAGGACAACCACCACATCACGGACCGCTACCTCGAATACATCAAGACCGGTCGCGAAAATCGGTTCTCACACCCGGCCTTTCCACAACTCACAGAATGGATTGACAATTTGACGCTATTCGATAGTTCAGAGCGCATGAAAAAAAGCCCAAATCTTTTTGATTTAGCGCATAAACTGCGAGAACAAGTCAACGCTCTAGGCTACCGAGATGTAAATACAGATTTTCTGTGGAATCAGCTCAAAGAATACCATAACAACTAGCTTACGCTGGCCATTTTTTTAACGTTATTTGGAGAAACCCTTCATTTTTGTTTATATTAAGATTATGAATATCATTAAAAAAACATTCATAAATCTTATCAAGAATCTAGGCGTTTCAGGAATATTCCTCATTGCACTCCTGATTGCGCTTGGGGTATTCAACGCAAACACCTCCTTGAATCCTAAAATAAAGCAACTCCAGCGCGAACGCGAAATCCAGACCAGCTTTAACGAATGGTGGGAAACAGAAGGCGCAGAGAAATTCAAGAGCGTGGGGCTAGAACCGACCCAAAAACTAAAAGACGAAGAGTTCGAACAATATCGCGAACGCTTTCTTGCGACATACCACACATTCGTTATCGAAGACCGCATTGAAGAGATGAAGGTCGAATTCCGCGACTGGTGGGAAAATAAGGGCGGCAAGGAAGAATACGCCGATGAGCACGGTTTCTTCCCCAACGAAACACACTACCAGGCAGAGCTCAAAAAATGGATAACAAAATACACGGACAAGTTCATCCGCTACAGTTGGGCTTATGTTCCGGAGCGGGCCAAAAGCGACACGCTTTTCACATGTTGGCTATTGACACCTAGCGTCTGGTCGTATCTAGTATTTGCCATATTCTTCTCATTCGCCTTTTTCCAGTTGCGAAACAGGTGGAACATATTTATTATTTTCGGCCTGTTCCTCTTTTTTGCAGTCACCGGCGGATTTTTCGCAAGCATCCTCGTCGATACAGGATTTTTCAACCAACACATGACTTCGCGCTACATGGGCACAAGTATTCCGCTCGTATTCTTACTAGGAGCAACCGCTTTCGGCTACAACAAGGAACCTGTACCCGCTAAAATCACCCATTTCGCATTCTTCGGACTTGTCGCCAGCATGGCTGTAGATTGGCTTTTGAACCCGGGAATTTTCAAGGCCGTTGTAATGGAATCCCCAGTATTCTTCACACTCGGCGCAATCGTAGGCACAAAGATCCCAACGCAAGAAAAAAAAGTTGCAAAAGCAAAAGTCTCTCAGGGTGCCGTCAAGAGTCAAAATCGCAATACAGTCTTTGACCGAAAGGAAAATACAAGACGCCTCATCTCGGAAGGTTTCTCAGCAGCTCAGAACGGTCAAAACGAAGAAGCCAAAAGGATGCTTACACAAGCCATGTCAAATCTTTTGCAAGAGCATCCTATCGATCCACAAGACGTCATCGTCCTTTCAGAAAGACTTACAAATCCAAGTTTCTTCATAGACATTCCCAGCGTGCAATGGCTAGAATGGGGACAAACCGCAAAGAACAAGAACGCCCCGGAGGCGGCTATCAAACTGCTCAAGAAGGGCGTCTCCAGCGAAAAGGACAAAGTCATCGTGCGGCGCGCCACCTACACCATCGGCGAGACTCAAGTCATGAACAAAATTGACATTGAAGAGGGACTTGTCATCTTGGACAATCTCATCAAGGAAAATGGAAAGGATATCATCGCAGCTCAAGCCCGAAAGATAATTCAGCAAGTCGAAGAAAGGAACAAGGCTGAATTCATCCAGGCTACAAATAAAATCATGAGCGGCAAATAGCAGTCGTCCGCCTTTAGCAAAAGACGCTCCGGCAAACCGGAGCGCCTTTCTTTTTGCAACTATTTACGGTGTTATACCTGCTAAATTCAGATTTCATCTCGTTTAGCAGGTACATAGACACATTTTCAGCTATAAAAAGCCGACCTTCCGCCTGCCACGTGAATTTAGCGGACAACCACCTTCTGCAAGCCAACACCAGGCACATGCACCAGGTAAACGCCCTTCGCATGCTGCGGAAGTTCAAGCGACATCAGCATTCCCACCAGCTCACGGGAGGCGACGACACTACCGTCAAGGCCGACAACACGGACTTCGGCATTTTTCTGCAAATGCCTGCCGCCCAGATTCAGCGTCAGCGTGCGACCGACAAGCGACACCTTGAATTGAGACGCCGCGGCAGCGACCTTCGGCAAGCCGCTCTTCGGCTGTGCAGCAACCTTCGAGACCTCATCGTAACGAGAGACGAGAGCCATTAGGTACCAGGTGCTATGCGGAAGCCACTGTTCCACCCAGCGCCAGTTATTCCACGGTTCCTTCTCCGAGAAGCCCGCCTCGACGACGTTATCCCAGACAATGCCCGAGCCATCCTCGTTCTTGCCGCTGATACCGTTCGCAATGCCGCCATCCAGTGTAGCATCGTAATCAGACTGGCCATCATAAAGAGCAGGATTGTTGCGGCCCTTGCCCTTCATCATGCAGACGTCATACGGGTTCTTGCCGAGAATCCAGTCCAGCTGGTCCGTCGCATACTTATCCGCATCCACTTCGCTTACGTCGCCCAAAACGCGGAAGGCATAGGCAGCCGCCGAAGCAAGGCTTGCGATACGCGCATTCTCGCCCTGCCACCAGTACTTGCTCTCGTTATCATGCGGAATGAAAAAGCCGTTCTTGATGTTTCCCTTGGTCTTGTAAGTCTGGCGGGCGTAGCCGAACGGGTTTTCGATTTCGTTCGTGACGCTCACAAGCCATTCCAGGTGCTTTTGAATAGCATTTCTCACACTACTCAGTTTAGAATTTGAGGCACTGCAACCCATGCAAAGCGGGAAAGTATCAGGCTCCTGATCCGCTTCAATTTCCGCATAGCGGGCAAGCGCAATCAGCGGAAGGCCCGCGTCGCTCGCATGCCAGAACGGACGAGTCTTGGCATCGTCACTCCAGAAATAGCCATCTTCGCTCAGGCGACCTTCCAAGCTCTCGGCACGCTTGCGAGCCGCATTCAAATAATCCTCTTCGCCCGTTGCGGAATAAAGTTCCGTCGCAGCAAGAAGCGCAGTGTAATCATCGATGATGTTTTCCTTGTGGTCGTCACAGTATTCACAGGAGCCGCCGATACTTTGCTTGCCCTGCAGGTGTTCAAAGCCCTTCTTGGCAGCGGCAAGATACTGTTCGCTGGTGTAATCGCCCTTCAGCTTGAGCATGGCCGCACGCGCAAGGGCCGCAATCGCCATGCCGCCGCCTTCGCGGTAAGCGGTCTTGTAATCAGCGCTCTTGACGCCATCGGAGCCGCTGAAGGCGCAAATTTCGCGTTTTCCGTAAGGGCTACCCCACTGGTCGAAAACAGTCATGTAGAAAAAGCCTTCCTCATTCTGCATGCGCACCAGGAAGTCGGCGCCATAAGCCGCTTCATCGGCCGTCTTCACCTTGCTTGTCGTGGAGGAGAGCAGCGCCGGAATGCGTTCGGACGCAAAGGCCAGTGCCCAGACCGTCAAGGGAATCTGCTGCGGATTTAGGTAGTTCGCATAGGAGAGATGACTGAAATACTTGCTCACGTCGCCACTCGCATCGTACCAGCCGCCATGGACATCGCGCTTTTCGCCGCTGCCGTAAACGGACAAGTCCTTGTCCCAGCCCACAATCGGTTCCTTGTCGGCGCGGTCGTTGTAGAAGTAATCGAGCACCGTCCCGAGCGTATTGGTCGCAAGCGCCTTCTCGGCAATGGTAAAATTCCCCGATCCCGAAGGAGAGGCGCCAGCCACTTCCAGGCTGTAGATTCCCGGTTCAAGCTTCTGTCCCAAATCCACCGTGTAGAACTTGCCGTTATTGAGCCAGTTATCCGGATTCACGCCCTTGCCAAGTTCACCTTGCAAAACAGAAGCGCCTGTCATCTGAGAATCCTTGGTCATCCAGAGCGTCCATTTTGCGCCGGAGAGGTCGGTGTCACTCTGCACAATGAGAGTCACAGGTTCACCCGCATCATAACCCACATGGTTGTAGAAATATTTGGTATCAGCGGAGACCGAGACAACCAGCCCCGCAGAAATAAGAAGAACATGTTTAAGTTTCATAGTTACAAATCTAAAATTTTTTTCGTCTTCTAAAAGTAAATGAAATTTTCGGTGATTCACATCAATAACCAGCCCGTACGCAAGACAGTCTTGCATACTAATTAACGCTATTTTTGCGTAGATAAGATTTTAGGATACACCATATCTTTTCATCTACAATAAGGAACTGGATGTTTTTGGAGGCAAAAAGCCTTTCATTCCTTAAAAAATTTCTAGAATGCAACAACTCCTACCTTTTAGAAATCAACAAAATAAAGCATTTTCACATTATTCAACGCTTAATTTGCGTTATATAATACAGTTTTTTGACATTACTCCAAAGCACCCTTGTTCTTTACATCGCATTTATCTACCTTTGCAAAAAAAATCGGATACCCCGGTTAGCAAGCCATAAGAAAGCAACCGCTTTAACGAATTATGAGGTATGAATTATGAGGTTCGAGATTTCAATTACACGGCGCAGCCGCCAAATTTCCTCTTATAATTTATAATTCGTAATTCATAAACCCTACAAACCCTAGTCCCTATCCGCATCTCCAGACGAATAAATTGTTCATTGTTCATTAAATTAGCATCTTGCATCAACAAACCTGCATACTAACCACCAACCACTAACCACTTTTTACTCATTATGTACTACGAAAGCATCAAAGTTCTCGACTGCACCATCCGCGACGGCGGCCTCGTCAACAAGCACGACTTCTCCCTCGAATTCGTACGCCGTCTCTACACCCTCCTCACCGCAGCCGGCATCGACTACATGGAAATGGGCTACAAGAACAGTCCCGAGCTCTTCGACCCGAAGGAATACGGCCCGTGGAAATTCTGCGACGACGACCTGCTTTGGAAAGTAAAAGACGGCATCGACTCCAAGATCAAGATGGCCGTGATGGCCGACGTCGGCCGCGTAAATATGGACGCAGTGAAGCCCGCGAACGAAAGCCCCTACCAGATGTTCCGCGAGGCAAGCTACGTAAAGAACATCGACAAGGGCATCAGCATGGTGAACGCCTTCCATGAGATGGGCTACGAAACGACTTTGAACATCATGGCCGTGAGCCGCGACCGCGGACCGGAGCTCGATGAAGCATTGCACCAGGTGAACGAGGAATGCAAGGCCGACGTGCTGTACCTCGTGGACAGCTTCGGTGCCTTCTACCAGGAAGACATCGACAAGGAACTTGCGCGCTACAAGGGCATCGTGAAGAACAAGAAGTTCGGCTTCCATGGCCACAACAACCAGCAACTCGCCTTCAGCAACACCATCCAGGCCATCATCAACCACGTGGACTACCTCGACGGATCCGTTTCCGGCATGGGTCGCGGTGCCGGCAACTGCACCACGGAACTTCTCCTCAGCTTCCTCAAGAATCCGAAGTACGATTTGCGTCCAGTCCTCGACGCCATAGAAGAGCTGTTCCTCCCCCTCCAGCAAAAGTACGAATGGGGCTACATCATCCCGCAGATGATTACCGGCATGTTGAATCGCCATCCGCAAGACGCCATCGCCGTCCGCAAGACCGAAAACAAGGACCACTACCGCAAGTTCTACGAAAAGATGGTCAACGACTAACTCGTAAGGCGAGAGTCCCAAAAACAAGCTTGCTTGTTTTTATGACCGAGCCGAAGAGTTAGCTACAACAACGAAAAGACTCCGATTCCAACCGGAGTCTTTTGCGTTTTAAGCCATATTAAAGACAACTCACCCGACCCCGATTTTAAACCAACTAAGCAACATCAAAAAAATCGCAAGGGCATCTTTTCAGCCTAAATTCACCAAAAAGAAAACCCCAAGGCGTTAAACCTCGGGGTCTAGTGGGGCCTCCCGGACTTGAACCGGGAACCAACGGGTTATGAGTCCGTGGCTCTAACCGATTGAGCTAAAGCCCCAGCTCGCCCAATATTAGCAAATATTTGGCGATTGTCATATCCCATTCGTAATGGAAGCCGCTGTAAGCGTTCACGACACACTTGTCCCAATCGGCGACTTCAGTGCGGTAGACGTTCATAGCGTCCTTGAGGCGACGAAGCATCTGGTGTGGAGCGTTAGCGTCATCCACGAGGAAGGCGTTCGCCTCGCCCGCAGTCTCAAGGGTGTAGTCCACAAGCATCCCAGCAATACCAATGCTGCGGCCCGTCAGCGGAAGCGTTCCTGTAGCCATAGCCTTGAGAATAATGGAAGCGGACGGCTCCTGGAGGTTCGTCGCAAAAAGGATATCCGACGCAGCAAGCGTATCACGGAGAATTTCAATATTGTCGCCATCCTCATCTAGCGCCAGCACATGCAAAATGTTACTGTACTGGAGCGCAATGTCCTGATAATAGTTCCATTCAGGATGTTCCGGCGAAATACCCACAATGACAAAAACATTCTGCTTGGTAATATCCGAAAGTATCGTAGCAAGCGTCTCGGAAGCATTTCCGGATTCACTATCCAGATGGCTGTAGAGAATCATATTGTTTCCGAAATCCACATTCAGTTTCTTCGAGAGGCTTTCACGTGCATTTCGCTTCGCAATCTTGATAGGGAGGTTCGCCTTGTTGAAATCCCAGACACCGTAGTTCACCCCGAACTGGATACCGAGGAGCTTGTCGCGGTTGCGACTCAAAAATCCGCTGAGACCGCCCGGCAAATTGGAATTCAGCATGGCATCGCGATAGCCAGACGACGGGAACAGCACCTTGTTCGCGTAAAGAACTCCCGCCTTGAGAAGGCTGACCTTGCCCCAGAATTCGTAGCCGTCCATGTTGAAATCCTTGCGCGGAAGCCCAATACGTTCAATTTCAGAAGGCTGCACATGAAAGTCGTAAGTAATATTATGGACGTTAAAAAAAAACGGAACATGCCCCAGTTGCTCATGATAAACAGTCTGGCAAAGGGCACCAGCCAAAGCGCCACCCCATTCATGCCCCATAATGGCATCGCACTTAAAATCTATCTGCAAGGCATACGAGAGCGCCGCAGAAGCAAGCACGGCAAACCGGATATGGTTGTCCCCATAAGGTGGTTCATGCGAAGGCCCGTAAATGTAGGGACGGTCAAAATACTCTTTAATGAAAATGTACGTATGCAGCGGATCGTCTTCGGACTTCCAGACTTCAAAGTTCTTGCCTTGAAGCATTTCGACACCGCGGAATACGCATCGGTACTTTTCTGGGTATTTTAAATGACTTTTAAAAAAAGGAGAACATGTGACAGCCTTGGAGCCGGTGCGCTCATAAGCATCGGTCATGCAGTTCACTGCCGTTGCTAGGGGGCTAGGGGACTTCCAATCGCCCGCTTCTGGACTGACTACAAGGATATTCATTTCGATTCTATCACTCTTCTAATAAAAATTTACTTATAAATTTTTTTAAGTGCAAATTTATTTATTTAAATTTCGGTGCAAGAGACTCCTTTTTGCTTTTTTACTGGTAAAGGGGTGTTTTATTTTTGAAAACTTCACTTGAAGGAACTTGAAATGAAGAAAATCTTTCTTGCTACATTGGCGACTGCCGTGGCACTGTCCCTGGTCGGTTGCAAAAGCTCTAACGAAAAGCGTGGTGACGACCACCTCGGAAAGGGCAATTTCCGCAACGCCGTCAATTCTTACATTGAGGCCAAGAAAAAAGGCAATATCTCTGAAGAATTCTACGACAACTTCACCTTGGCTCTTGTCCGCGCCGGTGAAATGGAATCCAAGAAAGATGTCAACAGCGAACTCCTCGACAACTACTTCGACAAAGCCGCCAAGAACCTTCCCGAAGTGAAAAAGAACGAAGTTATCGAAGCCTACGTCATGACTCTCGCCGACATCGGCAAGAGACAGGCACTCCAGGATGGAGTTGACTACGGAACTATCGTCGGAGCATTCGCAAAGCTTGATTCCGCCGAATCCACAGCTAAGGCCCGCGGTGTTGCACTTGCAGCAGTCAAGAGCGTCCGTACCGAAACCGAGAACCAATACGTCGCAAAGAACATCGGTGACGCGAAGGATGAATCTGACCCGGTAGTCAGCGAATACATGCTTATGCAAATTGCCGAAATGGCACGCGATAACCAGCAAATCAAGGAAGCCTTGAATAAGAGCCGTAAAATGACTCGCGGTTACTTCCTCATCTTCGGAGACAACATTCCGGACAAGACCGCCAAGCATCGTATCGACAAGTGGGGCTACATCATGTCCATGCCGACCATCAAGCTCACAGGTACAATGCTCGCTGGCGAACTCCAGTTCTGGGCAACGACCGGTAACAACACGGATCTCGACCCGGCCCTCATCAAGCTCGTCTCTACCGACGGAAAGGAAGTTTTCGCAAAGGGTAACACCGGCTGGTGCGAAAAGGAAGTCCTCGTAGGCAAGAAGGGCGAAGAAAAGATTGAAAAGAAGCAGATCAAGTTCAAAGGCAAGGGCAAGTTGATGAACGAGTTCCTGTGCTCCGTGAACGTTGTGTTCAACTTCCCGAAGGGATTCGTCCCGGATTACATCCAATACAAGGATACATTCGGCGAAGGCATCAAGTACCTCGGCCACTAATTCTGGACTACGGATAATTTGAAAACGGCTCCGCTTCGGCGGGGCCTTTTGTTTTGTTGGAGATTAGCAATTAACGATGAACAATTTTTGCAGCTAGAAATGCGCATTAGATCCGAGGCGGGACACCGTCGGGCTTTGAGACGTGAGGTCTTTGCAATATTCAAAAAGCTATTTGCGGAGACAAATGAAAGGAGAAAGGCGGCTGCGGAGGCGAAATGCACGGACTTGCGGTTTAAGCATTTATCGTCACAGCGCATCCTGCTGTCTACTTCCGACCGTCTACTAAAAAAGCCCCGGCATTACGCCGAGGCTTTCCAAAGGAGAAATTCGTAAAAATTAGAATTCAGCGCTAGCGCTAATGCCCATGGAGAAGTGCGTGTCACCAGCAAGCGTTTCGCTGTCTTCTTCTGTGAAGTTATAGCCAAACCAGAATGTAACCTGAGTCTTGAGCGTCGGATACACGTAAAGGTTCATGCCGAGGAAATGGAACTGGTCGTCACTCGTTTCCGTATCCGGATCGTGATATTCGTAGCTCACGCCCAAGGTAACCTTTTTGTGAAGGTTGAAGCTAGGTTCGACGGAGAACATTTTCTGGTCATCAGTGAATATCTGGTCGCCCGGTTCATAGTCCTTGTCCACCATGGCATAGAAGAAGCTCATGCCGAGGTTGAACAAAGAATAGTTGAAGCTCGGTTCGATGAGGAAGGAATGAACTCCACGCCCCTTGTACGGGTGAAGGCCCCAAACAGCGTAGACACCGTAGTTCATGTTGTCCAAATTCTTGGAGTAATCAATTTCAGTACCGAGGGTATATGTGTAAGGGCGGCCAATGTTTGTACCGAACATCCATTCGATACTCGGAGTAAGGACGAAATGTTCATTGGGACGGTTCAAAAGCATCAAGGAATAGCTGCCGAACACATCAAGCGTATGTGAATTTTCATCGGATGCGCCCATGTAGAACTTACCGTTGCCATACTTTTCATTGCCAAATTCAGCACCGACACCGCGGAGACTTGTTTCACGGGCAATGACGGCGTAACGCGCCGGATCGCGCCAGAAATAGTAGTTGAAAGCACCGGCACTGTAGGTCATGTCACCGAAAATGAAGCTCACATCATGGGAAACATCCCAACGAAGCTGTGCCCCGTCAAAATCAAAGGACGTATAGCGGCCATCATCGCCCATGGCAGTAGAACGTGCAAAACCATGGCGAATTTCAGAAGCTTCCTTTTTACCTTTTGCATTCAAGAAAGTGCTATGAGTCGTCCCCTTTACAACAACGGAAACATTTTCATCGAGGTGCGCCTGGAGGGACAGGTCGATGTCCTGGTTACCCGCATTTTTCGGATCGAAGTCATCGTCAAAATAAGTGGCGTAGTCCATGTTGACGCTACCATGGACTTCAATGTCAGCTGCAACAGCAAGTCCGGTAACGCTAAGAGCAATCGGCAAAATAAGTTTGCGCATACAATCCTTCCAAAAGGTTTTTATAAAAATCCACGCTGAAAGATAGAAATATCTTTGACGATAAACCAACGGAATGATTCCAATTGCCGAAAAATCATACATCACAATGCCATAGTTTTGTAAATTTGACTCTGAATTATCACAGGTACCTGATGAAAAAGCTAAGTCGTTTATTCGCTACAATTTTGTTTGCCGCATTGCCCGCCCTTTGCGCCATGACCGCCGATCAAGTCATGGAAAAATCCAAAGCCTGGTTCAAGTCAGGAAAGGCGTGGAACCTCGATTTCAAGGTACAGGTCTTTTATGCGGATTCCCCGGACATAGCCTCGCAAATGGGAAGTTTGCTCGTTACCGACGGGAACAGGTTCAAACTGGATTTGGCAGGCATCAAGTTCTACTGCGACGGAGAGAGCCTTTGGCAATGGAACGTCGAACAAAAACAGGTACTCATCAAGGCGGTCGAGGACTTGTCTAGCGCCATGCACCCCTCAGAACTTTTGTTCAAGTACTTGAAGTGCAAGGCGAAATCGCTTGACGAAGGTGAGTTTGCAGGGCAGAAGCTCTGGGTTCTGAAACTGGACCCGTCCGAATACGCCGACCAATTTACACAAATGGAAGTCTGGCTGAATCAAAAGGATTTTTCGCCCGTCCGTCTCTACACGGTGGACCCCGCAGGAAACGGTTCCTGGTACAACATCGTGAATTTGAAAATAATGAAGAATGTATCTAACGACGATTTCAAGTTCAAGCCTGTAAAAGGGATTGACGAAATCGATATGAGGTAACTTGTGAATACAGGATTGAAACGGAAATCTAAAACCCTGCTTGCAGGAATGCTCATGGCGGGGAGCGCGTTTGGCGCAGAGACCCTGTTCAGTAATTACGTTTACTCGGTGGCTCCCGCCGGAACGAACGGCAAACTTTGGGCTTTTTCACAAGGGGATGTCTACAGCGGCCTTACGCTTTTAGAATTCAGCGTCAAGGGAGACAACGTGCAGACGCTTTCGACAAAGCAAACTGCCGTGTCCGATTCCATGACAGCAGTGCAGACAGGCATTTTCAACGATGATCTCGCCGAGCATCGACGCACCCCGGCAGTTTCGGCCGGGAAAATGGGCGTGGCAATGCCGATGTTTACGTTTGACGACGATGGAAACTACTTGCAACCAGCAGGATTCTTCTCCATCCGCGATATAGACAACGTCATCGAGACACCTCTCGCCATCCCCGAAGCGGCAGACAATTTGGACAAGCCGATGCAATATGCGGTGAGCGGTTTCGCTTACGATTCCTCCGCGAAAAAGCTTTGGATTGCACGTGGCGCACTAGGCTTTTCCATCTACGACGGCTCCAGTGGCAAAGGCGCAAGCATTTCAAGCTACGTGCTGAATGTCAAGAACAAGTCGCTGGACTCGCTGAAAAAGAACTACGACCTGGACCTCAAAAACAACGCTGAAATTTTCGACATCACGCAGCATCCGGAAACAGGCGATATGTGGTTTGCGACTGCCCAGGGAATCTGGGTGAAATCCGGCAAAAAGTTCTCCAGCATTTCAAAGGCTTTGGAGAACTCCCGCGTGACAGGCATCTGGATAGGTGGAGAACCGCTCCAGATTATCGCGGAAACTAGCGAAAAGGAAAAGGAAAAAATCGCAGGCGGGCTTTGGCGGCTTCGCACCGACAAGGACAAGGATTTCGCCAAGGTCGATTTTCTGGATACCGCAGGAAAGGCGCAAAAGAAGGATATCTACGACGAAGCGGACTACACCGTTAGCAGCGTGGCATTCCTTGGAGACAAGGCTTTTGTACAAGTACAAGCCATCGGAGGAACAGTCAGCGGCTACCTGAAGCTAGACGCCAAGGGCGCTCGCGCCTGGAATGACGAACAAACAAACGGAAACAACTGGCTGTACGGGTCAAAAACTGGCGCAACCGACAGAAACCTTCCCATTACCTCAATATGCACATTCCCGCTTACAGAATCGATTATGGGGCTTGCCATCGGCACACTCGGAAACGGACTCTCGGTCTCAGCAGACTCCGGCATGACCTGGACTACAGTCTTGAACCGCGCCAAGTTGGGCGACAACCTAGGAACAGTCCGTATGGTCCCCTCGGTCTTTGCTCCGGGAGATCCTGAAGGCGAATTCAGCGAACTGAACAAATCCCTTGTCTCCTACAAGTTGAGCAAGGAATCCAAGGTGACAATCGAAGTGTTCAGCTACGACATGCGCAAAGTCCGCACAATTGTTAAAGACGCGGTCCGCCAACCGGACGCAGCACGCAGCACGAACCCCAAGGAAGACATCTGGGACGGTCGCGACGACAAGGGAAACGAATGCACCATGGGCGTCTACTACATCCGCGTCAAGGACAACCACGGTCACATCGGCTGGGGCAAGGCCATGACCTTGGGAGGAAACAGGAAATGAGGCTCTTCAAATTGTCATCTCGAAAAACAGCAATCGCTCTCAGCCTCGTTCTAACGGCTTTCGCAGGAGCACATGCCGGCGCCTTTAAAAAAGAAGCCTCCCTCGGCGGCTTTGACGGTTTCGTAGAACGCATGGGTGGAGGCATCAGGGAACTTGGACGTGGCAACACAGGTTCCGCCGATACGGCGACAATGCCCGCCGCCTTCTGGAACCCTGCAATTCTCGGTTTCCGCAACAACCTTGGCTACACCTTGAACCTGGAAAAACGAGACCTGGACCGCGTCGGCGGAGCACTTGGCATCGAATCAAAAATCGGCAAACGCATGGGTGTCGGTTTTGCGGTATTATACCGCGGAGACTACAACTTCGATGTCATCGACAACGACGACGAGACCCTGGGAACAGCCTCCCCCTACTTTTCCATGATGTACCTGGGATTTGCCTACCGAGCAACACGTAGGGACGCATTCGGCCTTTCGCTTTCCATGAGCTACGACAATCTGGATGTGGCGGAATACTTCGAAGACATCAAAATGGAAGACGGTTTTCGTAGTCCGGTGACATTGAACTTCGGCTGGCTGCGACAGTGGAACGAAAAATGGTCCACCTCCGTCATTATCCGCAACCTGAGCTTCAGCAAGAACCTGTCGGCACGCTGGACAAAGAATCCGAGTTCCGACAACTCGCTCATGTCCACCGAAGGCGTGCGTCCCAAGGTGCTGCAAATTGGCGTCGGCTACCGCTCGAACATCATGGGAAAGCCCGTCTACGCCTGGATGGAAGCTCTAGACTACCAGCTAGCGGATACACTCCTGGTGTTCGACCCGCATTGGCATTTGTGGACTGCAAGAGTCGGCTTTGAATGCGAAGTCATTCCGAACGGCACCGTGCGCGTGGGTATGGACGACCTGAACTGGAACATCGGTCTTGGATACAAGTTCGAAATCCGCATCGGCAAAAAGAAGTATCCATTCGACGTGAACTACGCCTTCATCTACGAAACAGAAGCTGGTCTCTGGACTCCGCTAAGCATTGGCCTGCGAGGTTACATTCGTTGATTTCACAACTGTCCATCTCAAAAGTCCGTAGTCTAGAATCCATGGAATGCGAATTCGCACCTGGAATCAATGTTATCTATGGACCGAACGGATGTGGAAAGACAACGATTCTCGAATCAGTGCACTTGCTCGGACAGGGTTTTTCGTTCAGGTCGCGCGACTTGCGTGAACTCGTCAAATGGAAGAGTGACGAGCTGATTCTTCGCGGGACATTCGATAACGACGGGCGTTCCCGCACAAGGGCAATCCGCGTTCACTCCCGAGGAAGCGAAGTGAGAGAGAACGGGGAAGCCCTAAAGTCTCCGACAGCATTTTTCGGAAGTTGCCCAGCGGTCATCATGCAGCCTTCCGATATAGAGTTGCTCCGAGGAGCACCCGAAATTCGCAGGCACTGGCTCGATGAAATTCTATGCTACAGATCCTCGGCAAACACCCAACTGTTGAGGCGTTACAAACGCGTACTCACGCAACGAAACCATTGGCTGAAACAGGCGCGACAAAATGGAGGCGCCATAGGCGGAGAAGACTTGTTTCATGTGCTCACGCAGCAGTTGATAGACCTCGGAGCTAAGCTTTGGGCCGCGCGTCTCTCGCTATCACGTGAAGTTTCCGAAATCATCACGCGATACTACCGCAAACTTTCCGGCGGCGTCGATGAAATCACCTGCAATTACAAGAGTTCCATTTTAAAGTCCATTGATGCCATGGACGCAGCCGTGTTCATGTCGGACGAGGCCCTTGACGAATTCCCGTCGGGAAACGCAAACATCCTGGCAAATACAGTCTGTACGAACGCAACGACGGCTTGCACCTCAACAAGCATCTCCAGCGAAGCCACAGACAACGACGATAGCGGCTGCGGCAACAACAGCAATACCATTTATAACGACAATAGAGGCATCAGCGAAGACATGCTGCGAAACGCCTTCGCTCGAAAACTCGCCGATCTGGAGTTCGTAGAAAAAATGCAGGGAGTCACCATGGCAGGCCCCCATCGCGACGACCTTTCACTTTGCATTTCCGGCTACGAGATGCGCTCCGTCGGTTCCCAGGGGCAATGCCGCTCGGGAGCAGTCGCCATGCGATTTGCGGCAGTCGATGTCGCAGCACGCTACCTATGCAAGCCGATACTTCTGCTCGACGATATCTTTGCGGAACTGGACGTGAGCAGACGCGAAGCCGTGGCATCGCTCATCCGCGAAAAAGAATGCCAAGTACTCATAGCCACTCCTCAAATCGAGGATTTGCCCTTCCAATCGGATGTCGAAATCAAGCTTGACTTGAAATAAATAAATCCATCACCAATTTGAAATCCAGAGCGACCGATAAAGGAAAAAGAGACTATAGTTCCTACATCACAACAATCATAAGCAAAAATTTTTCTCATATACAAAAAGAACCGCAGCTTTTGCCGCGGTTCTTTAACAATTCATTGGAGAAAAAGATTACTTCACGTTGACGCGGCTCATTTCGGAACCGATGCGAACGAGGTAGGAGCCTGCATTCGGAACAAGAAGATTGAAGCTAGAGCCATTCACCTTGCCGACAGAGAGAACCTTGCCCTGCATGGAGAACACAGCGTAATCGCTGCCGACCTTGGCATTTTCAATCTGAAGCACCTGGCCATGAGCGCGAACGCTGAAGCTTGCCACCTTGAGAATGCTCTGGATTGCTTCGCTAGCGGAACTGCCCGGCTGCACTTCAGAAGAAGAGGATTTCGGAGCCTCAACAATCACCATGCCGGTGAACTTGCTCGGGTCAATCACCTGCTTGTTTGCATCAAGGAATTCAACGGACTTGATGGAGATTTCACCGATACCGCCCTTTGCATCCTTGACTTCCCACTTGAGACCCTTGACGCTAGTGACAATTTCATCACCAGTAGGAGCTTCGTTTCTGTCAACCCAATCCAGGAGGCCACCAAATACCGAAGATTCATCCGTAAAGCCCTTAAAGCCATAATCTTCCGGGGTCATGTCATAAAGGCATTCAGTATAGTCACCAGAAGCATTCACAAAGGTACCCGGTTCAGCACCTTCCTGTACAGTCTTCGTGTTCAAGACTGCCATACGAATCGGGCCGGAAACCTTCTGGACAATGCGGAGATACTTTACGCCGAGTTCCTTGAGGTTAACACCGCAGTCATTCGTAGCCTTGCATTCATCCTTCTTGAAGGACATGGCGATACCTGCGCTCGGGTACTTGAGGGTACCAGCGTCAGCAGCTGCCTGCGTCCATTCCGGTTCCGGACCAATTTCCATGGAAGCCTCGGCATAGATGCCGTCAGCCTTGCGATAAAGCGGAGAGGAGCCAGAATCCGGAACCATCTTGGTACCGATGCCGAGCTTGTCGTGGTAGGCGCCCCAGTTCCAGAAGCCGGAAACAGCGACCGTCGTATCACCAAATTCCAAATGTTCAGCATCACCATCGACCTGGCTTACGGACGGAGCCTTGGACGGATCGGCAGTGAACTTTTCAAAGCCGCTCACATCATAGAGATTCGGCATGTTACCGGTCATGAGAAGGAGATAAAGGAGGTTCAAGGTAGCCGGATAGTATCTTTCGCCCGACACCTGGCCATCACCGCAACCTTGAGCGACTTCGCAGCTGGTCATGGAAGAAAGGGCCTTGTAAACGGTGCTCATGTAGGTTTCGGCATCCTTGCTATCTACAGAAGAAGTAGCGAGACCGAGACCACCGGAGAATGTAGAAGAGACGAAATTGCGCTTAGTGCTCTTTTCAGCCTCGCCATTAACATAGTAGCCGGAGTTGATGCCACTAGCGGTACGAGTTGCAGGGATGAGCCACTTGGTAATCTTTTCGTTGAAGGTCTTGGCATCCTTGTCGCCATACCAGTAGTAAGCCCAAGCGGTGCGCCACGGAGTACGGGCGGCATCGTCAAAGAAGCCGGCATCTTCGGACTGAGCCACAGAAGCCTGCGTCTTGGTCGGCTGATGGGAGCCCCAGGAGCACCAGTCCGGAACGAGACCGGTCTTGCTGTCCTGGCAAGCGAGCAAGTCCTTGGCCACATCGGAACGATGAGTTTCCCAGGTAGAGACATCATTAACAACCTTGCCAAAAAGCGTGAAATGGCCGAGAGTTGCATAGCTCGGGTTAAAGGCGTCATTCCACTGGTTACCCGGCTTCAGCTGGTTGCCGTTAAAGTCGTTTGCGCCAATCCACTTGATGATGGTTTTCGCATCTTCCAAGTAGGAGTCAACACCCCACTGCTTGGAGGCCATGATGAGAGCCATGGCAGCATCCACGTCAGCATCGGTTGCAGAACCGGTACCGCCACCATCACCGATGCGCCAGTTCATGCCAGCGCCTCTACCACCATTGTTCGTCCAAGTGGCGTAAAGCTTATCAAATTCGTTCTTATAGTCGTTCTGATTATCGGACATGTACACCATGATGAGCATACCGTAAGCGATAGCTTCAGAAACGGTCGATCCGGTTCCTTCCGGAGCAAGAATCCAGGCTTCGTTGCCTTTGTCCTTGTACCATGCCTTCTTCCACTTATTGAAGTGATCCTGGATCATCTTCGTATCGGCATACTGAATCGTAGTGCCGTTAGGGTTTTTCATGCTTTGAGGGAACGGGTACTTCGGAGCTGCATTGGCAGTCACAGCCGCAGCGGTAGCAAGACCCATCATAATTTTGAACATGTTTTTCATTTTGCAATCCTTTTTAGTGAAAATATTTCACCCACCCGAGCAAAAGATAGTTTGATTGCCTTTAAAAAACACCCCCCGACTTTAAAAAAGTGTTCCCAAAATGTATTCTATCACACTTTTTTACATAATCAAAAAGACGTGATCAAGGATCAATTGCACAGACACGATGCCACGGCTTCGCCAAGCACCCCCAAGAACAAAACGAAATGAAGTGATAGGGTCCACAAAGAAGTGTGCAAATTACGAAAACCCGCTTTTAAAGTCTTCGTCAGCACTTTACGCAAATAAAGGCAAGTCTATTTTTTTTCCATGAACCTTTTCAGCGTGCGCCACAACTGCGCCACATCCAAGGGTTTTGAAAGATGGTCGTCCATTCCCGCAGCAAGCGACTTCTGACGGTCCTCCTCGAACGCATTTGCAGAAAGCGCAATAATCGGAATATGCTTGTCCGGATACAGTTCCCGAATTTTCCTCGTCGTCTCGTAGCCATCCATGATAGGCATCTGAATGTCCATCAAGATGCAATCATAGTTCTCTATTCCATATTCATTGATTTTATGAATTGCGACTGCACCGTCCACAGAACAATCCACCTGCAAGCCAGCATCCTTCAAGATGTCCCGTGCGATTTCGCGGTTAAAGTCATTATCCTCGACAAGCAGCACACGGCGGCCTTGCAGAGACTCCAATTTTTCCTCTGAGGGTTCCTCGGATACAAGCGTTTCTTCATCCTTCTTGGACGCCATCGGAAACTCGACATACAAGGAGACTTCGGTACCGACACCCTTTTCGCTCTGCACGTCAATGAGCGCCCCCATCAAATCCGCAAGACGCTTCACAATGGACATTCCAAGTCCGGTCCCGATGACTCCACTCTGCGTTGTCGTCGTCTCGCGGCTGAACTCCTCGAAAAGATGCTTTTGGAACTCCTTCGTCATGCCGAATCCGGAATCCTTCACCTTGAGCCGATAGGCGCAGAATCCGCCCCTTTGGCATGGCACCTGCATGATGGTAAACTTGATTTTTCCGCCAAATCCCGTATACTTGTTCGCATTGGAAATAAGGTTCGTCATGATTTGCCGGAAATGGATATCGTCTATCATCACATAGCGATTATCTATGCTTGAGAAATCCCATGTAAAATCAATTTTTTTCATCGCCATGGAAGGCACAAAGACATTGCACAAGTTTTCAGAAAGTTGCACTATGTCGCAAGCCTTTGGCGTAAGTTCCAGCTTGTTCGACTCGATGCGCGCCATATCCAGGACTTCATTGATCAATTGCAACAAATATTCGCTGGAGATGTTGATTTTCTTGAGCGTCGCAAGGACAACTTCCTTATCGTCGATATTCCTCTCAATTCGATCCGTATAGCCGATAATGGCATTCATCGGTGTACGGATGTCATGGCTCATATTGAACAGAAAACGCGACTTAGCCTCGCTTGCCGCCGTCACTTCGGCCTGCGCCTTACGCAAACTATTGTGGATTTTCATTTCACGGACAAGCACGCGCTGTCTCATGCGAGCCCTGATAACAGCAAAGGCGATTACCATCACAAGCAAGACTACCAGAAGAACAACGACCACGATATAGACCGGATGCTTTCGCATATATTCAAGTGCAGTCATTTCGGCAATAGAGCTGGTCAAATTCGCGGAAATAATCTCATCAACAGTTCTCACTTGAAGCACGTGTACGCATTTGGACAAGACGGACATCAGCTCGTGATTGCTGTCCAACGAGACCAAGTACGAAAAACCGTAGGAGAAGCTACGCACCACGCTATAGTACAAGGATCCTGTCACATCGTGATTCACGAATTCTTCCGCCATGTAAAGGTAAAGGAACGTCACATCGGCTTTTCCCTCGGAGACCATTTCGACCGCCTTTTCCGGAGAATCGCAATACACGACATTGACATCTTCGTTATCGGCAACAAGACGGCGCATAGCCATCATCTGCTTTGCAAAAGCGACCGTCTTGACCTCTCCATGGAAGTCCTTTCTGAAAAGCGTAGCCGCACTTAAAGTCACATAAGATGGAGAAAGAAACCATCGCGGGCAGCGTTCCAGCATGTGCGATTCGCCATCCAGCACCACCTGGACCGCGTTCTCCGCTATGAGGCGATAATACTCTTCCGTATTCTTCGGTACGACGAACTCATATTTCATGCCCGTCATCGCCATGATTTCCTTGAAC
Source organism: Fibrobacter sp. (assembly GCA_045617325.1). GTDB lineage: Bacteria > Fibrobacterota > Fibrobacteria > Fibrobacterales > Fibrobacteraceae > Fibrobacter. The sequence continues at coordinate 24,535 of JAZLIJ010000089.1, forward strand.
ACGTCCGGCAATACACCTTTCATTTCGCCATTTTCCGCATACGAGAACGGCATCTTATCCAATCCGGACAAGACTTTCAGAACCTTACCACCCTCGCGATACGCTTTTACAAACTCCTGTTCACGCTTCGAAAGCTGCAACGTATCAAAGGTCTGTTCATAATTTTTCATGTACAATAGATTCCGCCAGCTTTTCTCGGCGACATCCATTTGCGAAATGGCATAATCGAGTTCTTCCAGAAGTTTCCTGTTACCCTTTTTCACGGCGGCATAAAAGAACTCCTCGCCAAAAAAGCATACGGTTTTCTCCCCTGTCCCCTTCTGCAACGAACTGGAGATGATGCCATCAACATCCTTATTCTGCAAAGCAAAAGCGAGATCACCCACATCATCGAAATACTTCGGAATATACGTAAAGTGATTCTTCTTGAAGAAACCTTCCAGCGACTTGTTCAGGTCGGAACCTTTCAAAAGGCCGACCACCATGCTGTCAAGGGTGCTATAGTCGTCCACGTTATAACGGTCATCGTCCGCCCTGACATTCAAAAGAACGGATCTTCGACCTATGGGCTTCGAAAAATCAAATAGTTTCTGCCTTTCGGGAGTCTTTCTCATGGCCGTCAGAAGCTCAATTTCGCCATTGAGAAGCATTTCCTGCATATCGGCCCACGACCGGTCATAGCCGACATACTCAAAATTCAAATTACCGTAGAGCGAAACCATCTGCAAGAAATCATAGCCGAAACCGCTCATGGAGCCATCCACATAAACGGAATGATATCCATCCATGGCAAAAAAGCCCACCTTGACATTCATCGGGGCGGCCGAAACACACTGCAACAGCAGACATACTGTAACAGCAAATTCAACTATACATTTCTTTATTGACGGCATTATTGTTATCAAAATCTTACAAGAAAGATACATCTTTTTTTATCAAAAATCACACTCATCTTCTACAAATTTTCATAATTGTAAAAAAATATTTATATTTTATTTAAATCAACGCAAAGGAGCATGTTTATTCCATATCACAACCTTATTTTTTTCTTATTCACCCGACAAAAAAAATTATATATGTTTTAAAAACGGATATTGTGCATAAAGGACTCCATCTTGATAGAATTAGGTCGATCAAAAATTTTAGTTGTAGACGATGTTCCCATGAACAGGGAGCTTCTCTCTGACTTGCTTTGCGACAAATACGATATTATCGAAGCATCCAACGGCAACGAGGCTCTCCTGATTCTTCAGGAGAAAATGACTGAAATTTCCCTTATTCTGCTCGACATGGTCATGCCCGAGCGCGATGGCATGGAAGTTCTTGCGGTCATGAACAAGAACGGCTGGATTAACGAAATTCCAGTCATCATGATTTCAGCTGAAAAATCCCATTCCTTGGTGGAAGGCGCCTATTCGCTTGGCGTCACCGACTTCATCAACCGCCCCTTCGACCAAATGGTCGTCCAGAATCGCGTCCGTAACACAATCCAGCTTTATTCCAAGCAGCGAATGCTTTCCGACCTGGTCGCAAGCCAGATTTACGAAAAGACTCGCAACAACAGCATGCTCGTGACGGTTTTAAGCCACATCGTTGAATTCCGCAACGGAGAAAGCGGCATGCACGTGCTCCATATCAGCACCATCACCGAGCTTTTGTTACGCTGCCTCCTCACGCGCACGAACAAGTACAATTTCCCCGAACGGGAAATCAACCTCATCAGTACGGCATCTTCCATGCACGATATAGGGAAAATCACCATTCCAGATGAGATTCTCAACAAACCCGGCAGATTTACTCCTGAAGAATTCGACATCATGAAACGGCATTCCATGAATGGCGCATTGATGCTGCAGGGAGTTCCATTCAGCAAGGACGAGCCCCTGATGAAGTTCGCCTACGAAATCTGCCGATGGCATCACGAGCGCTGGGACGGACGAGGCTACCCAGACGGGCTCAAGGGCGACAACATTCCCATAGCGGCGCAGATTGTATCAATCGCCGATGTCTACGACGCACTCACAAGCGACCGCTGCTACAAGAAGGCCTTCAGTCACGAAAAAGCGCTGGAAATGATTTACAACAACGAGTGCGGAGCATTCAACCCGCTCCTGTTGGAATGTCTCTCCGATGTGTCGGACCTTTTGCACAAGGAATTGCAGCCCCGCAGCTGGCTCCAGCAAGCGGACAAGGATTTCTACAAAATTGCAAAGACCATGTCCGACGATTCCGAGCATCCAATTTACACGCAGACGTTCCGCCAATTTTCCTACGAGCGACAGAAAAGCAGATTCTTCGAATCCATGCTGAAAGGCGCCACCTTCGAATACACCTTCAGCCCTTCCGTCCTCCGGTTCACCGATAAGGGAAAGTTGCACCTCGACCTTCCAGAAACCATCGCAGAACCGGAAAAAAGCGATGCGCTTGCAAGAGTCATTCCAGCCGAAACCCAAAATCGACTTTGGACGATGCTCAACAACAACGATCCACAAAACAACATCATCACCCTGAACGGGAAAATCATCATCGACGAAAAAGAAAAGGACTGCACCATCCAGGCGCAGGTGATTTGGAGCAAGATCGAGGATGTCTTCGACTTTCCTATTGCCGCATACGGGCAAATAAGCATTAACCAGTAGAAGGTATTATGACATTAAATGATTTTTATACAGGCATCGGCGAAACCATGGACGAAGTTCTCAGCAGACTCCGCATGGAATCCCGCATATTCAAGTACCTAGGATTATTCCTCAAGGATCCGAGTTTTGAAGAATTGAACACGGCTTTCGAGCAGAAGGACGCTGTTAGCGCATTCCGTGCAGCACATACCATGAAGGGGGTCTCCGCAAACCTAGGCCTCAACAAGCTCATGTCAACCAGCAGCGACTTGACCGAGGACCTTCGTCCGGGTGCATTCACCGAAAACTCCGAAGCACTTTTCGCCAAAGTCCGCGAGGCCTACACACTTGCGGCAGAGGGAATTCGCAAATTGCAGGACGATCCGCCATCCTTTGAATAACTTTGGCTTTAGACAATTTTAACGGCGGCAGTATTCTGTAGCCGTTTTTTTCACATTCAGCTCAAGGCGAAAATTTTCTGTCTAGGCGGAAAACTTTTTTAAGCATTCAAACAGGCGCATGGTATCGATAGGCTTCGAAAGATGATCGTCCATGCCAGCATCCATGGATTTGCGGCGGTCTTCATCAAAAGCATTTGCCGATAACGCAATAATCGGAATATGCCTATCCAAGTAGGTTTTACGAATAACCCTCGTTGTCTCGTAACCGTCCATGACAGGCATCTGAATATCCATCAAAATGCAGTCATAGTAGTTAATTCCCTTTTTCTCAAGTAGGTTTACGGCAACGGAGCCGTCTTCGGCAGATTCGACAGCAATCCCTTCTTCCGATAGCAAATCCTCGGTAATTTCGCGGTTCAATTCATTGTCTTCTACCACGAGGATCCGCTTTCCCCGCAACGATTCCATCTCGCAGGATTCGCGATTGGAACTCACCTGGTCCACAATATCCTGATTCTTCTGAAGCAGCATCGGTATGGACATCGTGAACTTCGAGCCCCTTCCAAGCTCGCTCTCGACCGAAAGCGTGCCATTCATCATATCCACAATGCGCTTTGTAATGGCAAGCCCAAGTCCAGTCCCCTGCTGCCTGCTGACCGTAGAGGTTTTCTCTCTAGAGAACTCATCGAAGATGTGCAGGAGATACTCCTTGGACATGCCAATACCATTATCCTCGATAGTGAATACGAACAGGCCATATCCAGACCGGTCATAGGGCACCTGCGATATAACAAAGGAAATGTGTCCGCCTTCCTGCGTATACTTGACGGCATTCGACACGATATTGATAACAGCCTGGTTCATCCGCAGGAAATCCAGGAACACGTAGCGGTCCATGACACTCCGTAGGCTGAAATCCAAACGGATATGCTTCTTGTCGGCAAGCGACTTCAACATAGGAAGCGTATCCTTGCTGCACTGGTACAGGTCCACAGCCGTTGCGCTTAGCTCCAGCTTGCCACTTTCGATTCGCGACATGTCCAAGATATCGTTAATGAGCGAAAGCAAGTGTTCACTAGACATTTTCGCCTTGTTGAGGCTGTCGAGCGCCTTGTTGCTGTTGCCTTCGAGATTTTTGATGGCCATGTCAGTAAAGCCGATAATCGCATTCATCGGAGTGCGGATGTCATGGCTCATATTGAAGAGGAACGTGCTCTTCGCGCGGTTTGCGGCCTCTGCCTTTTCAAGGTTTGCCATTTCACGCTTCGTCTCGGCATCGACACTATGAAAACCGGCGATGATATGCGTCTTCGACTTTTCATCCTTTACAAACTTGATTTGGTAGTAAATATCCTCATCATCGACCCGCAACCGGAAGTTGACATAGTACACATGCTCCTTGTGAAGAGCCGCCAACACCTGTTCAGCCCTTGTCGCCGCATAGAAACTGGTGCGATCGCCCGGATGAACAATTGTATTCGTAAGCACGTCGAGACGCTTGCCGAAATCCTTGATTTGCGACCACTCAGGAATATACTTTTCGAAGAACGGATCAAATCGGTAATGCACTTCCTCGAACGTCTCGTAATCCACGTAGACCACACAACCGAAGTCGTCCGAAAGACCGGAAATCACGGCCATGTCGCGTTCCGCAATCAACTTGCGTTCCATATTCGCGCGGATTTCCTCATCCTTTTCAGCGAAGCCTACGACGACATTGTTGACTGGGGTCGTCTCCTCGCCGCGGACACACTTCATTTCGCAGTACATGTCCTTTTCATTCTGGTAAATGACGGTGTAGTACTGGTGCAAACGCAGCTGTTCCCGCATATAGTCAAGCGACAGCATGTTCTTCAAGCGATCCTTGTCCTTTGGGGAGCATAGTTTGCCAAAGAAGATTTCCATCACTTCGCTGCAAGATTTGCCCTTGAAAAACTGTTCGCCAAATTTATCTACAATGCGCTTGCTGTTGCTGTACGGTACCACGGAATCCCGAGTAATATCGAAATAGTAGATAGAAGCATATTCGCTCGACATCGCCTTGATTACAGCGTAGTAGCGTTTCTGCTCCTGTTCCTGCTCCATGTTCCTGCGGATTTCAACATCCTTGTCGGCAAAGCCAAGGGCGACAAATGAGGGCTTTTCATCGTCCCCCACCTTCACGAACTTCATTTCGCAATAACGGTTGATGAAGTTTTCGTAAGTCGTCTCGAAACTCTTGCGGCCCGTAAGCATTTTGCGAATGTTCTTCAGCGAACCAACCGAAAGCATCTGCGAGCGTTCCTTTGCGCTCACAAACTTGTTCACATACAGGGCGTATGCCTCGGAGTACTTGATGCCGCTTCGGAACGCCTCGCCAAAAGCGTTTTCCGTATCCTGGTTCATCGCATACGGCGTGATTTCTTCGGTCTTCAGGTTGATGTAATACACCGAGGAATATTCAGAAGCAAGCGCTTCGATAATACTCAGGTTCTTTTGCAGTTCCACCTTCTGCGCCATTTCGGCTCGATACTGGCTGTCTATTTCGGCAAAGCCCACTGCAATATTGACTGGTTTTTCATCGATGGGCTCAGCCTTCGCAATTGCAAGTTCTGTGTACTTGAAGACGCCGTCGTAGTCGCAGCGGAAGACAAAGGAATAGCTTTTGTCGTGTTCCAGCCTCGATTTCACCAATTCCTTGCCAGTTGATTTTTCAAACAGGACGCGATCATCCTGATGAACATACGTCTTCATGAAACGCGCGAGAGTCTTGTGGAAATCTTTTATCTCGGCAACATCCCTCGTCTCATTTTCGCCAATGGACACCCTGATGCCGTTCCAGGTATCGATATTGAAAAGGTAAAGCCTGGAGTAGTTTCGAGAAAGAATCCTGATGATGTTGTCATTATACTTTTCTTCCCTCTCGCGCTCGGCCTTTGCATTTTCCTCTTCATCGACGTTTTCAACAGTAATGACGATGTAGTTGTCGCTTTCTGCGGTTTTTACGGCCTTTAAACGAAAGAAAACCGGCTGTCCATCCATGACCAAGCGACAAGCAAAGGAAACGGTCCTTTCCGACTCCAGCACACGTAGCAGATTATCCTTGTCCATGAAGGCAAGGAGCATCTTCAAGTCGTCCTTGTAAGCGACATTGAGAAAATTCTTCTTCATCTCCTCAAAAAAATCGCGCCCGCCCATTTCAATCCCGAGCCTTCGGTTGTATTCCTCGGAGTTGAATTCCATGTAGGAATTGTCCACAATATTCACATAATAGATGCTATCGAAGCCATCACCCAGCGAGTTCGCAATTTCGGAGAACTGCGTATAGAGTTCCGCCTGTTGGCGGATTTCAAAGACCTCCGTTACGTTCTGCAAGCACCCTTCAAGACGTTTACCCGCAGTATAGGACATGTCTCGCGTACCACTGGAACGGAAATAGATAATCCCTCTTTCAGGATGATTCCACGCATATTCCATCTCGGCCTTGTCGCCATTGAGCATTCGATCGATGACTTCCGCCACTGCCAGATAGTAACTGGAATCGATGCTATTGCACCAGACATTGTAGAGTTCCTCGGGAGAAAGCGAATCCGACGCACCCAGGAGGTCAAGCAGCATTCGGTCCGCGTACATCCGCGGTGCTTCGGTTTCATCCATTTCGATAGCCCAAAGACCAATATTGGCATGCGACAGAATCTCATGGGTAAGACTCGATGTTCCAAGCAGGTCCATTTGGTAAATTCTCCTAAAAATTCAAAGGGCTAATCGATAAATGGTTCAAAATACAGCATTCTATAAAATACTATAAAATCCTTACAATTGTTTTTAAAAATGAGAAAGAACCTCCTAAAAAAGGAGTTTGTCCTCCCGACTTTTTAATATAAACAATAGGAAGGTATGTGGGCAGTCCTAATCGGGATTTGAATAATCCATGTTAGTATTTGCTGCGGTAAATTTGAGGATGAGGGGTTAGTTTTGTTAAATAAGCGGAAAAGGGTACAGGTTGCAGGTATCAGGTCCCCGTATCGTAGGGCTAAAAGCACGATGCACGCATTCAGGTTAGAGTTATGTGACTGCGCCACGGCAGAACACAGAGGCGATATGCAGGACAGCTATAGGTAGTAGGCTGTTGTTTTTAGGAGACAATGTGGCGGCGTGGCGTGGGGAACTCGGAAGCGGGATGCGTTAGAATTGTTCCGTAAAATGAGGATATGAGTAAGCAGTGGTTAATGTAGGTAAACAGGAAAAAACGGAGCCTTCGATGCAGGAATGTACGAAAGCAAGATGCTTGAAAGATGCTGTGGCAATTGCAAGTTGAATACGGACCAAATTGAATTTTTTCTGCGTTTAGTCCGTATGAAAGCGGCGGTCGAGGCGGTGGCATACGGACCAAATCGAAATTTTTCAGCGTTTAGTCCGTATGAAGGCGGCGGTCGGGGCGGGGGGATACGGGCCAAATCGGAATTTTTCTGCATTTAGTCCGTATGATGGCGGTAGTCGAGGCGGCGGAATACGGACCAAATTGAATTTTTCCTGCATTTAGTCCGTATGATGGCGGCGGTCGAGGCGGTGGAATACTGCTAGACCCTCGATCAAGTAGGAAAATTCCTCAAGTCACAAGCCCCACGCATATCAAGGAGACAAAAAGGGATACCGATCAAAAGTTCCAATCATCTCGCTTTTGCAAAAGACATTTCTTGCAGCAAACTAAATTCCAGAATCCAGCCACTCAACCCTACTTCGTTTTCTTGCGGCGGCGCACCTTGTACTCCATGTAGAGCGTGCTCACCGTGTAAATGAACAGCAGAACAAGAATCGTATTCTTCGGGCAGTTCAGGTTGCAGAATCCCCACGCAATCGTGATAATCGGCAGGTGAATCAGGTACGGGTAGAAGGAGGCGCGGCCAATCTTACGCACAATCGGGATGCAGAAGAATCGCGCGAGGAATCCCTTGCCGCTGAGGAGGCTCAGCACAAAGAGGCCGTAAATGAAAATCGGCAGGCTGTGATGCGCAAAGTAGTTCCAGCCGACATTAAACGTCGGTTGCATCAAGAAGAGGCTTCCGTACAATGCGGCAAGCAGAAGGAACTGCGCAATTCCGCTCACGAAGTCCTTCTTCAGGTAGTCAAAGACACCTTCCTTGTAAAGTCTGAAAAGCACCATGCCGAATATATACTCGAACACGCGCACAGGAGCGAACATGTGGAAAAAGCGGTATTTCGCCTCGAAGTTGTTAAACCACAGGTTGCCAGTCAAGCCGAACACGGTAGCCCAGACAATTCCCGGAATGAACACAGCGCCAAAGAGCACCCACAACGTCTTGCGGTTCTGCCTAAAGAGCCAGCGGCTGAACCAGGGCGTTATGGCGTAGCACAGGAAGAAGCTCGTCAGTGACCAGGAAGGTTCATTCAGCTTCATGCCAAAATCAGGCGCGATAGACCATGTGAGCGTGAGGTGCATGAGGAGGCTCCGCCAGGGGTTCGCCATCGCAGCAAGCCCTTTCCCGATGCAGTCGGAAAGTTCGCCAAACGAGGGAACATGCGTATAGCCGCTGAGTTTGAACACTAGGGCTACAAACATGAGGAGCGTCATGAAGAAATGCAGCCTGTAAAGCTTCGCTATGCGGCCAAACATGAACGGCACCACGGGAATGCTGCGTTCAGGGTCGCTGAACTTGCTTGCGAACAGGAATCCCGCCAGAACGTAAAAAATACCTGCGGCAAAGGCAGGGGCGTTCACAATGGGCATAAGCCACTTGCAGTCGGACATGTACATCAGGGCGCTGGAACTGCCAAGATGCAGCATGACGATATTCAAGCTCGCAAGAAGGCGCAGGCCGTCAATTGCAGGGAAATAATTCGCATTTTTTTGCATCGACACAAAAATTAGCAATTACAGTACACTTTTTTCCTACAATCCATAAAAAGAACTTAAAGTTTTTTCCTTTTTTTCAAAAAACATACTACATTATTATTATCTTTTTATTTAAACTCTACCTACCATCAAAAAAATTGACTTTTTAGGGGATTGTTGGAGAAGGATGAAAATGAACAACGCGCGACCTCTTATTTTAATTGTCGACGACGACTCGATGAACAGAGTCCTGTTATCAGACCTTCTGGTCGATCAATACGATATTCTCGAAGCAAAAGATGGTAACGAAGCGCTACTCATACTCCAGGAGAAAACTACCGAAATCGCCCTCGTGCTGCTCGACATGGTAATGCCCGGCAAAAACGGTATCGAGGTACTTGAAATCATGAACAAGAACGGCTGGATCAAGGAAATTCCTGTCGTAATGATTTCCTCCGAAACAGCGAGTGTTCACGTAGAAAAAGCCTACAACCTCGGCGTCACAGACTTCATCTATCGTCCGTTTGACCAGATGGTCGTGCAAAATCGAGTTCGCAACACCATCCGCCTCTACAGCAAGCAGAAGCATCTTTCCGACCTCGTCGCAGACCAGATTTACGAAAAGACCCGCAACAGCAGCATGTTGATTACCGTATTGAGTCACATCGTCGAATTCCGTAACGGCGAAAGCGGTATGCACGTTTTGCATATCAACATCATCACGGACATTCTTTTGCGAGCGCTTCTCAGCAAGACCAACAAGTACGGCATTTCGACAAGCGAAATTGGCATCATCAGCACCGCATCGTCGATGCATGATATCGGAAAGATTTCCATCCCGAACGAAATTTTGAACAAGCCCGGGCGACTGACGCCTGAAGAATTCGAAATCATGAAGCAACATTCCATGAACGGCGCCGTGATGCTCGAGAATGTTCCCTTCGGCAAGAACGAACCTTTGATGAAGTACGCCTACGAGATTTGCCGCTGGCACCATGAACGTTGGGACGGTCGCGGTTATCCCGATGGTCTCAAGGGCGACGAGATTCCAATAGTGGCACAAATCGTCTCCATCGCAGACGTCTACGACGCACTCACCAGCGAGCGCTGCTACAAGAAGGCCTTCTCCCACGAAAAGGCGCTTGAGATGATTCGCAACAACGAATGCGGTGTGTTCAATCCCATTTTGCTGGAATGCCTCGGCGATGTCGCGGAAAAGCTCCGCATCGAGCTCAAGAACAACAACTGGAGCCAACAGAACGACAAGGATTTCACAAAGATTGCGGAGACCATTTCCAAGGACACGGAACATTCCATGTATTCAAGAGCGTTCCGTCAGTTCACCTACGAACACAAGAAGAGCCACTTCTTCGCCTCTCTTTTGGATGGAGTCGTATTCGAATACACATACGACCCGTCCGTTCTCAAGCTCTCCCCCAAGGGGGCCGAGGTTCTCGGACTCCCGGAAACAATTGTCGAACCCGAAAAGAAGAACGAATTCTGGGCCATCGCCAAGCAGGAGACCTGGAACGAATTCGAGGAAAGGCTGCACCAGTACCATGCGGAGGACGAATCCTTCTGCTTCAACAGTCACTTGTTCATCAAGGGAAACGAGGTTCCAAGCAAAATCTGGGTACAGCGAATTTGGAACAAGCAGACAAGCGACAGACCGATTCTCATCGCCGCCTACGGGCGCATCTCCTTTAGCGATTAATCACAAATTTTCTTGTTCATCAGGGCGTCGATGATTCGGCGCCTTTTTTGCGCATTGGTAGTCTAAAAGCGGATTTAGAAGCGGATTTAAAATCAGATTTCAGCAACACGCATAGTAAAAGGGTCTCCGATAAAATCGGAGACCCTTACTTTCTCTTAAGAGAATTGTGGATAGATTCCTTAGCGGACTACCTTCACGGCCTTGACCATGCCCGTAGAGATGGAGCGCAGGTAGTAGACACCCTGCTGCTTTATGGCGCTGGAGTGCTGGAGGATATCCTCAGCAGCGGCGAAGCCATAGGCGCTCAAAGGCGTACCCACGCGAACACCCTGCTGGTCAAACACGTAGTAGTGCTGAAGCTTGTTGACATCTTCCATCTTGGCTGCTGTCGGGAGAGCTTCCTTCGGCGGATCCACAGGATCTTCGCCCTGCAGCTTGAAGGTGAAGTAGTCGACGTTAGCGTAGTCGCCGGTGATTTCAAGTTTCAAGACATGCTTGCCAGCGGTAATCTTCGAGGTCTTCGCTTCGAAATCCTTGTAGACGTCCCACTTGTTGTCAGCGGTCTGGTCAATCTTGATTTCGTCGGTGATGTCCTTGCCGTCAATGGCATACTTGATAGCGGCGCTCGTGCCACCTGCGGCAGCGTTCGTCACGATGGTGTATTCGCCTTCTTTTTCGAAGTTGACGGTGTATTCGAGCCATTCGCCTGCCTTGGTCATGCCGAGGACGTGGCCGGTACCTTCGTCATAGATGTCGACGCCGTCGTCGCCACGGTAGGTGGAGCCGCCGTCGTTCGTGTAGTCATCGTAGAAGGACGCGTTGCTTTCGCCAGTCACGGAATCCTTGCCGACACCGGTGATGTCGTAATCTTCGACTTCAATCTTGCCCGGGAGAGAGAACGGAGTGCCCTTGAACGGTTCCTGAGGAACTGGTTCAGGCGGAACATATTCTTCGCCACCGGCAAGACCCGTGGTGTTCTTGCTCTTCGCCTTGTTGCTCTCGTTGCCGAAGTATTCCTTCAGCCACTTCATTGCTGCACGGTCGCCACGGCCATCATTGATAATGCCGGAGTTGTCAAGCCAAGTCGCACCATTGATGTAGCCCCAAATGGTGATACCCGCAATGTGCTCGTTTTCCATGAAATAGGAAATCTGTTCTTCATAGCACTTCTTCTGAGTATTATCATCAGCGATACCGATGTCGTATTCAGAAATGAACATCGGCATCTGCGTCTTGTTCCAGATTTCTTCAATGGTGCTCTTGAGGGTATTGATGTTCAAGCAGTTACCACCACCGCCGGTACCACCAGCACCACCGCCCTGGGTCGTCATGTCATGGGCCTGCAAGCCGTAAGCATCGACCGGAGCGCCGTTCTTCTTGATGGTGTTGATGAGGTTGATACCGCCATCCTTGTCCCACTGCACGGTATTGTAGTCATTGTAAATCAAGATGGCATTCGGCCAACGTTCACGGGCCATCTGGAAAGCGGTCACCACGAACTTGTAGTCGCCATTGTTGTCGCCGCCCAGGGCGCCAATGATGTTGTTGCCGTTGCCATAGCCGGAGTGATAACCGTTGCCGCCGCGAATAGCTTCGTTCACGACGTCAATCATCTCAATTTCAGGGAACTGTTTTTTAACTGCGTCAAACCAGTCGGTAATAGCCTTCTTGGTTTCGTCGACGCTAAGGCCGTTCAGCCAGTTCGGATACTGGGAACCCCACACGAGAGCGTGGAACTTGAAGTGGCCACCGTTGTTTTTCGCCCAATCGTAGGCAGCCTTACAGCCGCTAAAGTTGCGGTTGCCGCGGGAGCCTTCGATAGAAGCCCACTTACATTCGTTTTCAGCCGTAATCTGGTTCCAGTAGGTTCCGAAATCAGAACGAACCTGGCCGCGCGTTGTAATGTTACCGACGAACTTCGCAAATCCATCGGCAAGACCAGGTCCGGCAAAAGAGAGAGAAGATACAGCCAAGGTAGCAAGAGCTACAGACTTGGCCGCCCTAGAAAATGATTTTTTCATATCCACATCCTTTGGTATTATTACCCATACACCATTAGCTAAACTATTCTATTTTCACATATTTTACCCTTGTCTAATCCATTTTACCATTGACAAAATGTCCATGGAAACGGCGACATCTTTTGTTTTTTGATAAAAAAAAGGCTTTTTTGTGATGCGCAGCACATTTTACGCAAAAAGCCCCCGACTTTTTAGGGCCGGGAGCTTCCACACCCCCTGAGACGTTCCATGATCGCAGGGAAAATTTAGAGAGAAAATTTAAAGAGAAATTTTAGCGGACGACGCGCACGGATTGCACCTTGCCTGTAGAGCGGGAACGCAGGTAGTAGACGCCCTGCTGCTTCACGGCATCGGAAGTCTTGAGAATTTCCGCGGCGGCATCGAAGCCGTAGGCGCTCAAGACACCCATGCGGACGCCCTGCTGGTCGAACACGTAGTAGTCCTGGAGCGTTTCGGCATTCAGCTTGACAGTACTCGGGAGCGCCTCTTCGGGCTGCTTCGGCTGCTCGGCGGCAGCGTCCTTGAAGGTGAAGTAGTCGATGTTCGCGTAGTCACCGGTAATTTCAAGTTTGAGCACATGCTTGCCGGCGGAAATCTTCGTGGTCTTCGCCTCGAAATCCTTGTAGACATCCCACTTGTTATCCGCAGTCTGGTCAATCTTGATTTCGTCGGTGATAGCCTTGTCATCGATGTAGTACTTGATTGCAGCGCTGGTGCCACCTGCGGAGGCATTCGTCACGATGGTGAACTCGCCTTCCTTCTCGAAGTTGATTGTGTACTCGAGCCACTCGCCTGCCTTGGTCATGCCGAGGACGTGGCCGGTGCCTTCGTCGTAGATATCGACGCCGTCGCCGTCGCGGTACTTGGAGCCGCCATCGTTCGTGTAGTCGTCCTCGTAAGAGGTGTTGCCGTCGCCGACGCCGTTCTTGTCGTAGTCCTCGACTTCAATCTTGCCGGGGAGAACGGATGGAGTGCCCTTGAACGGTTCCTGAGGAACGGGTTCAGGAGGCTCGTAGTTGCTTCCGCCGTTGAGACCGGTATTGTTCTGGCCCTTGGAAAGGTTGCTCTTGAAATAGTCCTTGAGCCATGTCATCGCCGGACGATCGTTGCCGTTCTTGATGATGCCGGAGTTGCCGTTCGTTGTCCAGGTGGCGCCGTAGATGTAGCCCCAGAGCGTAATGCCCGCGACCTGCGGGTCTTCCCAGAATGCGGGAATCTGCTCGGAGTAGCGCTGTTTCTGCTGGTTATCGTTATCGGTACCGATGTCGTATTCAGTGATGTACAGCGGCATGGGCTTGCCATCGGTGGTCTTCACGCTGCTCTTGATTTTGTTCAAGGCGCTCTTGAAGTCGTTTGCGTTCATGTCGGTGAGGTCATGGGCCTGCTGGCCGTACGCATCCACCGGAGCGCCCTGCTTCACGAGCTTATTCACGAGGTCGATGCCTTCGTTGATTTGCCACCTGAAGGTGTTGTAGTCGTTATAGATGAGGATAGCCTTGGGCCAGCGTTCACGAGCCATCTTGAAGGCGGTCGCCACAAACTTGTAGTCGCCATTGTCGCCGCCGAGGGCCGGAATGATGTTGTTGTTCTTGCCGTAGCCGGAATGGTAGCTTCCGCCGCTCTTGATAGCTTCGTTCACGACGTCAATCATTTCGAGGTCCGGGTACTGCTTTGCGACGCGGTCGAACCAGTTGGTAATCGCCTTCTTGGTTTCGTCGGCAGAAAGTCCGTTCAGCCAGTTCGGGTACTGGGAACCCCACACGAGGGCATGGAACTTGAAGTGGCCGCCGTTTTGCTTCGCCCAGTTGTAGCAAGCGTCGCAACCCTTGAAGTTGAAGTTGCCGCGGGAGCCTTCGATGGAAGCCCATTTACATTCGTTTTCAGCAGTAATCTGGTTCCAGTACTTGCCAAAATCGGATTGAACCTGGCCGCGCGTCGTGATGTTACCTAGGAACTTGGCGCCACCGTCGGCCATGCCAGGGCCAGCAAAAGAGAGAGAAGATGCAGCCAAAGAAGCAACAGCGACAGCCTTGACCACCCTAGAAATTGATTTTTTCATATCCACATCCTTTTTGTTTTTTTGAAACTTTGTCAGCGCACAATCCGCACGGACTGCACCTTGCCCGTGGAACGGGAACGCAGGTAGTAG
>JAZLIJ010000090.1:0-1918 GCA_045617325.1 Fibrobacter sp.
CTGTCGCATGCGGGCGTTCTTGTTGATGTCAGCCAGCTTGAATTTTTTTTCTTTTTTGGAAAGTTGTCCGGGAATATCCTTTAGAATGGAATATACTCGTTGCTCGTCGTTCCCTGCGTATTTTCCCACATCGGCAAGATATAGCGAAAGAATCTGTTTTTTTAGATAGTCTGCTTCGCCAAAATCACCCGTGTTCATGTACGCCTCGACAGCCTGGGGCATTCCGCCAACAAGCATGTACTTGCGAAAATCGTTTAGAACTTTGCGGTGTAACGCCTGACCCAAGGGTTTCCTCTTTTCAAAACAAGTCTTCAAAAAAGGTGCCGTGGCATGGTCGCCTGCTGCCCAGAGGAATTCCTCAAAGTCCATAGGAAACATTTGCAGATGCACTTCTTCAGATGGGATCAGGATGTCCTTCACATTCTTGTATAGCGAAATGAGGGAGCCGGTTTCCATGTAATCGTATCGGCCGTCCTTCACAAGCTGCTTTATCAACTGCCTTGCAGGTGGGTACAGCTGGACCTCGTCGAATATGACAACGCTTTCTCGCCGGAAAAGCTGTACTCCGTATATGGCGGACAGCTTGGCGAAAAAAATGTCAAGGTCGTGACAGTCTTCTTGAAAGCATTTCAGTGTTCCGGGACGAGGATACGAAAAGTCAATAAGCAGGTAGCTTTTGTATTCTGCCCTGGCGAAGGCTTCAACTGCATAGCTTTTGCCGATTCGCCTTGCGCCATCGACAAGTAGGGCGGACTTACCCTTTGAACGATTTTTCCAGTCCCTGAATTTTTCGATTATTTTGCGTTCCATAATAAGTATACACGAAAGTGCAAGTAGTAATATATGAATTTCTACACGAAAGTGCAAGTTGTGTAGGGTGAATTTATGCACGAAAGAGCAATTTCTTTGTAGTATTTTATAGTAAAAGCCTATAACGTAGGCTAAAAATTAAGCTCTGCTAGATAATTGCTTGCGTGGCGCCTAAGCTGCGAAATTACTGTAAAAATGCTTGTGAAACGAACCGACAGGGCAGGTTATAAGTTACATTTGTGCAGTAACAATACAGCAGGTCAACGGGCTTACAAATTACAACTTATTTGCTAAGCGCACGTTTACGCCTAGCAGAGCTTTCATTTTAACCTTTATTCATCTTTTAACTACATCAACCTACCGAAAAGATAGGAATTCGAAGGAGAAAAAACAAATTTATAGATTATCTCCGGTTTAATAAGTGGATAAAGCTTGCTTTACGATTGCTTCGATAGAGGCGCAGACCTCGGCAAAGGAATATCTATTTGCTACAGAGAAAGTCTTTTGGTATCGTTGCCAATATTCCGCCAAAATCTCACTATCCTTGATGCTGCGAAGAATTTCGGAGGCTTCGTTCAAGACTGCGGCATTGTTACGGAAACTTGCGGTTTCGCTTATTGCTATGCTTAAAGTTTCCACGCTGATTTCGTTCGCCAGCATTTGCCAAATGGAATGGACGTCGAAGAAATCTTTCATCCTTGTATTCGCGACGCCCATGACGAGAATTGCGTTCAATTTTTCCGCCAATAGCGTTTCCAAGTTGTAGGACTTGAGCGTTGTTGCGGTATTGCCGAACAGGGATGGGAACGACATCTCGATTTCACGCGGCGTGATTCTGTCGCCGACAGTTACATCCATGGCAAACGGAATCGAAAGTGTTTGGCAAATTGCGTTCAGATGAATTCTAAGGCCTGAATATTGATTCTTTTCACGAATCGTTTCGATTCCTTTAATGTCGAAGGCAAAGCCGTCGTCTAAATCAATTTGAACGATTTCCTGGAGAATTTCTCTAATGGAATTTTCGTCCAGCTTCCTATGACAAAGTGTTGCTGTTTTTCAACTGCATCACATTGATAGCGTTCATAGGAGAGCCTCCACATAGGGGCGG
>JAZLIJ010000091.1:0-2399 GCA_045617325.1 Fibrobacter sp.
GCCGGGAATTGAAGGCCTGACCGAAAACATTCACGTGCGTAGCATTGTGGGGCAGTTCCTGGAACATTCCCGCATCTACATCTTCGGCAAGAAGACAAGTCGCAAATACTTCATCGGCTCTGCAGACATGATGACCCGCAACACGGAATGCCGCGTGGAAATCTTGACTCCCATCAAGACTCCTGAAATTGTCACGCGCCTGCAGCACATCGTAGATGTGATGATGGCCGACAACACCAAGGCCCGCATGATGCTTCCTACCGGCAAGTACATCGCTGTCGCCGGTGACGGTCCTCGCGTTTGCGCCCAGGATGTCTTTATTCAGGAAGCGAATAGCTAAAATAAACCACATCAAACCCTTTACAAACTCTTTACCGCCTGTGAACTTGTGTTTTACAGGCGGTTTTTGTGTTTTTGGGCGTGGCGCAAACGCGTTTCCATTTCTCTAGAAAAATCAATTCTTTTTCTACTAAAACGCAATTGTTTGTATAAAATTTTTATATATTATATTTACTAAAATTAGCGAAATTTGATAAAATTTACCGAATTTTGCAATTGTAAGGCTTGCTTTGGTGCAATTGTTTGTTAATCTTTTTGCAAAAGATGGATTGATGTTATGGAAGATCTTGTTGAAGAACTGACGATGCCTGTGGTGAGCTTTGGCTCGCCTGTTACGACGCTCCTGTTCAAGCTGGAGCGCCTTAGGGGCATTTCTCTTTCTGGTACTACACCCAGGGAGTGGTTCTTCCAGCTGCAGCGCAGTTTTCAGCTCTTGGAGGCAATCGGATCTTCGAGAATCGAAGGGAATAACACCACGGTTCTGGACTACATCACGAGAGAGAGCCTGCCTGCCGAAATCAGGGATAGGGAGGGCTTCGCCGAAATCGGTAATTTGGAAAAGGCTTTGCAGTTTATCGAGGAAAGCTCCGATCCCATAGACGAACATTTCATTTGCGAGTTGCAAAAAATGGCCGTAGAGGGGCTGGTTCACGAAGGCGACCCAAACGCAGGCAGCTACCGCGACGTTTCCATTTCCATTGCGGGGTCGAATCATGAGCCTCCCGATGCAGACGATGTTCCGGCGCTGATGCGCGAACTTGTAAAGTTCATCAATAGGGATTGCGAACAGCAATATGATCTGCTGAAGGTTTCCGTAGCCCATCATCAGTTTGTCTGGATTCATCCGTTCCGTAACGGCAACGGAAGAACGGCAAGGCTCTTGACTTATGCCATGATTGTGCGGCTTTTTGATGTTCGCCAGTCTAGGCTGTTTAACCCTACGGCGGTGTTCTGCTCCAATCGCAACAAGTACTACGAAATGTTGAAGGTGGCAGACTCCAAGAACAACGAGGCGCAGGTACAGTGGTGCCAGTTTGTGCTGCAGGGGCT
Source organism: Fibrobacter sp. (assembly GCA_045617325.1). GTDB lineage: Bacteria > Fibrobacterota > Fibrobacteria > Fibrobacterales > Fibrobacteraceae > Fibrobacter. The sequence goes on from JAZLIJ010000091.1 coordinate 1,390, forward strand.
GCTAGACGAATTGCAAAAAACCGAAAAACTGACAGATGTAAACTACGTTAGGCAAAATATTCTGGAGCCTGTTCTTCGGGATGCGTCGCGCAAGGGAATCATCGACAAGGATACGCTTTTAGCGCTGCAAGTTGCTCTCGAAAAACCAATCTTTCAGGCTTCAGACTTAGCTGGCGTGTGGGCAAATACTTTTGCAAGGTCCAGGAACATCCGCGCCATGCTGGATGCCGGCCTTATAGCCCCCGTATCTGAAGGCGCCCGAAAGTACTACCTGAAATTCGCAGGGAGCCCGCTGATGGTGAGCCTGATTTATACGCTGTATCAGCAAGGGTTCCTGCCGGAATCCATGATGAAGAATTAGGGCGTTTTCGGGATGATGAACGAGGCTGCCCGTGCTCATTCATCAAACAACGAGTTGTTTTGCGAGAAAACCTTGTTAAACAACGAGTTGTTTTGAATTTTTGGTGTTTTTCCGGCTCCATCCAGAGCGGATACTCGAATGAGTAAAAATTTTTCGCAAAAATTACCTATATTCCTCTATACATAGCTCCTTCTGCGACCAATGGCCCTCGAGCCTGCGGTGCGTGGGTTGAGCGCTAGATTTTGAGACTTGCTCTGCATTCCGGCTCGAAAACGACCAAAATTTCTAAACGGAACATGTATAGCAACTGCTCACGTCCCAGTAGGGGCGTGGGTCGTTTGCGTTTGTTCCGTAGGTTACTTGGTCGTTACCTGAGCTGGTAAAGCGCACTCGATTCCACGCCTTTTTTTGTTGGTTTTTCGGGTTCTCTTCAGGGCAGCAACTAGGAATTGCCCTATGGCCGAAAACGAAAAACAGTGTGATTTAGAAAAGGCTCTACGTAATTTTCAAAAGGCTGCGGAGTGCTGCAGTCAGGGGCGTTTTGACGCTGCAAAAGATTTGCTTTTGAAAGGAATCAAAGCGTGTCCCACTCATTCCGAATCGCATAGACTGCTAGGGCAAATTTACTTTCAAAACGGAGATACTGAAA
>JAZLIJ010000092.1:0-39827 GCA_045617325.1 Fibrobacter sp.
ATGGTGCATGACGATATCGAGTTTGTGAGCCTTGACCATCCGCTGTCTCAGGGCGTATTTGACCATGAGGCTTCTGAAGGCCACGGAACCGTCGCTTGTGATATCTGGATGAATTCCGGAATGCGCGGGCTTTTGATGCAGTACAACTTTGCGATGGAATTGCCTGTTCCAGACGAATGGGGCTGTACGGATATCGCCGGACCTAAGTATCTGCGCGTCTTGGTGGATACGAAGGGCGAAGATGTGTCAAACCTGCTTGAGAAGCTGGATATGGCAGCCCTCAAGGATGTGGGTGTTCCGCAGGGGAATGCCGCTGTGGATACGACGCTCAACTTCTTTGCAAAGAACGGGCTTGCGAAGGCTCGCATGCTCGTTTCCGAGAAGGCGAAGGTGTTCGCCGCCGAGGCTGCCGAGGCTGTGGAGGTGCGCTCCGAACAGGAATACCAGCGTGCAAACCACTTGCTCTCGATGCGCGGCAAGGCAGGCATGAGCGACCAGCTGAAGCAGCTCCGCAAGAATGTGCAGGACCGTAAAAAAGTGCTTGCGAGTCCGCAACTTCGCCTGGATGCCATCAGGCTGATTGTTTGTAAATAGTACAACGGAACTTTATCTTTTTACATATAAGCTCCCTCATTCTATTATAGATTTATCTTAGTTTAAAGCGAACTGGCCCATGTCGGGGAACTAGGTCCGCTTTTGCTATGGGTCTGGGTTAATGGAGAAGGGTGTATGAAAATGAAATTCGTATGGGCTTGTGTCTTGTCTCTTGCAGTTTCGGCGTGGTCCGATGTAAACCTGATTTGGACTCAGTTCCAGTTCGAGAAAGGGTATTTGGAAGTAGACACAGCAAAGATTTGCAATGTGGATACGACCTATATCAATTGTACGCAAAACAAAGGTCTTGCGTACTATTCTACTCTGGATACCGGCTATGCTGTGCTTTTTAATCCGTTAATCACAAAGGCGCAGATTTTTAAATACTTGAATGAAAATGAACAAAGTGATGCTGCTGCGGGAAAGAGCGTTCAGATAACGGCAGTTCTGCGTTATGAGTTTATGAAGTGGCAGGAGTGGGGTATTATCAAGATGACAAAGGATAGTGCCCAACGTTTGTTGGAGCGTATCCTACCGGAATCAAGAGATATTCAGGGACGTACAATTATCCATAAAAAGGTTTGCGACGAGGAATCTCCATCGTCATGCCAAGGCGAACTCCTTTGGGGTGGGAGCGGTTCACCTGGGCTTACCGAAGAGGATGCTGCCCGTCTCCCTCAAAAAAAGATTTTGGCAGAATCGGCGACATCCGTCCCGGCAGATACATCGGCAAAAATTCCGGTAGATGAGCAACCTGGTGATACAACGTCTGCTGCGGAGGATTCTTTGGGGAATTCCCTCCGGTTTACTAAATCGGCTTCTTTGGCTGGTTCTGTAACGCAGGGGATGCATTACCGTGTGTTTGACACGAACGGCGTTTTCCTGTATGAAAGTCGCTGGCAGGGGAATCTCAAGGCTCCGGGTAAGCCGGTAATTATCCGTTTCGGTAACGGGCTGACGAAGGTTTTCCGATAGGAGGTTATATGAAAGTAATGTCGTTTTGCGTAGCGATTCTTGCCGCTTTGGCGTGGTCCAATATCTTTACCCTTTCGGGCTCACTTTCTTTTGAGAAGGGGTATCTGAATATAGATACAACGAAGACGTGCAACGTGGATACGACCTACATTAACTGTTCCCTGGAAAACGGCCTCGCGTACTATTCAACGCTAGATACTGCAATTGCTGTATTTTTCCAGCCCCGCTATTCTATAGGCGCTGTCGTGGTCCCGAGTCCTATTACGACAGGTGTTGTCAACTATTCACATACCTTTACGCAGGTGATGCGTTATGAGTTTATGAATTGGGTGGATTGGGGCATTATCGTTATGGATAGGGATAGTGCCCAGCGGCTTTTGGACCGGATTTTACCAGATTCAATAAGTATTGAAAGTCGTGTAATTAACCATAAAAAAGTTTGCGATGTTGACCCTTCTCAATGTGTTGGTTGGGGTGCGTATGGAGGTGGCGCGGAAGGAGTAATTTCTGACGAACAGGCCAGCCGCTTACCCACAAAAAAGGTTCAAATAGACCAGGCTAGTATTCCGGCAGAAACACCTGCATCAGAACAACCTGGTGACACAACGTCAGCTGCGGATACAACTTCGGCGGATACATCTGCCTCTGCGGGCGATTCATCGGCGGCGGCTGATTCTTTGGGGAATCCTCTCTGGTTTACTAAATCGGCTCCTTTGGCGGGTTCTGTAACGCAGGGAATGCAATACCGCGTATTTGACATGAATGGCATCTACCTTTACGAAGACCGTTGGCGGGGGAGTATCAAGGCTCTGGGTAGGCCGGTAATTGTCCGTTTCGGTAACGGGCTGACGAAGGTTTTCCGGTAGGAGGTTATATGAGAACTGCTTTGTTTTGCTCTTTATTCTTTGTCGCATTGGCGTGGTCCAATATCTTCACGGTTTCGGGCTCGCTTGCTTTTGAGCGTGGCTACCTGAATATCGATACTACAAAAACGTGTAATGTGGATACGACCTACATCAACTGTTCCATGGAAGATGGCCTGGCTTACTATTCTACCTTGGACACGGCGTTTGCTGTATTTTTCCAGCCCCGTTATGCTACGAATTTCAACCCTGTAGAAAATACCTTATGGGATGCTCCAAGCTTAGTTGGTATATATGCCTTTGAAGGAATCAATGTTGGAGATGGCGTGACTTGTAATTCAGGAATGCACGGATTCTGTCAGGTCGCTTCAGAGTATGATGTGCCTTACCATTCGATTTCTGTGGGTGCAAATTCTACGATTGGTGATGTTTTCTCAAAGGGTGGGGTTCAGTTACGAGATAATGCTCATGTTGTGGGAAATGCCTCCATTTATTCTTTGCCGATGGGGGCTTTGTCACCGAATGTCGGCTCAAATGCGTCTGTGACAGGAACGACGAGTGTGCATAATGTGGGTGAATGGCCGTATGTCGTTTCTGACAATCTTCACCATTCGTTGATTGGTAAGGAAAATTGGACCGAATTGTTTGTTGAATCTGGTCAAACTATCACGTTGAATCCTAATATTTCGTATAAAAATTTGACAGTTCGGCCTGGTGGCACATTAAAATTAGGCGCTGGTACGATACATGTGGGTAACATCTCTTTGGAAAGCGGAAGTAAAGTTGAATTTTTGAATCCAGGGCGCGAAACTGTGATTATTGCTGATGGATCCCTGAATTGGAGTGCGCAAATTGTCAATTCAGACTTGCAAACTGTTGCAAAAGGATTTAAATTAATAGAGTACGCTCCCGGCAATATCCATATTGAGGGAAACTGGGCGGGAACGATTCATGCAAGGTGGTGTGACCTGGCTTTGGAGCGGATACAAAGAAATGCGTATGGTTCGTTTGTTGCCAAAAAAATTTATTTGGGAAATGGATTGACCATCTATCGGGTGCATTTCAGTCCTATCCCATTGACGGATATGGTCTAAAAAAGGAGACTCTATGAGGCTGATATTAATATCTGTCGCATTATTTGTAGCTTCGGCATGGAGTGCTGTCGGGGTATGGTGGGCCAATCTCCAGTTCGAAAAAGGCTATTTGAATATTGACTCATCAAAAGTTCTTGCCGTTGACACTCTGTATGTCAATTATGCGCCGGAACAGGGTCTTGCATATTATTCAACGCTAGATACAAATTGTGCGGTTTTTTCTGAACCGCATGTTCCCAAAATTCGGATTTATTGCATGTCTTTGCCCGATTCCCTTTATTATGTGATGGCAAGAGTTATGCGTTATGAGTTCATGAATTGGCAGAGTTGGGGTGTCCTCAATATGTCGAAGGATAGCGCCCAAACATTGATAGAGAAGATTATTTCGGGTGATGCCCGTATTATAAATACGGATATAGTCTTTAAGAAAAAATGTGAAGATAATCCTTTGACGTGTTATTTTCAATCGGGTGCTGGTGGAGGAGCTTCGGGAGGAATTCCAGAAGAGGACTTTGCGCGCCTCCCTCAAAAAAAAATTCTAGCCGAATCTTCGGTTCTCGTCCAGGCGGACACGTCGGCAAAAGATCCGGTAGGTGAGCAACCGAAGGATTCCGCTGGCGTCCAGGAGGGGGATTCTGCGAATGTGACAACTCCTGATTCGACGGAAAAACCGCTCTTCATTTCGCGCGAGGCACCGGTAAACGGTTCTTTGCTGGGCTTGCGTTACAGCGAGTTCGACGTGAACGGAGTCTTTATCCGTAGTGGCATCTGGCAGGGGTCGCTAAAGGCGACGGGCTCGACACGCATTGTTCGGTTCGAGAACGGTAAAACCGCTATTTTCCGCTAGTTTTTCTTCGCCTACTTCTTTCGTTGCGCTGATACATTCTATTTTTTAGTTGTATGAGTGAACTTCGTAAGAATATTTTAGATGAGTCCCGCCGTATCGTGGTGAAAATCGGGTCCCGTATTTTGGTGGATTCCGAGAAGGGCGGTGTTCGTACCCGCTATATCCAGAAACTTGCTGATTCCGTCGCTCGCCTGATGGAAGTGGGTAAGGAAGTCGTCATTGTGACAAGCGGTGCCGTGGGTACCGGTATGGCTGAACTTGGCTACAAGGAAAAGCCGACGGTGATTGCCGAAAAGCAGGCTTGCGCCGCTGTGGGCCAGATTGACTTGATGTACGCTTATCGCGAAATGTTCCGCTGGGTGGAACTTTCGGTGGGCCAGATTCTCCTTTCTGCCGACGACTTCCGTGACCGCAACCGCTACAAGAACTTGCAGAATGTCATCAAGGCGATGCTTGCCCGAAAGATTGTCCCGATTATAAACGAGAATGACTCCTTGGCCGTGGCCGAAATCAAGGTGGGCGACAACGACAAACTTTCGAGCGACGTGGCACTCTTTTTGGATGCCGACTTGCTTTTGATTTTCACGGACGAAGATGGCCTCTTCGACGACAACCCGAAGAAGAACCCGAACGCGCGACTCCTCAACTTTGTGCCTGAAATTACGCCTGCAGTACTCGCCTTGGCGGGTAAGCCTGGCGAAGCTGGTTCTGCTGTAAGTACCGGCGGCATGCGCAGCAAGCTCGAGGCTATTCGCAACGTGACGAAGAGCGGCGCGAACGCATTCCTCGCTAACGGCATGAAGGTGCTCCCGCATCAGGTGTTTTTTGAACATGCGAACGGGACGCTATTTGCCGCAAGTAAGAACAAACTAAACAGCCGCCAGCGCTGGCTCAGCTTCATTACGACGCCCCGCGGAAGCGTGATTGTCGATAACGGCGGTGTGAAGGCGCTCCGCGAAAAGAACTCGAGCCTTTTGCCGGTGGGTGTTGTTTCTGTGCAGAAGCATTTTGACAAGGGCGACCTGATAGAAGTCTTTGACGAACAGAAGAACCCGGTAGCCCGCGGTGTTGCTAAGTTCGATAGCGAAACGCTCAAGCTCGTGATGCGCAAGAAGACGGCGCAGGTGCACGAAATCCTTGGCAAGAACGTTGCCGACGAACTCATTCACAAAAATGACCTGGTGGTGTTTTAGCAATGAACAATTAACAATTAACAATGAACAATGAACAATTAACAATGAACAATGAACAATGAACAATGAACACAAATGCGTAAGGCGAGAGTCGCGGCCAAGCTTGCTTGGACATGACCGAGCCTAGCATTTGGCCCCGAAGGGGCAATGAACACAAATGCGTAGGGCGAGAGTCGCAATTGTGCAATTGACATTTTCATCTTTTAATAAATCCGCATTTTTGTTGCAACCCACCAACCTGTAACCACCAACCACTAACCACCAACCACTCATAGCCATGGCAGACGAATCGCAGAATGTAGATGAATTGGCCGAGGAATCGGCGGAACTCCCGAAAGTTGAAAGTCGTGAGGACTTGGCGCGCATTATCCAGGCGCTGGTCTTTGCTTCTCCGGATATCGTGACGCTCAAGAAACTTCGAGAAATTTTGGGCGACTTTCTGGATGCGCGCTCCGTTGCCGATGCGCTGATTACGGCGAACGATTCGCTGAACAAGATTCAGTCTCCGTTCGAGATTGTGGAGGCTGCGGGCGGTTACCGATTCCGTACTCGTGCAAAGTATTACCCGTGGGTGCGCAAGCTTTTCCCGGAGGCAAACGCAAGGCGACTGAGCCAGGCGGCGTTGGAGACGCTTGCCGTGATTGCGTACCAGCAGCCGATTACGAAGGCGGCGATTGAACAGGTGCGTGGTGTTTCTTCGGCGGATGGTCCGATTCGCAACTTGCTCGACAAGGGATTTATTTCGCTCGGCGCCCGCGCGGAGACGGTCGGGAACCCTTACACTTACGTGACGACGCAGGAGTTCATGAAGTACTTTGGAATCAATCGCATTCCCGAGGACTTGCCGCGTCTGCGTGAATTCAGCGAACTCTTGGAAGCGGGCACGCTGGTGCCGCAATATTCGAAGCCCGAGAATGCTCCCGAGGAGCCGAAGCAGCCCGAGGAGTCTCCGGACCAGATTGAACTTTCGATGGGGGATGCCTAATGGCCGTAACTCCGTTGATGCAGCAGTACTACGAAATTAAAAAGCAAAATCCTGGCTGCATCCTGTTTTTCCGCATGGGCGACTTCTTTGAACTTTTCGAAGAAGACGCTGTGATTGCCTCTAAAATTCTGGGACTCACGCTCACGAGCCGAAATAACGGCGCCGCCGGGGCGACTCCCTTGTGCGGGTTTCCGCATCATGCGGCGGATCGCTACGTGCCCAAGATGGTTGCCGCCGGTTATCGCATCGCCATTTGCGAACAGGTCGAGGACCCGAAACTGGCGAAGGGAATTGTCAAGCGCGATATCGTCGAAATCATCAGCGCAGGTACCGCGATGGACGAGACGAATCTCAACGCGAAAGAGGCGAACTATCTCTGCGCCTATATTCCTGCTTCTGATGCAAATGATTCAAAGTCGGAAGGCGTTGCCGCATTCGCTATCGCCGATGTGACGACGGGCTACTTGGCCACATGCCGCAGCAGCATCCAGGCTTTTGAATGCGAATTCAGCCGCCGCATGCCCAAGGAAATTGTCATCCCCGAAGGCTGCGAAATTCCTTCTGCAATTATGGACTTGGTGAAGGCGGAAAACGTTCTTGTGACGGAACTTCCGGCGTTTCTCTTTGCCGAGGACCAGGCGAAGGATGAACTTTTCAGCCACTTCAAGGTCGAGGCTTTGGATGGCCTTGGTTTGGAAGGGCGCCATGCAGAAACTTCTGTGACGGGCGCACTTTTGCATTATTTGATTGATCAGAAGAAGTCGGAACTCAGCCACTTTACGACGCTCGAGATTCTGAACTTGGACGATTACATGACGCTCGACCCGAGCACGCTCCGCAACCTGGAACTCACTCGCCCGTTGAATGCCGATGATTACAGCAGCACGCTTTGTTCCGTGCTCGACTTTACGGTGACGGCGATGGGTGGCCGCACGCTCAAGGACTGGGTGAGCCATCCGCTGATTTCTGTCCCGAAGATTCAGGAGCGCGAAGAGGCTGTCGCTGAACTTGTACAAAATCCCGTGGCGTTGGATGAACTGAAGGAATCGCTCACGTCCATCTTGGATATGGAGCGCCTGATGGGCCGCGTCGGAAGCGGTCGTGCGAATGCGCGCGACTTGGCTGGAATGGGACGCTCGCTTTCGCAGGCGGCGAAGGTCGCCGATGTTCTCGAAGGATTGAACGCTTCGATGTTTGTTGGCCTCCGCGAGACGCTTGTGCAGGCGAAGGGACGCGGCGAGGATTTGCTGAAGAACTTCAACGACGACTTGCCGCTGACGATTCGCGAAGGCGGAATGATTCGCCCGGGCGCAAACGAGGAACTTGATGCGATGAACGCCGACATCAAGGATAGGCGCGAATGGATTGCCTCCTTGGAAGTGCGCGAACGCGAACGCCTCGGCATCCCGAGTTTGAAAGTCGGCTACAACCGCGTCTTTGGCTACTACATCGAAATCACCAAGGCGCAGATGGCGAAGGCTACTGCCCCGATTCCGGATGACTACATCCGCAAGCAGACGACTGTGAACGGGGAACGCTACATCACGCCGGAGATGAAGGAATGCGAATCCATCATCAGCAATGCCGAAGCGAATATCCATGCGCTGGAATACAAGATTTTCTGCCAAATTCGCGACCGCGTGAACGGATGGCGCGCCGAGTTGCAGTGCATCGCCGATGCGATTGCCCGCGTCGACAGCCTCTACAGTTTTGCCCGTGCCGCGCGCAAGTACAACTACGTGTGCCCGGAAGTCTTTGAAGGCACGGGCCTTGAAATCCGTGGCGGATTCCATCCGGTGATTGTCGCTGTGAATCCGGATTTGAATTTTATCCCGAACGATGTGGTGCTTTCGCCAGAGGCTACGCGACTGATGCTGATTACCGGCCCGAACATGGCGGGTAAGTCAACATACTTGCGACAGACGGGACTCATCGTGCTGATGGCGCAAATCGGTTGCTTCGTGCCTGCGGAAAGTGCGCGAATCGGTGTCGTGGACCGCATCTTTACGCGTGTGGGTGCAAGCGACCGCTTGAGCCGCGGCCTCAGCACGTTCATGGTGGAAATGATTGAAACGGCGAATATCTTGCGAAATGCGACGCCGCATAGCCTTGTGCTCTTGGACGAGATTGGCCGCGGAACGAGTACGTTCGATGGCCTTTCGATTGCATGGGCGATTGTCGAGACGCTTCACAGCGAGCCTGCGCGCATGGCGCTGACTTTGTTCGCGACGCATTATCACGAGTTGACTGGCCTTGTGGAATCTCTGGAGCATGCCGGAAACTTCCAGGTGGCTGTGCAGGAGAAGGGCGAGAAGCTTGTCTTTTTGCATAAGATTCTTGAAGGCGCCTGCGACTCCAGCTACGGCATCCATGTGGCTGAAATGGCGGGACTTCCGAACAACGTTGTGCGCCGCGCCCGCAAGATTTTGCTCCGCCTCGAAAAGCAGAAAATTGACCCGAGCGACGAAGCGCAGAATCGCAAAATCAAGGAGAAGCCGCAGATGGATTTGTTTGCGCCTCCTGACGAAAATACGCTTTTGCTGAAGGATGAAATACGCCGCTTGAAGCCCGAGGAGATGACTCCGATGCAAGCGCTCCAGCGTCTGATGGAGCTGAAGGAAAATTACGGGAAGTAGGGATGGGAGCGGCTAGGGTCTAGGATTTAGGATCTAGGGACTAGTGCGAAGCTTGGCACCTGCGGCGCAGTTTGTTCGGATGCGAGATGCTTTAGGGATGCCGCGGTGTTATCCCGTGTCGGAGCACGGGATAACGGTACCGTAGGAAGGCTGCTGCGGTAAACTGCTGGTTTCTGGATTCTATAGCTGCAATCAATCACGAAATTCATCTCGCCTCCGCAAAGCCTCGCAATTTTGTGCAAACTGGGTCTCGGATCAAGTTCGGGATGACTGATGCTTGGGGCGCACGACAGTCTCTGAAGAACGGCCAATTCGAGACTCGGTGGAAATTAGGAAGCGAAAGTTTTTTGTAAATGGAATGTGTGGGGCGCAACCGTTGCAAGAATCGCGATAGCGTCATGCTAAAAAAATTAAACTTCGGAACACATTCGCATCATGCCTTTGTGAACGTCTCTTATCCGATTTTGTCTTCAGTGAAATGAAAAAATTTTTTTATATAAAATATTCCGAAATAACTATGCTTGGCTTATAAATCCGTGACATCTTTTTTTGATAAAGCTATATTTGTCACCACTATGACAAGGTTTAATATGAAAAGATTTTCTTCTATAATCGCCCTAGTTCTAGGCGTTTTTGCAACTACTAGCTCGGCTGCTGATATCCAGGGATTTGTTTCTGGATATGCGGCTCGTAATACGGATGTCAAACAAAAAATCAACGGCGTTGAAACGGATCTTGACTACCGCTCCAAGCTCGTTTGGGGCATCGGTGCCGAATATTTGACAAACCCCGTCGGATACCTCATGGTTGGTGGTGGTCTCGGGTATATGGGCGAACAAAAAAATGATGACGTCTATATTATGGTGCCTTCTGTGCCTCTGTGGGCTTCGGTGGGTGTGATTGGTCCTGAAAAATGGACGGTTCGTCCTTACGTTGGTGTCCGTTTGGGTTATCCGATTCCTTCTGCCACTAGTGGCGTTTGGTGGGATAAACCTTCGAATTTCTTTGCTACAGGTAACTTGGGCGTGAGACTTCCTTACCACTTGGGCTTGGAATTCGACTGCACTTACCTGACCATGAACAAGTCTTTCAAAAATGAAAACAAGTCTTTCCGTATAACATCCGTCAAGTTTGGCGGATCCATCACGGTTCATTTCGGTCTGTCCAAGAGCGATGAAAAACCTGCCGAAAAGACTGATGAACCTATTGTTGTTGACAGCACTATGTTTGCTCCGACCGCAGATACCACTTCAACTGCAGAAACCGTAAACGAAGAAGCATCTGCAAGTGATACGACATCTGCTGAACAGCCGGTTGAAGAGACCGTAACTGAAACTGTAGAAGAAACAGAAACTACCGAAACCACTGAAACTGTAGAAGAGCCTGCTGAATCTACGGAGGAACCTGCCGCAGAACCTGCCACAGAAGCTGTAGAAGAGACTGCTGCGGAACCTGCTGAGGATGAACCTGCTGAGGAAGTTGAAAATAAAGCTTCTTCCAAGAAAAAGTCGGTAAGCAAAAAATCCAAGAAGACTAAAAAATCGAAAAAAACGAAGAAGTCCAAGAAGAAAAAAACTAAAAAGTCTAAAGCAAAATCCAAAAAGAAAAAATAACCTGGATTCATAGAAAAAAGGCCGCTCACTTGAGCGGTTTTTTTTGTCTTTGTTTGTAGTAGATATAAAGATATTTCTTCATCATGCTTGTGAGAAGATTTTGGATTACAGGAAATATTCCGTGGCGAAATAGACAAAAAAATAGAATGGATAAAATGTAATATTAAAAAACCATAAGCAAAATGTTAATTTGATTAAAACGAAAAATGACTGTTGTTGTGAAAATAAAGCGTCAGTCTCAACTTGACGAGGCGAACGACGCAACCGTGTTTGTATGGTTATGTCTGTGCCGTTAAGTTGGCGTTAGCGCAAATTCATAAGCCGAAGCCAACGGCCAAACTTGTTTTGATACTGGTGGGGGACTCGCGCTGAATTCGTAACGATGAAAGGCGTAAACGAGAAAAATGCGATGGAAAAAGTTATGGGTAAACTATAATTTACTTGATTAGCTAAAGAAAAATAAATAAATTTGTACAAAATTTTTGAGAGCTTGTCTGTTTTTGTTATAGCTTGTTTGTTTACATGAATTATGAAAAGGGATTGTTATGGAAATGAGCACTATTTGCGTGCGTATTGACGAAAAAACAAAAAAGGAATTTCAGAATTTTTGCGATTCCATAGGAATTTCCGTGTCGGCTGCAATTATGATTTTTGTTAAGTCTTCGCTGAACGAAAATAAGCTTCCTTTTGAAGTGCGCGGTGCATTTAAACAGAATAAGTCTGTTTAACTTGAATTTGTAAGAAAAATTTTCTTTAATTTTTTTTTGTATGAAAAGTGAACGATAGTGTGTTCACTTTTTTTTATGTGTTATACGTTGTTTGTACGTTGTAGTGATGAAATGAAACGTTTGTATGTAAAATTTATTATAAATTTGTTATTAACATTGGACGGATTGAGGCGTATTGCTATTTTTGTAGTTAGATAGAATAAAAGAAAAAGGTTGTTTGTATGAATTCCTTATTTGCCGAATATTTTGTATCTCATGTTGAAAAAAATCCTAATCAAGTTGCTTTGAAAATTTTAAGAAATCAAGTTACCTATAGCGATTTGGATCGATGGACGAATTGTTTGGCGTATCGTCTTCTCCATAAACTTTGTATTGGAAAAAACGATGTCGTGTGCATCATGATACCTCGAATGAAGGAATTGATGGCTGCTGTAGTTGGAACCTTGAAAGCTGGCGCTGCTTACTTGCCGACTCATGGAAAATATTCCACGGAGCAAATCCAATTTATGTTGCGGGATGCCGATGCAAAGGCCGTAATAACGACGCGAGAAATGTGGATGGCGAAAAATATCGAATTTGATCAGAATCGGGTCGTTTTTTTGGATGATATCGGTTTGTTCCCGGAAAGTGCAGGGCGTGTGATTGTTGAAAATGCTGACAGTGATGCTGTGGCTATTCAGTATGCATTCGACTCTGCGGAAGGACCGAAACGTTCTATTTGCACTTATGGTTCAATGGAGAAAACTTTTGACCTTAACGAACATTTTTTGATAAATTCCAAAGACGCGTTTGAACATTTTTGGCTGAATATTGGCACAGGAAGGAGTGGGGCTAAGCGTTATTTTGAAAATCTGATGAGGGGGGCTTTTTCTGTAGAATATCCTAAGTCCGATGAACAAAATTCGCAACATGATGCGAATTCAATTTCTGTAGAAATTCCAGCCGAAAAAAAAGTTGAAATGTTTCTTGCGACGGAGCGGCTGAAACCGAATGTCTATTTCATGACATCATTGCTTTGCGTGTTGCAAAGGTTGATGCGGCAAGATGACTTGATGATTTGCTGTGAAGTTCTGACAGAGGCGTATCATGATTCGCTTGCGGAAAAAAGTTTGTTGCTTCCTGTTGTTCTGTCGAAATGCGCTTTGGAGTTGTCGCTGAAAGAGACTGTACTTGAATGCCAAAGGCAAGTCCTGAAAACGTTGGAATATAAGGAATATTTGCATGGTGCTTTTGCTGAAAATTTTTTGAAAAAAGCTCATGTAAAGTATGCGTTTGGGGGTGCATCTCAAAATTCCTTAGAATGCGTAGAAAGTTCCGCTGAAACCGAAAATCGCTTTCCGTTGCTGTTTAACGTTTTTTATAGGGATGGGATGTATTGCTTGAACATCGAGTACGACAATCGTTGCTATAGCCGCCATGATATGCAGCAACTTCTTGATGCATGGTATATGCTGTCTGTAGAAGGTGTGAGCTCAAAATGTCCCGTTTCAAGATTGCCTTTGGTGACAGAAACGTCTGCGGAATACCTTCTTTGCTTGGGAAATGGTGACCAACAAAATGGGAAAGATGATGTTCGTAAATATCATGATGAGTCGGAAAATATTGTAAGTTATTTTGTACAAAACGCTTCGGTGAATCCAGATAAACCGATTTTATATGATGAAAATGGATTCTATACAAATGCTGAACTGAACCGCCTGAGTAGCCAAGTTGCAAATTGGATTGTGTCTGAAGGTATTTTGCAAGCATCCGCTATCGGAATCCATACACCGCGATGCAAAGAGTATATGGCGATTGCCTTGGGTATATTGAAAGCGGGCTGCTGCTTTGTAACGCTCGATATGGATATTCCTGAAGACAGACGCATTAGCATAGAACAGGATGCAAAAATTTCTGTTGTCATCGATTTGGAAATGTTTTACAGCATTATTGCCCATGGAGATTCGTCTCCGATAAATTTGAATAGAAACGATGCCGTCTTTCAAATCTTTTTTACATCAGGAACAACTGGGAAGCCGAAGGGTGTTGTCACGCTCATGAGTCAGTTGCCGGCTATTATAAATAGAGGGCTGTATGTCGGGGTGTCGGATTTTGAAGGTGTTCATGGCGTCATGGTGCGCTTTAGTTTTGTCGCTTGTATGGGAAATTTATGGAATGGCGTGATGCATGGCGATACAACGCATATTATATCGGAAAAGTTGTTTTCGGATCCCGCGAAAATAGCGGAGTATATTACGCGAAATAAAATTACGTATATGCTGATGCCTGCTAGTTATGGCATATCGCTTATCAATAATTTTGATATGACGCTAAAACATGTTTTTCTCGTAGCCGAAAAACCGTTGCCGATAAAAACGGACAAGATTGTCGTCTTGAATTTTTATGCGAGTACGGAATCCTGGTATTCCTCGAGTCAGCGTCTTACGCGTGATACCAAACGCCTTACTGCTGGGCATCCTCCTTATGGAACGTATTTGTACATTCTTGATGAAAATGGACAATTGCTTCCGCAGGGTGTAGCTGGTGAAATTTGTGTGACATCTCCGTTTGTCGCAAAAGGTTATCTCAATAATCCAGAATTGAATGCGAAGAAGTTTGTTCCGAATCCATTTATGCCGGGAAAAGTCATGTTCCGTACTGGGGATCTTGGCAAATGGGATGCTGATGGAAATCTCGTAGTGCTTGGTCGAACGGACAACATGGTGAAAGTACGCGGCTTCAGGGTGGAACTGGATGAAATCGGGAACGTAGGAATGTCCTGCGACTGTATTGAACGTTGCGTGTGCGCCAAGGTAAATGCTGGTGGATCAGAAACGTTATGTTGTTACTATACGGTTAATGCGCATGAAGGATGCGCAGATGCTGATAGCGCTGATGCGGAAATAAAACTAAGAGCGATTTTTAAGCAAAAACTTCCCTCCTATATGCAGCCTTCGTGTTATGTGCGCCTTTCGAAAATCCCCTTGAATGCAAATGGTAAAGTGAATCGCAGGGCTTTGCCGGAACCAAAGTTTGTTGCTGAAGAAATGATACTTCCTGCAACAAGAACTGAGCGGCAGCTTTATGATGTGGTTTCTGATATGCTTTGTGAAGTGTCCTTCGGCGTGACGACGAATCTCGTTTCTGTGGGGATGACTTCCATTACGGCAATGCGGATTGCGGTGAAAATTCAGCAGGTTTTAAATGTGCAAGTGCGAATGGCTGATTTGATGAAAAAGCCTTCTGTGCGTGAACTAGCTGCGATGATTGATGCGTCCGAAGAATGCTTGAATTCGCATTTTGGTAAAGTCCAGCCGATTCAGAAATACTATCCGATTACAGCGAATCAGATGGGCGTTTATCTGGACTGGGAAATGCACCGCGAAAGTTTGCAGTACAATATTCCGATTGCGATGAAATTGAAAAATGTTGACGCAGAAAAACTTGCTGATGCTATTCGAAAGGTTGTCAAGGCGCACCCTATTTTCAACGTGAAATTTGCAAATGTCAATGGCGAAGTGAAGTTGTTACGCAACGATGTTGCCGATGCTATGGTTCGTATTGAGCACGTGAATGTCGCTCCGGATTTACAAAGCCGTGTTTTGCCATTTGATCTTTTCGTAGATAATCTTTATCGTTTTGAAATTTACGTCTGTTCCGATGAGTCGCTATATCTTTTCTGCGATATTCACCATATTGTTTCGGATGGACTTTCGCAAGGAATGCTCCTGAAGGAAATCTTTGCAACCTACGGGGGTGAGAATATTGATTGCGAAGATTATACTTTTTTTGATTACGCTCTTGAATCAAAGAAATATGTTGCAAGTGAATCGTTCCAACAGGATAAATTGTATTTCCAAAATTTGTTGCAGGGGCATGAATCAACGGTCTATCCGCATTTGCAGAATATTGCGGGTGCCGGAAAATGTCGTCAGGTGAGCTTGAACTGTCCAAAGAAAAATGTGGAGGCTGTTTGCGCAAAACTCGGAGTGACATCGAATAGCTATTTGCTTTGTGTCTTGATGGAAGTTGTAAGGCGTATGACCCGTGAAGAGCGAGTACTCGTGACTTCGATAAGCAATGGCCGCGGTTATGGTTGTCTTCAGAAGTTGCAGGGATTTTTTGTCAAGACTTTACCTGTTGTGGGGGAGGATAGCCCGCAGGCGTTGCAACGCCAGCTTGTTGAAAGTTTTTGTCATGAAGAGTATCCGCTTACAGAAATGGTTGAGTCCATGGGAGTTCGCCCAGAGATTATGTATGCGTTCGAAGGACAGCTTTTAAACGGTACGCTTGATGTTGATTTTGAAATGATGCCGTTGTCGCTTGACACGACGAAGGCCCCGCTTACTATTCTTGTAAATCCGGATTTGCAGAATGAATTTATCATTACTGCGGAATATGACGATGGTCTTTACAATGAAATTGACATGTTGATGATGCTTCGTTGTGTTGTTACGCTTGCTGAAAATTTTTCGAAGAAACCGAATTCGAAAATTTCGGAATGCTCCATGCTCACCGTCGAAGAAGAATGCAATTTGGTAGCTCTTGGTACAGGCGAAAAAATTGAATACGACAAGGAGAAAAATTTTGTAGATCTGTTTAAGGCTCAAGTCTGCAAAACTCCGAACGCAGTTGCTGTTGTTGATAAGAATGGATTTTTTACTTATAAGGAACTTGACGAGGCCTCGACGGAATATTCAAAATACGTTGAACCAGAAACATTCGTGTGCCTTGAAATGCCTCGTGTAAAGGAATTTGTTGTTGCTGCTCTTGGTGTGTGGAAGGCTCATTCCGCGTATGTTCCCATTGATATGGAATATCCTGAAGAGCGTAAATCTTTTATGCGTTCAGAATGCGATGGACGAAAACTGCCGAATCCCAATATTGCGTATATGATTTATACGTCTGGTTCAACAGGAAAGCCGAAAGGCGTGATGGTTCCACATAGTAGTCTTGCGGCCTTTGTCTCGTGGCGAAAAAATGTGCTGAACTTGAATGAGTCCAGTCGTCATGCGCAATATGTCAGTTTTGCTTTTGATGCTTCGTTTGACGATTTGTTCTGCCCGTTAATTGCTGGTGGACAGGTGCATATTTTGGATGAAGAGACGCGTATGGATACGGCTCGCGTCTATCGTTATTTTAAGGAATATCAAATAAAAAGTGTGGCGATGCCGACGCGGCTTGGCGTTATGCTTCTGGAACAATTTACGGACATGCAACTTGATTATTTGATGGTTGGTGGCGAGCGCCTTGACTATTGCCCAAAAACTTCAACGAAAGTTGTAAATGAATATGGACCGACTGAATTTACAGTTTGTTCTTCTTACCATGTTGTTGACGCATCTCGGGAAACGCAAATCCCAATCGGTCGCCCTGTTCCGAATTCGGTTTCTTTTATTTGCGATGGAAATAACAGACTCCTTCCGCAGGGATGTGTTGGTGAACTTTGTCTTTCCGGCCCTCAGCTGACTTTGGGCTATTGGAATAAACCTGAATTGACCGTCGAAAAATTTGTCAAGGTTTCCTTTGTAGGAAATTTATTCGAAATTTACAAAACAGGGGATTTGTGTCGCTGGAATGAAAATGGGGAACTAGAATACATTGGCAGAATAGACAATCAGGTGAAACTTCGCGGCTTTCGTGTGGAATTAGGCGAAGTGGAAAATCTCGCATTGCAACATGGTGGTATCAAACAGGCTGTGGCGCTGGTGAAAAATGATCAAATTGTTCTTTACTACTGCGCCAATCAAAAATTTGAAGCGGATTCTTTGCGCGCTTTTTTTGCGGAACGTTTACCAGAATATATGGTGCCGTCCATCTTTACGTTTCTTTCGGAAATGCCTTTGACTCCAAATGGAAAAATCAATCGCAAGGCGTTGCCGGAACCGAAACGAGTTGTAGAGGAATATGTTCCACCGCAAAATGAAAGTGAAAAAGTTCTTTGCAAATTCTTTGCTGATACATTTGGTGTGGAGCGGTTTGGTGTAACGGATAGTTTGAAGGCGTATGGCATGACATCGATTGCCGCTATGCAGATGATGTTAAAATTGTCGCAGCTTGGCTTTGATATCAGCTTGAATGCACTTTCAAAGGCGGATTGCGTCAAGAAAATATGCGAAACCGTAGAATCTAAATCTCAACCGTGTCGGGCTGGATTCTGGCTGAGTGTTTATGATTGCGAAAAGCCTACGATGGTATTAGTTTGTGGTGTGACTGGGGAATCAAAAATCATTGAACATGTGGCTTCATGGAAAGAGTGTTGCAATATTTATGTTTTAAGACCGTTATTTGATGTCTGGTCGAATCTTGAACAACTTGATTATGAGAGAATCCTTGAGTTTTATGAAAACGAATTATCGCAGGAAATTTCAGGGAATGTCTCTTGTTTCTTTGGATTCTCGTTTGGCGGAGAACTTGCGTATTGCCTTGCTGAACGGTGGAATCGTCGCTTTAATGAACTTCCTTTAGTCTTTTTGGGAGACTCTATTGCGGATAAATCTGCTTTTGAAAATGTGAAGAATGAATATGAAAATGCCAATGAGGAATTCTATTTGCAGATGCAACGTCAATTCTTTGGTCGATTGGGAATGCTCCCTTTTGAGCCGTATGCAGGAAACGTGGTTTTATGCAGTGCTGTTGGTGGAGCTGTTCCGAGGAATGCAAATGAAGTGTTCTGGAAAAATTTGGCAAAGAATGTCAAAATTTATCATGTTGAAGATACCCATGAAGGCTTGTATGAGCATGGCGAACATTATTCAATGTACCTTAAATTGATGAAGACTCAATTACTTTGATTTTTCTAATAAAAGATGTTTTTTTTGTTTATATTTTATGGAAATTATTAATCTGTAGGATGCATTATGAGTCTTTTAAGCTCTATTTATAATTTTATTTTCAAGAGTGCAAAAAGTACAAGCAAAAAGGATGACAAGAATTCCATCACGGTAGATTCCATCGACATGGATTATCCGCTCAGTTTCGAGGGGAATAAGGTCTACTATTTTACGAAGGACTGCTATGTGTATGTGAAGGGGACGCGCCATCTTGCGTCTGACGGCAAGGACCATGCGTTTTTGCTGACCTGTCTCTTCAAGAGGGGCTTTATGTCGGATGGCGCTTCGGCTCCGCAGTTCGCGAAGCATTTTTTGCCGGATGTCAAGAAAGGTGACAACGTTTACAATGCGGCCCCGTTCATTCACGATGGCCTGTACATTCTGAAGGGCGTCATCAATGGTGCCGACTTGACTCGCGACGAATGCGACGACATCCTCCGCGGAATTTGGCGGTTGGCGGGGCTCAGCCGCGCTGTCGCCGGAGCCGCCGATTTGGGCGTCCACGTTTTCGCCGGCTCCGATGAGTACTGGGGCAGCGATTCGCTCGACTGCAGGCACCTCTTCAAGCCGACATGGCAGTATCGGTAGTTGCGGCAGAAGTAGCTGTCGGGGCTAAGGTCTCGAAGCTTGCTTGTATGTTAAAGTATGGCGCTTCGCGCGGGAATCGGTGAGGCGAGATTGGGGTGCTGCGGTAAAATTCCGCTGAAAGTCGTGGCTTAGAGCGGTGCGACCGACCTTTTAGGCCTTTTTTGGGGGCTCAAACAGCTTTTTTTTTCAAAATTGGTGGCCCAAAATGGAATTTTTGTTCGTTTTGGGCTTACTTTTTGTTATGTTGTATGTGCTTTTTTCGCCTTTTTTGTGCTTAAATTGCTTTTATCGGGTTCTTTGGTAGGCCTAAATGCATCTTTTTTACCATTTTGGGCCCCTTGGGATGTTCCTTTATCCTCAAAAAATGAAAAATGTTGTTAATTTGTTTGGAAAATGTAGGCCCAAAATGCTTTTTTTCTGTCTTTTGGGCCACCATTTTGCCGAAATCCCGCTTTTTTAAAACCGATAAGTCGCGATTTGCAACCCCAGACCGCGCGCCGAAAACAGCTCAATCAGCAATTTCCACGCATCTCCCGCCGCAATCCGTTTTTCACCTTTCACCATTCATCCCACTATGCATTTCTAGCGGCTAAAATCTCGTAACTCGTAATTTATATTTCCCTCTACGCCACTTCCTTCCGCGAACCGCGCCTCTCTAACCACTAATCACTAAAATTACACAACCGCTTTGCTTTTCCAACGGCCGCTCTTCCAGCGCCAAGTGTTCGCTATGGGGCGGTAGAATTCGTCCGCCGCCATGCCAAGCCAAAGGCCGGGGAGGCCGAGCCCGACGACGAATGCCAAGATGAGTGCCGTCGCGACACCCAAAGTCCACATCATGCCGCTACCGACGAAGGCCGGAAATTTGGAGTCTCCTGCGGCCCTGAGCGAAGTGGTGATGATGTAGTTGACGGCCTTGAACGGCTGAACGGCGACATCGCACCAGAGGCATATTTTCCCGAGCCGAATGACTTCTGGGTTGTCCGTAAAGATGCGGATGAGCGGCTCTCCGAAGAGTGCTACGATAACTGCGAAAACGAACCCGCTGATGATTCCGACGGTGATTGTTTCGCGGACGCGCTTTTTCGCCTTGTCAAAGTCGTGCGCACCGACAAGATGCGCTACGAGAATCTGGTTGCCGCTGCCGAGGCCGACTCCGAGGATGATGGAAAGGGCCGCAAAGTTCCCTGCGAAAACGCGGGCCGTCATCGCCGTTGTGCCCACGTACACGACCATCGCCGTGATGAACACCTGGAAAAGCTGGAAGCTGATGGGTTCCGCGGCGGGGGGGAGGCCGATGCGAATCCAGTCTGGGAGAATGACTAGCGAACGCTTCAGATCGCGACGATGCGTCTGGTGCTTGACTTTGAAACGCAGCACGAACCAGAGAATTGCGGAGGCGATGAGCCAGGAGAGCGCAGTCGCAAGCCCGACTCCGTAAACGCCCATCTTCGGAAGCCCGAAGAGCCCTTCCAAAAAGACGTAGTTCAATGCCGCGTTGCTTGCAATGGTGACGACGTTCCCGATGAGGTTCCAGACGGTGAGCCCGTGAGTCGCAATAAGCGCTGTGAGCGTCGATTGCAATGCGCGAAAGCCGAGGCCGAATGCGACGATGGCGAGAAACTGCTTTGCAAAAAGCGCCGGGCTTTCTTCAAGTCCCATCCAGCCTGGAATCTTCCCCGAAATCGGGACGATGAGGAGCGTAAGCGAGACGCCAAGGAGGAAACTTCCGAAAATAATCATCGTCTGGGTCGAACGCGCATGGCTCTTCTGCCCGGCCCCGATAAATTGCGAGGCGATACTTGCACCGGATTGCGCAAAGGCTTGGATTGCGGTGAAGATGGCTCCGAGAATGGGCATCATGGCGCCGACACCTGCGGCAGCCTCCTCGGATGTACGCGACAAAAACCAGCTGTCCATCATGGGCTGGAACATGCCGACGGCGAACATCAGAATTAATGGCCACGAAAGACTTAGGAGCGAACGGTCCTTGACGCTAATCCCTTGCATGCGTAAAATTTTAGAAATAAAAAAACACCGCTGAAAGGGTGTTTTTTGTGAAAATGTTTCCCATCGTAACCGATTTTTTAAAAAAGTGGACTAAACAGGCCTCAATTTGTGTTAAAGTCGGCAAGTGAGATGGATAATGAACCTAGCAGCGCTATTGGCTAGTGAATGGCAGGGTCGTTTGAAAATGACCAGTAATATTCGTCTTCGAGGGAACGGTAGACTGCTAGGCTGGAACCGTAAATTTTGAAGCGGTCGGAATCGTTTTCAAAGAAATCGTAGCAGCCGAAATCGTCGCAGTCCTTGCCTAAATAGACGTAAAATTCCATTGTGCTTCCTAAGCCGCCTTTGGAAGGCGTACCGAGGTAGTATTTGAAGAAGATGGAGTTCCCTTTTTCTAACTTGCCGGTAATGTTCAGTGTGGAGCCGTTTTCCGAAGGAACGTCTTCGCAGTCGGTGACTTTTGCGTCTCGGATTTGGCAGTAATGGATGTACTTGTAGTTGTAGGAGGTGCCGTTTTCTCCATCGCTTGCAGAAGCGCCTGAATCGCTGCAATTGAAGAATGCCAAGGCGGCGGATGTTATCCATATCTGAGGTGAATTTTTCATGGACTTTGGATGCTGTTAAGGTGAATTACTTTGTTTGAATTTTGATTTGAAGCGCTTTCTTTGCTTCGCGGCGGATGCCGGCTTCCTCGAAACGGCGTTTTTCTTCCTCGGTTTCGGGGATGATGGCGGGAATGGGCGTTGGTGCGCCGTTCTCGTCGAGAGCGACGAACGTCATGTAGGCGTGGCAGATGACTTCGGGTTGCCAGGAAATTTGCGGATTTACGCCGAGGACTTTGAGGCCGACTTCCATGGAACTGTTGAAAACGCGGTTCACAGAGGCCTTGATGGTGAGAATCGTGCCGATGGTCGCAGGCTTGTAAAAGCGGACGTTATCGATGGAGACTGTCGTGACTTTTCTTTTAGCGTGGGTGTAGGCGGCGATGCAGGCGGCCTTGTCTAAAAGTGACATCATGTGACCGCCGAAGACGATGTTGTATGCGTTCACGTCGGAAGGGTGGACAATATCCCTGGTCTCTACTTGCGATTGCTTGACGGTTTTTGCGTTATCCATATTATGAAAAATAAAAAAAATGCGCTGATGCGGAAAGGCTTTTTTGCTACATTCTAGGCCATGGAAGAACAGAAAAAAACATATCGTGAAGTATTGCCCGGGGAACTCCCGTGCGAAGTGCCTGAATGCGACGGCGTGATGATTGTCGATCCCGACAACAGCTACAAACTCACCTGCGAAAAATGCGGACACATTAAGGAATAGGACATAGTTATTAATTATGAGTTATAAGTTATTAGAGATTGTGGGTTGGGACAAGTAAATCGATTAGCGCTTCGTGTGATTGCAACTTAAAATCTCATAACTCATAACTCGTATCTCATATCTCATAACTATTTCTCAGATGCCAACCACTGCATACTAACCACTTTTTTACATGTTTCCTTTGAACTTCAAAATTGACTATCCTGAGCTTCCTGTTGTTGAACATAGGGAAGAGTTTTTAGAACTTTTAAAGAATCACCAGGTTGTGATTGTCAAGGCGGATACGGGTTCCGGTAAATCGACGCAGCTGCCGAAGTTTTTGCTGGAGCATTTTTTAGGTGATAGAACGGCCTTCGGCCTGGAGACGAAAGACGAAAGAGGCGGGGTATTAGACGAGAGTGGCGCGGCGCAGGGGGCGTCTGATTCCTGTAACCAGAAACATCTTCCCTCGAACCTCGAGCCTCGTCCCTTTAAAATCGGTGTGACGGAGCCGAGGCGTTTGGCGGCGATTTCCATTGCGGACCGCTTGCGCGAGGAACTGAAGGACGAAACGCTTGTCAGCACCAAGATTCGCTTTTGGGAAGAAGGCGACAAGAACGCACCTATCAAGGTGATGACGGATGGTATTTTGCTGCAGGAGTTCCGCAAGGACCGCCTGTTCCGCCAGTACAACGCCATCATGATTGACGAAGCGCATGAACGCTCGCTCAATATCGATATCCTCCTCGGCATTTTCAAGACGGTTCTTTCCAAGCGCAAGGATTTCAAGCTGATTGTCGCTTCGGCTACTTTGGATGCAAAGCTGTTCGAGGAGTTCTACGAAAACAGTTGCGTGATGGAAGCCGAAGGCCGCACGTATTCGGTTGATGTCGAATATTATTTTAGACGAGAGACGAAAGACGAGAGACGAGAGAAATATACTGGCGGCTTGAAGGATATTTCGTATCCGGATGATTTTGACGATGTTCGCAATGACCGCGACATTAGCGGCAAGGGCGATTCGGGCTTGATTGAAGAGGCTAGCGAGGCGATTGTGGATTTGCAATCCCGCCACCGCGACCACTTGCTTTGCTTTTTGCCGACGGAACGCGATATTCAGGATTTGGCGGCGGAACTGCACCGTGAACTGGATGCGGCAACGTTCGATATCTTGCCGCTGTTCGGGCGCATGAGTCCGGAAGAACAGCGTCGGGTTTTCAAACCGGGCGCGAAGACGCGAGTGGTGCTTGCGACGAACATTGCGGAAACTTCGCTTACGATTCCGGGAATTGCGTATGTGGTGGATACGGGTATGGCTCGTATTTCCAGGTACAATGCGCAGTCGAGAATCCAGGGGCTCCCCGTGGAAGCGGTTTCGAAGGCGAGTGCGCGGCAGCGTACTGGCCGAGCGGGCCGTGTGAAACCGGGCGTTTGCATTCGCCTGTATTCCGAAGACGATTTTGAAAAGCGCGACGAGTTCACCGAGCCGGAAATCCGCCGCAGTAACCTTGCGAACGTGGTTTTGCAGTTGCGAAGCTTGGGGCTTGAAATGGAATCGTTCCCGTTCTTACAGGCACCTCCGCATTCGGCGTTCCGCGGGGCGTACAAGACTTTGTTCGAACTTGGGGCTTTGACGAGTGGCGATGCGAGCGGGCTTGTGACAAAACTTGGCCGCGAAATGACGCGCCTCCCGATGGATGTTTCGCTTTCTGCCGTACTTTTGCGTGCTCGTGATGCGGGCGTTTTGCAGCCAGCGTTGATTGTGTGTTCTGCCCTTAGTATCCAGGATCCGCGTGTGGTGCCAAACGAAGAACCGGAACGCACTCGAGTCCGCCAGTTGCATAAAAAATTCTCTGGTCACAAGAGCGATTTCATGGTTTACGTTTCCATGTGGAACGCTTTCTGCGACGAATGGGACGGCAAAACTTGGAACAAACTTCGCAAGTTCTGCACCAAGAACAGCATGCATTTTTTGCGCCTCCGCGAATGGGTGGATTTGTATGAACAGTTCAGCCGCATTCTCGATGTAAAGTTCGATAAAATGGTTTGCCCGTTCGATACTTTCCACCGCGACAATTTGCACATCGCACTCCTTTCCGGATTCTTGGGTGGTGTTGCCCGCCGCGATATCGAAAACGGCTGTTACCGCCTGGTGAGTGGCCGTGAAACGCACGTGTTCCCGGGCAGCGACTTGTACGCCAAAGGCGTGGAATGGGTCTTTAGCGCCGAAGTGCGCGAAACGAGCCGAACCTTCCTTACAAAGGCCGCCGAAATTCAGCCGGAATGGATTTTGCAGGTGGCGGAGCCGTTCTGTACGCGCCGTTGGTTTGAGCCCGTGTGGAACAAGGAACGCGGCTTTGTCGAAGCCGTAGAAGAAGTGAACTTTAGAGGCCTTGTCATCAGCCGCGGCCACCGCGTGGATTATGCACGCGTGAATCCGGAGGATTGCGCTCAGATTTTCTGGCGCGAGGCTGTGGTGATGGGCGATATGGCGCGACCCTTCCCGTTCATGACGCATAACGAGCGCGTCGTGGAGGACTTGCATGCCCTGGAAGCGCGTAAACGCCAGTTCGGCCTTGCTCCGAGCGAAGATGCGTTGGTGGACTACTACACCCGAATTGCGCATAAAGTAAATTCCATCAAGACGCTCAAGGATTATTTGCGCGAACATACCGACCAGTTCCTGAAATTCGATGCCAAGTATTGGCTGGATTTGTTAGACGAGAGAACGGGCGTTGCCCTACAGACGAGAGACGAAAGAAATGGCGTTTACAGTTTGCGCGATGCTTTTGACGCTCAAAACTCAAAACTCGCAGCTCGTGGCTCAAAGTTCAAGGCTCTGCCGGAACC
Organism: Fibrobacter sp.; assembly: GCA_045617325.1. GTDB lineage: Bacteria > Fibrobacterota > Fibrobacteria > Fibrobacterales > Fibrobacteraceae > Fibrobacter. The sequence continues at coordinate 25,088 of JAZLIJ010000092.1, forward strand.
GAAACTGGGTGGCTCGATTGAACAGTTCCGTTTGGGCGACCGCATAGTTGTTGGCGAGATGGTCTTTGATGCGACTCGCGATTGCGACGGCATCAGCATGGATTTGCCTTACGAACTCCTCATGGAATTGACCCCTGCGAAGTTTGCGATGGCGATACACCAGTGGCGCGAATGGATGGTGGAATCCGTCGTGCGCGAAATGCCGAAGGCTACAAAGAAATCCTTGGAAAGCAAACGTACCGAAATAGACGATGCCTTTTACGCCGCCCTGCAGGAATCGCCGCACAAGTCGCCGATGTTCCTCTTGTACGAGACGCTTTCGCAGCTTAAGGAATTGCGTGGGACTGGCGTCGAAATTCCGACGGTGAACCCTGAAAAGGAAAACCACCTGCGCCTGCATTTGAAGGTGGTAAAGGCCGGTTTTGCAGAAAAGTTCCCGGTGGAATTTTCTCCGGAATGGGGCTCGTACCGCATGTTTGCTGCGGTTCGCCCCGTGGTCGTGACGTTTGGGATTGATTTCCCGCTAGAGGAGTTGCGCTTTGGTTGGCGCTTGGGCGAATCTGCCTTGATGTCCCCCTGCGAATCCAGCTTCTGGCAAAGTTTCCGCAAGCGCTTAGAAGCGCATCCGCAGCAGTCCGCAGCGCAAAATTCGCAGGCTGCATCCCAATGCGCATCGCTCATCGCTGACCGCCTTAATTTGCTTGAAACGGGAGGCATCTTTGCCGACGGCTTTGAAACCGCTCTCAAGATTTGGGTTTCCAGATCGCTCATCGCTGATAACCTGGATGCGAATCGCTGCGTGCGATTCTCTGGCCTCGAATACAGCCGCGGTAAAAAGATTCATGACTTCAGAAGCCTTGCCGCCTCGACCCGCAGCGAAGACGAAGTCACTCGCTTGGCGCTTGTCCGAGCCACGTACGAATCGGGCTTGCTTGGCGCCGAGATGTTCGTGAAATGCTGGACTATCCTCAAGGATTTCAGTGTTGCCATGCGAAATCAGGATGTCGCCAACTCCGGATTCTCGAACCGCCGCACCGTTGCGCAACTTTCAGCATTGTACCAAAAGGAAAATACTTTGTTTGAAAGACTCTGCGGAATAGGGGAGGTAGTAAACAGTAAACAGTGGTTGGTAAACAGTGGGGATAATGGCGCTTCGTGCGAATCGGGTTCCTCGTCGAGTATGCTGGATGCTCAAATGAGATCCCGGGTCGGAGCCCGGGATGACGTTGATGCAAATTCATCGATGTCCGCTGAATCTGCAAGTTCCGCGCATCTCTCGCCGCAACAGCATCTCCCGCCGCAAACCCAACCACCAACCACCAACCACCAACCACTCAATCGGCATCTCCAGCAGCAATCGCATTTACAGCCGCAAACCCAACCACCAACCACTAACCACCAACCACTAAATCAGCAACCCCTAGCCCCTAAATCCATCCGCGATTCCTTCCGACCGTTCCTCAAGTCGCGTTACCTCAAGGACCACGAACTGAAAAATGCCCGTGACCTCCTCGCGCAAATTGACCGCACGCCTGCCGAGGATTCCAATTTCGCCGATTTGTATTTGCAGGCGCACGCTCTCCTCGAGGATTTTGAAATTCTTCGCTACAAGCGAAAGGGCAACGACGAAGAGGATGTTATCGAAGCCGATACCCTGGCCAAGCTGAAGGGGCGTTTCGGAAAACTGTAATTATCGGTCAATGATTCATGGAAATGGCCTGTTTCGTTCGCCTTTGCCATTCTCTTGCTACTTTCTTTAAACTTAATTTGCTAAATTTTCCGCGATGAAAATCCTAACCTACCTCCTCTGCGCTTTAAGCTTGGTCTTGCTTGTTTCTTGCGAAGACCCCAATGACCCGGTTATTGTGTCTGTCGGAAAGACTAAACTTAAACTTTCCGATGCAAAATCAATGGCTCCTGAATGGGATATCTGGAGCGACCAAGAACGTCTGCTTTTCTTGGAACATTGGATTGATGAGGAGGTCATCTATCAAGAGGCTGTTGATAACCACGCCTTGGAGGACACTTCGCTTATTAAGCTTATCGAAATGACGACTCGCAAAGTTGTTGTTGATTATTATATGCAGAGTTATTTGGACACAATGGTTGTGGGTGATGCTGAAAAAATTGATTTTTACCACAAAAATCATGACTTGTACGTGAATGGTAAGTATCGGATTACCGGCGCCATCATGACATTCCCGGATTGGAAATCTGCCAGCATTTTTTACAAGGACAATAAGTCCAAGCGCTTTGATGCTGTACCTATTTATAATCACCTAATAAAGAAGGTTTTCCCTTTTGAATCCGTAGAAGAAAACCCTGATTCTTGTCTGATTTCTTCAGTTCGCGATATCAGTATTGGACGAATTACTGCTATGAAAGTTTGTGATGGGGAGGCGAAAATCGCCTTGGTGACGTCTCGTTTGGATTCCACGGACTTGAAGCCTTTCGAAGAAGTGGCTGAAGATGTTGCTACTCGCACTTGGATTGAACATCAGAAGGTGGTTGTCGATCGCCTTAAAAGTCAATGGAAAACGAAGCGCCTTGTTTTCCAGAAGGCTAATGTCTTTACTGAAAAGGATAAATAATGAATAATCGTATTGCGTCGCTTGTTTTTGTTTTTTGCTCTTTTTGCTTTGCCGAACCGGTCCTGATGGAAGGCGTTGCTGCCGTGGTGGATGGAAAGCCCATCATGCGCTCGCAGTTTATGGAAAATCTTTACCGTTTCCAGGAAACGCCCGATGCAGCAGCGATGACTGAACAGCAGCAGAGGGATTACGTGCTCGATAAGTTGATTGAAGAAAAGGTTCTCCTGAGCCGAATCGACAGGGATTCCATCAAGATTACCGATGCTGAAGTTGACCAGCGTGTAACGGCACATTTGACGCAACTTGCAGCAAGTCAAAATACCGACCTTGCTACACTTGAAAAGGCTGTCCGTTCGCAGCTAGGTATCAGCATGTCGCAGTATCGCGATCAGTTGGCTAAACAAATTCGAAATCATATTGAAGTGACTCGCGTGCGTCAGATGCACGTAGGCGCGATTCATCCAACAAAGAAAGAAGTTGATGCTTTTTACAAGGCTTATAGGGATTCCCTTCCGCGCCAGTTCAACTGCGTGTTGTTGAGTCATATCCAACTCCCGATTGTTCCTGATTCCGCGATTGTGGATTCCGTGAAGCATGCCTCCGAAGCGTTGATTGACAGTTTGAACCTGGGAATCAGCTTTGAACTTCTTGCGAAGAATCATTCGCAGGACAGTTCTGCTGCTAAGGGCGGCGACTTGGGCTTCATCAAGCGCGGCTTGTTGGATCCCGCTTTTGAAAGGCAATTGGATAAGTTGAAAAATGGCCAGTACGCATCAACTCCGGTCAAGACCGATCTCGGTTGGCATATCGCTCGCGTGATTGGCCGTAAGGAAGACGGCGTGCATTCTGCTCAAATTTTATTGCGCACGATTCCTACCGCAAAGGATTCTGCTCGGGTGATTGCCCTTGCCGATTCCATCCGCGCATCAGCCAAGACGAACGACGACTTTGCCAAGGCTGCCAAGAAATATAGTGACGACAAGTCCAGCAACTTCGCCGGAGGCCTCCTCGGCTGGTTCCAGAAAAATGAGATGGAACCCAAGTATGTGGATCCGGTTGCAAGCCTCGAAGTGGGCGAAATTTCTGAACCGGTGCTCATCGATGGCGCTTACCATGTATTTCGCTTGGATGATGCTCGTCAGGTACGCGAACTGACGCTTGAAGAAGATTACGGCAAAATAGAACAGATGGCCGCTACTCATCTTGAAAATGAAAAACTTCAGGCGCTTGTCAAGAAATGGCGCAAGGAAGTTCTTGTCGATATCCGCATGACCGAATAAGCCGATGATTCACTTCAACCATGTCACCAAGTCCTACGAGAAAGATTGGAAGGCGCTCAACAACGTCACTTTCCGTGTGAACAAAGGTGAATTTGTTTTTCTGACAGGGCATTCCGGTGCCGGAAAATCGACGGTCTTAAAACTCATTTACATGGATGAGCGTCCGGACGAAGAACGCGGTGGACAGGTCATGGTGAAGTTTACGGGCGATTGTGTTTACGATAGCAAGAATACGCCTGACAAGAAAATCCAGGCACTGCGTCGTAAAATGGGAATCATCTTCCAGGATTTCAAGCTGCTGCCCGATCGCAACGTTTTTGAAAATGTGGCGCTAGCCCTTCGCATTGTGGGAACCCCGATAAACAAAATCAGTTCCGCTGTTTTTGACGCCTTGGCGCTTGTCGGAATTAGCCAAAAGCGTTTCGCCATGCCTTATACGCTTTCGGGCGGTGAACAGCAGCGTGTGGCGATTGCGCGTGCCATGGTGCATAATCCGTATGTACTGTTGGCTGACGAACCAACTGGTAACCTTGACCCGAAGAATGCGGAGGAAGTTTTCAACATATTCAAGGAAATCAATGCCCGCGGAACGACGGTTCTCATGGCGACGCATAATCCCGATTTTTATTTGAACAGTCCCTTTCGTCGCTTGGAGTTGAACCGAGGGGAACTCATGAATCGCGACATTCTTTAACTTGAAAAACAATCCCATGAACAGGTTCATGGGATTTTGCTTTATTTGGAATCTTTTTTCGGTTTATGCGGCTTGTTTAATTTTTCAAGTTTTTTCTGCGTTTGACGCTTGTTGTAGTCAACCCACTGCTTAGCCGTAATCGGTTTTCCGTTGATGAGGCTCAGCATGGCGATTGTATCCATCTTGCTGTTGTAGGCGCTGTCGAGTGCGAGTTTTTTCAGCTCAAGTTCTTCCCTGATGAACTTGGCTGCGAGAAGTTTATCGCTTTTTCCGTTATCTAAGGCGTTGAGAGAGTCTAGAGTCTTGGTTGCTACCTTGATAATTCTTTTGAGATTGGCCTTCTTTATTTCGACATTGAGAAGCGAATCAGGAATTCTTGCATGCTTATGTTTCTTCTCCATTTCCTCTGGCGTCATTTGGCCTCTTTCCAATCGTCTGTGTTCCTTTTTAAGGGCATCGGCGGTTCCGCATCGTTTGAGTTCCGCGTCCCAGACAAAACACTGACTTGAAGTACAAAGAGTTCGTTCACAAGCTTCCTTATTAGTGATTTGTTCGTTGGAGTTACTACCGCAACCTGCAAAGAACATTGAGGCAAGAATGAACGCTCCGAATGTGATTTTTTTCATGAAAGAAAGTCCTTGTGGCATGTTGTTGATTATTTGTCGTTAAATATATGATTATTTGGGAAAAAGAAAAACTCTTTTTTCGGAGATATTCTATTTTTACATGTAGGTGGTTTTTGTATGAGCGATGATGCCGAAATCTTTCCTAGAGAGATTTCTCTGGATAGACTGAAAATAAAAGATTTTATTAGGGAAAAATTGGCCGATTTTAGGGAGTCGGTCATTGATGCTATTGTGGAAATTTTACCATGGGTTCCGCATTATCAAGAAGAGAACAGTTACTTTTCCTTTAGAATTTTTATGGGATGTGAAAATCCGCCGATGGGGTGGAGCCGTAAAATTTACAGTTTTTCTGATGCGGAATTGGATTCTCTTCATAAGGCCAAGGTACGGGCTTGCCTGAAGGACATTATCCATTTTTGCAAAAATGGATGCGATTTGATTGTTTTGCAGATGCCGTCTCAGCTGAAGGGCGGTGTTACGATTCAGTTTGGTATTTTTCAGTCTGACCTAGGAAATGCCGGTGAAACGGAGCGCTCTCTTCTGGAAAAAGGTTTCTTGCTTATTGAGAGTGTCAATCGTACAAAAATTTGCATTTATTCTGGAAATCTTTCTGAAAAGAAGAATCATCTGCTGGTTCGCTTTGACTTGGATGAGGATTCCAATAGCAATCGAAGAAATGAGGATAATCGGGATGCGTATCCGAGAGGTTTCTGGGCAGGCCTTTTCTCCCAAGTGAAAAGGGAAGTGCATGGAACCATTTGCCTTTTCGTCGATCCGTCCTGGGATGGCAATGAGGACAAAAATTTTGACGACGGAAAAATCGTCTTGGAAGACAAGGATGAAATGCGGATTCGTCCGGATTCCATGCTGAAACATAATTCGTTCCAGGAATTGTATGAACAAAACTTTATTCGTAAGAGCTTCATCTCGATGCTGAACTTTGATGGCATCACTGTCATCGACTTGGATGGTTGTGTTCGTGCGTATCATTGTTTTGTGGCTATCAGTCGTGGCAAGGATGCGACGGGTGGGGCTAGGCACAGGGCTTACAGGGCTCTTGCTAATTTATTCAAAGAAAATGAATGTTACAAGGCGATTTATTTTCAGTCGCAAGAGGGAAATGTCCGATTTTTTCAGGATTCGCGCGTGTCGTTCAGTTTTGATCCTTCCATCATGCACAAGTCTGAAGCTCCTGCAGATGGACGTGTTGTTGCTAAGATCGTAGATACTTTCTTTGATGAATCTGTAAAGGCTAGGGATGATTCTCATGAAAATGCAAATGTTGATAAAAATCCTTTTGCAGAAGTTTCTGCCGATAAGGTGGAAACTCCCGTTGAATGTGTGGGACGTTGCCTGAATGAATTGTGGAAAGCGCATGTTGAAATAGATAATTTCTTCAAGGAACCGAATTTTGCCAACAGTTTGCGCGATGCCGTGTATCGTCTTACAGACGAGGAGTGGGGGGATGTGAATGTCGAGAGAGTTGTCAATGTGCCGCTAATTTGTCTTATTGGAAATCTATATGGATATTCTACAAATGCGGAGCCTAACTTGAAACTGATTCTTGAGGCAATTCCGTCTAAAGTGTGGAAAATTTATATAGGAAACAAGTGCTATGAGGAAACCTCTCTTGTTTCGACCTTAGGAAGCCGTAATCAGGAATTTCAGTGGCAGAAGTTGAAAAATGAAAATGTATCCGGTGAGGATGGACAACTATATATTGCGGAACATGTAGCCGAAAATATTAGAGTTATTTATTCGTTCGCATCAAAGTTGTATCAAGAGAATTTTAACGAGAATAAGGAAATATTCGATCGTTTTTTAAGATGAGACTTTGCAAAATAATTATCTTTTGTCTGTAAATATCCCTTTTTAACGATATTTGAACAGGTCTGTTTTCAATTTTAAAATAAATGGATTTTTATGAAAAAGAATTTCTTAGTGGTTTGTTCTTTTGCCCTTGCTCTTATGGCGTGCAATTCCAATGATTCCAAGCCTGAAAATCGAATGCACGAGGCTTTCAATATGACTGATGAACAAATGTTTGCCTATTTGCTTGGAAATCAGTTTGGTGGCCAGAGTTTTTCCAATGCTCCACTTCAGTTCGGAGAGTATTTAGATTTGGATGCCATGGTTCAGGGAATTCTTGATAATTCGAAGTTCTCCAAGGATTCCTCGGCGCAAATGCAGATGTCGGCGGATTCCATGACGGCTATCAGCGATCGCTACAGTAAGGTGATGGATGCGCGCGTCAAAACCTATACTCCGGATAGTACAAAGCTTGCTTCGTTAGGGAATGATCCCGCAAGAATCATGAGCTATGTAGATTCGGTACGAAAGACGCTCCCTGTCACGTCTCCGATTCCTGTGAAAAAACAGCCGGTGACTATTAGCGAAAAATCGTCGCAGAATCAGAAGTACTCCTATGCGACGGGAGTGCAATTGAATCTAATGTTCGAAAGTGTCGAACGTAATTTAGAGCAATCGCTTGATGTTGATTACTTTGTACTTGGTCTCCGTGAAAAGGCGATGAATTTTCTGGACTCCTCATTTGCAATGCAAGTGCCGATGGATTCGCTCAAGGCGGTCAACGGGCGCTATGTACAAAAAATGCAGAAAATACTTGAACGTCGTCGTGCAGAACGTATGGCTCAATAGTTGCTGAAAAGTGATTTTTATCAATAAAATTCGTAATTCCGGTGAGACGATTGTCACATCGGAATTTTTTTGTAATGAAAATCACAGATGAAAAAGAAACATTATCCTATTTTAATCTTTGTCATAAGGTTGCAGGAGATTGAATATGGAAAATGTTGAAACTGTCGATAGAACGGATGTGGCGTTATGCGCGTTCTTCTTCGGCTTGCTTGGCGTTCATGACTTGATGCTTGGATGCAGTTTTCGTGCTGCGTTGAAAATGTTGCTGAATGTCGCTGCGTTCATTTCTTCGGATTTCAATTTCCATTTCTGTTTTGTGCTTTTGCTTGTCCTGTTCGGATGGACTGCCTTGGATTTGTGTCGGATTAGCAGAAATTACGAATCTTCACGCCTTGTTGGAAATAACGGGGTTGCAAAGAAGCTTGCGGCGGGTTATGTTCTTTTTGCATTCCCGGTGATTTACTTGTCGTTTTTCGTTCTGATGTAGGCAAACGCTATTTTTACTCCCAAAAACACATAAAGAACTCCTCGATTTTGTCGGGGAGTTCTTTCTCGTTTTAGATGCAAATTGAAGCTATTGCTGCGACTGCTACAGTTGTTGCTGTTAAACAACCGCTTTGGCGATTGCATCCGCAATTTCCGCTATAAAATGCCGCTGTTCGCGATTGCGTTCGCTGCCGTTGCGGTTGCCGTGTTACAGCGATAGCGATGCTTGCGGCTAGTCTTCTAAAATGCGACTGCGGCTGTTGCTGCTGCGGCTACAGTTGCTTAAACGGCTGCGTTTGCGATTGCATCCGCGACGACCTCTGTAAAATGCCGCTGTCCGCGATTGCGTTTTGCGACCATTGCGACTGCCGTGTTGTTGCGATAGCGGTACTTGCGACCTGCCTCCTAAAATGCGACTGCGGCTGTTGCTGCTGCAACCCTCCGCGGTCGCATTTTGCGGATAGCCGCTTAAAGGAGTGTCGGCTCGCTTTCGTCCGCTCCGTCGCCCTCTTCGTTTTCGTCGTAGAGCGGATCGGCGGGGGAGATGCGGCTCATGCGCTTCACCTTCTTTGCGGTGAACTTGCTGCCGAGCGCCTTGTAGCCCTTGATTTCGGCGACTTCGGTCAGGTCTAGTTCTTCCTTCTGCACTTCGCGGCCGACTTGGTATTCCATGAGTTCGCGGGCGTCGTTTGTCGCGAACAGCTCGATGAACTTGGAATCCTTGTGGTCGGAGATGAGGCTGAATTCCGTTGTCATGGGGCAGCCTTCCAAGTTGAAGCGCTTGACCATGTAGTTGAAGTTTCCGCCTTCGAAGTACAGGACGGTGAAGATTTGCGCCGGATTGTACTTGTGCAGGTACTTGACGTTCGAACCGACGAGAATCGGGTCGGCCATGTCGTGTACGCGGGCGCTGCCGTCTTGCTTTACGATGAGGAGCTTGTCCTTTTCGGCGAACTCGCCGAGGCAATCGCCCTTCTTCTGCGTCGAGACGATGCCGCTTGGCGCGTCGAAGTAGAGGACTCTTGCGCCGAGGGTACTTGCGCCCTTGCGCAGACGCTTGATTGTCTTGATGGGGTACTTGGAGACGATGTTTCCGAGGGCGCCGCGTCCCTTGACTTCGACTTCGCTGAAATCGACTTCGAAGTTCAGCTTGATGCGCGGACGCGGCTTCAGGACGACTTCGACGACTTCTGCTTCACCGTTCAGGTTGCTCGACATGTACAGGATTTTGCTGCCGGGATTGTTCTTGCCCATGTAGTAATCCTTGTCGCGCGTGATACCGCCGACGTTGAATCGCTTGATGTAGGCGTAACCATCCTTGCCGTCCTGGTGGATGACGTTGTAGATGTGGCGTTCGTCGTCCTTGTTGAATTTTTCGACGAGGATGATGTCTTTACCGACAAAGTCCTTGTCCGAGACCTTCACAATCTTGAAGCTGCCGTCCGCCTTGAACACGATGAGATCGTCGTATTCGGACACGTCGAAGAGGTATTCCTCCTTCTTCATGCCGGTGCCGACGAAGCCTTCCTTGCGGTTGACGTAGAGCTTCTGGTTCGCAAGCGCCACGTGGACGGCGTTCACCTTTCCGAATTCGGCAATCTGCGTCTTGCGTTCCTTGCCTTCGCCGTACTTCTTCAGGATGTTCTTGAAGTGGGCGATGGCATAGTCGGTGATATGCTCCTGGTTGTAGCGGCAGGCAGCGATGCTTTCTTCCAGTTCCTTGAGCAGCTGGTCCGCCTTTTCGCGGTCGTAATGGCTGATGCGGCGTACCGGGATTTCAATCAGCTTGCCGATTTCCTCTTCGGTGATGACCTGGCGATGCAAGCGCTTGATGTAGGGCTTCAATCCTTCGCCGACGAGCTGGATAATCTGTTCGCGTGTCTTCGCCTTCTTGATGACCTCGTAGACTTCCTTTTCGATGAAGATTTTTTCGAGGGTGGTCATGTGCCACTTGTCCTCGAGATGCTTCATCTCGTTCTGGAGTTCCCATTCGAGAAGCTTGACCGTGTGCTCCGTGTTCATGCGCAGAATATCGGAGACGCCCACGAATTGCGGATGCTTGTCGATGATGACGCAGGTGCAGGGAGAAATGGATTTTTCGCAGTCCGTGAAGGCGTAGAGCGCGTCGATGGCGACCTGCGGATCGGTGCCCGCCTGCAATTGAATCAGAATTTCGACGTTCTTGCTCGTGTTGTCGTCCACGTGCTTGATCTTGATTTTGCCCTTTTCGTTTGCCTTGACAATCGATTCGATGAGGCTTACCGTCGTGGTGCCGTACGGGATTTCGCGGATGGCGAGCGTCTTGTTGTCGACTTTTTCAATTTTTGCGCGGACCTTGACCTTGCCGCCGCGCTGACCGTCGTTGTAGTCGGACACGTCGATGATGCCGCCGGTGAAAAAGTCCGGGTAAAGCGTAAAGCTCTTGCCCCTGAGGCATGCGATGCTTGCCTCGCAGAGTTCGCGGAAGTTGTGCGGAAGAATCGATGTGGAGAGACCGACCGCAATACCATCGACGCCCTGCGCAAGGAGAAGCGGAAACTTGACAGGAAGTGTTACCGGCTCCTGGCTGCGTCCGTCGTAGCTCGGAATCCATTCCGTCGTCTCCGGATTGAAGACGATATCTACGGCAAACGGCGTCAGACGACCTTCGATGTAACGGGGGGCGGCAGCGCGGTCGCCCGTGAGCGGGTTGCCCCAGTTCCCCTGCGTGTCGATGAGGAGATTCTTCTGGCCAAGCCCGACGAGCGCGTCGCCGATGGAGGCGTCGCCATGCGGATGGTAGGCCATGGTACGACCGACGATAGTCGCGACCTTCTGGTAGCGTCCGTCGTGGTTCTCAAAAAGGGAATGCAGAATGCGGCGTTGGACAGGTTTGAGCCCGTCCTCGAAGTACGGAACGGCGCGGTCCAGGATGACATAACTTGCGTAGTCGAGGAACCAACCGTCGTAAAGGCGTTCTAGATGATTTACGTTTGATAAACCGAGGGTGGTATCTGGTGTTTCTTGATTCATGCCGCCAAATGTAGAAAAATTTTCCGTTAGAAATTACTTACTGCACATCAGTGCAAATAAAAAGGGCTTCACTTTTCAGTTCAAGCCCGCTTTATGCAAAATGTATCTGTTTTACAGTTATTCGCTGATAAGAGGTGTGCCCTCAATCATTCTTTCTGCCATTTCCTTGATTGCGTTTTCCCAGTCGCTTTTCGTCAATGCGAAGTGGAATGTCTGCACGTTGGAAATGTCACCATAGGCGAGAATTTCATTTCTTGAAATGTCCAGAGCTGTAAATACACCGTTTAGGATGAACCTGTTATTTGGGAGGCTTCCGCAATGGGTTTTGTAGCATGGGTCCATTTGGCGGTTCGAACGGATGGGGTGGATGATGAAAACGACTCCCTGCAAATTATCCTTTGACTTAGGAAATGGTACGTTGATTAACGTTTCTTGCGTATACCGCAGCGGATGCAGTTCTAGCGAATCCTCTGCAATTCGTCTCATTTGCGGTTGGATGCCTGTGAGTTTTGACAGGTGTGAAGAAAATTCTTTTTCAATCCATTGCGCGATATTGTCCTTGTATTCGGGGAGGTCGTCTTCAAGGTCGCTTTGGTTTATAATGTAAGGGTCGGTGTACAGAACGGTGAAACTTTCGGGTTTAGATGTCCATTCCGGGTTAACCAGATTGTGGGGACGGTAAGAACAAGATGCTAAGAGGAGAAGAGCTGCAGCAGCAATTAAATATTTCAAGGTTTTCATAGAGTCCACTGTTTGATGAATGCCTGGTATTGGGTGTCTGGATATTTTTTCAGGAAGGGCTCGACGGTCTTTGCTAGCCATTCGTTTTTGTTGCGGTAAGCGTCTCGTTGCATTTGGGTGAGTTCGTAATTTTTGCTATTGTACCCGTATTTGACCAAGAGGTATGTGGCATAAAGTATCATCATGTCCTTGTCTTCGCGGCTTGCTTCTATTTGCGAAATGAGGGCTATTGCGTGACTATAGCTGATTGCCTGTGCAAGAACTTTTTCTTCGTAGTTGTCGTTTGCTCCAATTTCTTCGTATTTCATCATTTCCGTTTCAAGCGAATCGTGCTTTTGAATGGCGTAAAGATAGAACTGGAAAAGTGACTCCTGTTGGAGGAACGTTGCCATAAACAATGAAAGCATGTCGGTTTCTTCGAGACTGATTAGAGATGTGTTTGGAACCGTCGCAACAAGCTTGTCCTTGAGTTTGACGAGGTCTTGCGAAAGGTCGGAAACGCATTCTGTCTGCCCTTTAGCCCATGGAGCATCCAAATGATAGTTCTTGTGAAATTTGGCAAAAATTTCGTGCTTGGCTGTTTCGAAATCACTTGTTGTCTGGATTGCGTCTAGATCAATTTGCTTTGTGTTAACGCAAGCGGCTAGAAAAAATAAGGATAAAAGAAAAATGTAACGCATAAACAAAAAATAGAATTTTTGTAAATTAATAAGTACAGAAATGTTTGGGGTGGTGGGTGAAATTTTTTTTTACTTATTGCGTCAATGATAAAAAGTAAATTTGTGAAAAATTTAGAGTGGACGTTTAAAGGGCAATCTTGAGTATGAAATGCTTTTTTGAAAAATTCGCCTATGCGACCGTAGCCGCTTCGGTTCTGTGTCTGACATCGTGTTTTTGGGGCGATTCCGAGTCTTCGGATCCGGCGCCTGAAGGTTTTAGCGGATTTCCTACGCTGTATTCCTATTTGAATCGGACGCAGATGACTGGTGATTATGACCGCTCTTGCGAGCCGGGCCGCTTCGATATCGACACGACGTTAGAGATGAATTTGCCTGGTGAACGCTACAGTTTCGCTATTTCATTTGGATGCTTTGATGATTATTTCCCTGAATGCGGCTATGATGATGTCAGCGTAAAAGTGGATGGCAAGCCCATCGAAATTGCTTACAGTTATTTCTACGACAAAGACACGACCATCCAGATTATGCTCCCGGACTACACCGGGGAACATCTGATTGAATGGAGCCTGGATTCCGCGAAATGCGGCCATTCCCGTGGTTCCTATCGAATGGTCCCGTCGGATGAACCGGGTGATTATGTGATACCTGAAGGGGATGGCTTCGCAGATAATACGGCTGTCATATCCTCCTACAGCATCTTCAAGAAGGGGGCGCTGTTTTTTGATGTCATTAGCGAAATCCAATGGCGCGACAGGGATTGGCTTTACGAATATGCTTACGGGGATTCCGCCCAGTCGGATTGCATTGCTGTAAGCGATGGCGACACTTTGCATTTGCCGATAGTTTTTGTTCCTAATGAGAACAAGATGCGACGCCCTACGGCGCGTATCGATCCGGACGAGGAAAAAGTTGAGAAGTTCCTGGGGGATGATACCGTGGCGACAATCGCCTGCGGCATGGTTTATCAATCGTGGATTGTCCCGAAGAAAGTGAAAGACTTTGAATACAAAACGCATAAGAATGTTCTTTTTGAACAGGAATATGGCGACCGTTTGGAGGAAATTTCCTGTGAAGACGATCTCCCGTGTTATACGGGGGAGGTGGCTAGAATCGCTATTGTCCTGGATGATGACAAATGGGCTTATAACCAGACGTCTTTTGTGATTGCCAAAACTTCGAAAGGCGACTTGATTTATAAAAAGATTTATGTGACGTGGAATCAAGATGGACGCTATATTTTTAGTGATAAAGACTTGGTCGATGAATCTGGGGACACTCTCGGCTTTGATTATGTGCAGGTTGTCGCTTTCCCGACAAATGGCTCTGGCGTTCCGCTCGTTTCTTCTCGTGAATCGGCGGAAGCATTGTTTGAAATCGATAAACTGTGTGAACATGCCGCTGGCTGCGAGGTTTCCAAGTGGGTGAATGACAAGGAATCTGCGCAAAAGATGGATTCCTTGTTCAACCTTGTCGTTAATGAAAAGGGCGACCCGAAGGACGGGGTGTGGATTATGGCGAAGCGCATTGGTCCCCTTTCAAAGAAAGAGTAACGTTTATCCTTCAGCGTATTTTGGATAAAAAAAGACCAGCCCCAGAAAAACTGAGGACTGGTCTTTTTTGAGTTGTCATGCTCGACAAATTTTTGCGTTGTCATGCTCGCGAAGGCGAGAGCACTCGCTAATCGTAGTTTTTTTATTGCGCTTAAGCGAGTGCGGCTATCCGTGAGCAAAAAGCGCCCGGTATTAACCGAGCGCGATTGCGAGAGCCTTGGCTCTACAGGATGTTCTTGGCTGAAATTAAGCCAAGGCGGCAATAATAGCGTCTCCCATGCCGGTGGTACCGACCTTGGTGCAGCCTTCCTGGTAGATATCGCCAGTGCGGTAGCCCTGGGAGATCACCTTTTCGCAAGCAGCTTCGATAGCGCGTGCAGCTTCTTCTTCCTTGAAGGTGTAGCGCAGCATCAAAGCGGTGG
>JAZLIJ010000093.1:0-6514 GCA_045617325.1 Fibrobacter sp.
GTTCCCAGTGAGCCCGAGCATGGCGTTCAAAAACTTGATCGTTCGCTCCGGCTTGCCTTCGCTCGCCATCAGCATCTTAAAAATGCCATCGCTGAACGGATAGACATTCCTATAGATTTCACGGTACTTGGGGAGATTCTCGGGATGTTCCTTGAGATCGCGGGCCATGGCCCAGAATTGGCTTCTATTCATTTTTCCTCCAGTCGCTACATGCTAAAAAAGCGACGGCTTGATTAGTGTTCTTTTGTTCACTACTAAATTTATACAAAAGTTTGGGCGGTGTCAAGGCGGGGCGCGAAAAAATTTCACTTTGCAAACTATAGGCGACAGGGGGCGATGTTTTGGGCGTTGCCCTTACGGGCCGGCCCCTTGCGCTATACAAAAACGCCTCGGTCATGGCGAATATGTAAACACATTTGCCGCGACGCTCGGCTCGTTTTTATTTCGTTCAGCCTCGCGCGACCTGCGACTGCACAAGGCAAGCGCCGCGCGAGTCCGACCCCATACGGGCTGCGGGGCCTAACGCAAAAGCATTATCAGAACTTCACATCCCTAAGGGAAAGCTTGCGCAAACGAATTCGAACCGATGTTCTTTTCACGACATTTTCCAGGTAATCAACTTCCGCCCAGAAGGTTTCCGCCAAATCAAAACGCCAGTAACTTAGGGATTTCTTGCGCCTGCCAAACCACCAATAGAGCCACTTGAGGCGACCGCCATCTGTATGGCGGCCAAAGTTGCCTCCCTTCAGGATTTCCCGCAGGAGCCACCGTCCACGGAATTCATCAGGCTTGCAGAGCATCAGGTTTTCATCAAGGCCAAACGCTTCACGAAGCAGCCACATGAGGGCCCCCGCAATTTTCCGCAGTCCAAAGCAATCCAGGTTCGCCATCAGTTCGCTACGATCGCCTTCGCTGGAATGCCTAAGCAACACGTAATAATCTACAACCTGCCGGAGCCCTACCCCGCCACCAATACAATGACGATAGATGTGCGACAGCTGCATGGCCAACGCAAACTTCATGGAATGGGCGCAGAACCCTTCGGGAACCTCCACCGAGTTCAGGTTTTCCCTGTCCAGATATTTCAGCAGTCGCCTTGTCGTAAACGGATTGAAGTTGCCCGAAGACGTACGGAAATGAACTTCCACATCAATTCCACGATCATTTTTCATGTGGGTGTGGTGCGGCGAAGCCTTCAGCGATTCCTGCATTCCAGTTTCCCGCAGCAAACCCACGACGCTCTTTTTCCCGCCGGAAACCCAGATGTCGATGTCACCCGGCTGCCTGCAAAGCGGATTCGGGTAAAGGCGAGCATTGGCCTGCCCCTTCAAAACGGCGCAACTTCTGCCATGCCCCCTGAAAAATTCGGTGAGCTTTGCGGCTTCCTCATTCAAAATCTTGTTCAAGCCACTAAAGGATTCCGCTTCGCTGGCCCACTGGAACATCAGTTCCATGGGAGGGCGCAGTTCCTGGGGCAACTTCATCACCCCGTCAAACGCAAGCCCCAGAAGAGTCTGCCGGTCCGCCTCGTTGTAAATGCGTTCCCACTCATCCGCTGACAGTTGCGGAAACGCGCCAGCACTTGCCCCCGGACACCCAAGGGCGACACGCAACAGAAAGAAAAAATTATCGTATCTGGAAAAATCCACCGGCAAAACGATCCCCAAAGCACCCTTTCTTATGCATTTTGAGAAATATACTCGTCCCGAAGGATTTCATAAATATACGAGGCACTACGAGCACGCAAGCCTGTTTCCGGCTTGTTCAACGAGTCAAAAATCTTTGACTTATAAACAAAGTTAAAGGCGGTCTCCAGGTCAATTGAAAAATCATCCACAAGCAACTGGACATTCTTCTCCACAATCCTAGAAACCAAGGACTCGCTTTGCGCTGTCGTCATTAACCTTGCCTCCGTAAATAACCTAGAGCCTTCTCTGTCAAAAAACAGAACTGATTGTTCAGGTTCTTGTACTCTAGCTCCTTCGCTAATTCATCGAGAGTTCTCAAACCATCTTCATACAAGTTCAGAAGATACGCAACGCCATCGTCCGCAATCGGTCCCTGAACAATGTCAAAGGGGTTCTGAAACTGTTGCGAGCGACTTCTATTCTTGAAGATAAAGTCTGCCCATTCCTTTGTAGGACCATCAAACCGCATAACCTTGAGATTTTCGGATGCAAGCTCATTCTCGTCAAAAAAATATTCCTGGACAACAGGATTTCCACCCCAGATGTCTGAACGTTTTTTTGCCAATTCTAGAGCCTGTTCACGAATGTCGGTAACATAGAAACCCCTGCCGAAATCCTTGTAAGGTTTCGTCTTACTCAGGTCAATCGTCGTAAATTCCGCATTGGTTCCATGATATAGGATCATCCGATTGTGCCCCCGTTTCGCTTGCAGATGACAACCAGGTCGTCAAGGGCCTCGTCCGTTGGGAGAAGATGCTCCACTGCGTAATGTTCGTCAAGAAAACGAATTCCCTTAAACTGGCACAGGTATTCAGCCGCCACCTGCAGGGTAAGCTGAAAACGCTTGGCAAAAAGCCTGATGCACATGTTTATATACGGGATTTTATACTTGCTCAACATACTACGAATATAACAATATTTCCACTAATCCGCAAAAAAAGTCCCTCCGATTTTGTTCGGAAGGACTTATCGCTACATGAGCAAATCAATAGCACAGGAACTGGTTAAACGTTCTTACAATCAACGGAATCAAGCATACCGTTATAGGAAATTCCTCCATGGTAATAACCATCGCTGCTGCTTCCCGACAACAAGCTAGCACGGGCCTTGAGCTTGATTTCCTTCATTTTCGGAGTCTTGTATTCTTTCTTCTGCATATTATTTCCTCTATTTTCCGATTATTATAACATCCAACGATCCCGGCAAATCATCAATCGGATCCTGAGAGCCGCTACCCTGAAGCAGGCTTGTGCGGGCCTTCAGCTTGACGATTTTCATTTCCGGCTTGACATAGCCGCACTTCGGCTTACTTGACAATGACTTTCTTTCCATTATTGTAGTAGGTTCCTTTGACGGTGGGCTTTTTGTTGCCGAGGAAACGGCCGTTCAGGTCGAACCAGCGATTTTCTGCGGAGCGGAACTCACCGGTGCGGGTGTTGATGGTCCCGATGACGGTTGTACCCTCTTCGCCCCTGACGACCACATCCAGGGATTCAGGGAGTTCATCGATACTTGCGACGGCTGGAGCCGCCTTGAACAGTGCGGGAGCCATACTGCGAGATTCTCCAGAGTTACCCCCTGCATAATACAGGTAGGCGCGCATGGGATATGCGTAGGCGTTGCTTCCAAGCATTACAAACTGTCCGATACGTGCACCATCACGTTCCTCAGCAGCAAAACCGTATGACCTGCCAATATAACGATCACCTTCGTTCCAGACCTTGAAATCGTATGTGCCCACAAACTGCCAAATACCATCCTCGCTGGACATCGGACGTACACTGTTTAAATCAAATACCACACCGTTTTCCACAATTAGGCCGCCCACATCTTCTTTGGCAACAACAATGTAGGGGGTATTCGCATAAATGTGTCCATCACCTTCTTTGTCAACTTCGTCGAAGACAACCTTCTTCCAGACGCCGTTTTCCTTTACAACACCCTTGAACGAATAGAAGGTGAATCCGGGAACATTGTCTATATGCGTACCAAAGGGCAGCACGATGGTGGAAGGCTTTTCCGCCACAAATTCACGATTGAGAGTCACATCTCCAGTAATCTCGACGGCATCAAGATCGGCATCAATTTTTTTACTGGACTTTCCGTCGATAATTGCCCAAGAGCCATCCGCAGCGATAGTGGCAGAGCCGAAACCGATACGAGTTTTACCGTAGATTGGACGATATGTCTTAGCACCAGTCACATCCTGAATTTCAGGACTCCAGCCAGCAAAGGTGTAGGCATACATTTCATCGTCAGCCTTTTCTGGATTTTCTGGTGGCAATTCAACGCCTTCAGCCGGAGTGCCATACTCGTATTCACGAGAGATGATTTCGTTACCCTCATCATATACAAAGGTAATCTTGAACATTTCGTTTTCCACAGTCACATCGACAGACTGTTCCTCCACGCCAAACCAGTTATCGCTTTCCTCGACCTTATAGTAAACCGTATAATTGCCAGCCCTATCGGCGCAAGGAATTTCAGTGGAATAAGCAGTCTGTGCCCCACCTTCCCTTAACACGCTGTAAAGCATATCCCCAGAGTTCGAGGATCCAGAGGCTACAAGTGCGACGCATGCACCAGCGAACTTCGGATTGGCAGAAGTCGGGGGTTCAACTGTAGGCGTAGCCTTCGTGATATTAAAGGATTTTGAAACAGAACCGAACTCCGCATAATCGCCCTTGAATGTAACCGTTACAGTTGCAGAAGCGCCAACATTTACATTGTTGGTATATGAATACTCGTAGTCGGTACCTTCTGTTAAATCATAAAAATCTAATGTCACCACAGGTTTGGGCATAATGTCTTCGCCTGTATAAACCTGATCAGAAATTGTTTCTATCTGAGGTTTTCTTGTTGTTGCTGAGATAGACAGATTCCATTTATCATCACCAGCTTCGTTGAACGAAATATCATACCAACCAGTCTCTGGTACAGAAAAACGAGTGGAAAGACCTATAAATCTACCCTCAACATTGGTAAACGGAGCATCCATATTTTGAAGTGATTTGACATAAAAACCGCTTGTTCCATCATCAATTTTATAGTCTATACTCGAATTGAGTTTTACTGTACTTAATCCAGAATGAAAAACATCTGTCACAACAAGCTTCCCATCTACGTCCCTTTCCAAATCAAAAAATACAACATCCTCGTATTTGGGCTTTTTTTCTGCTGAAATCGTTACATTTGCCGCTGGAACAGTAAACGAATAATAGCCATTTCCTTCAGAAGTGATTGGATAATCATTTACACCGTCACTTACTTTAATTGAATTTACATCAATATATTTTTCGGCAACTACAAAAGAGACAATATCGCCAGTGATTTGATCAGACAAATCATTACGAAGCGAACTCATTATTTGAATTAATGTTCTGTATTCTGAAGCTAC
This sequence comes from Fibrobacter sp., assembly GCA_045617325.1. Taxonomy (GTDB): domain Bacteria; phylum Fibrobacterota; class Fibrobacteria; order Fibrobacterales; family Fibrobacteraceae; genus Fibrobacter. The sequence goes on from JAZLIJ010000093.1 coordinate 5,086, forward strand.
AACAACACGTCTATATTTAGTAAACGATACCATATCGGAAATTTCTTCCGTTCCTTCAGCATTTTTAAAGAACTTACCACATACAGAACATTGCCAACGCTCATAATAAACATCATCTTCTTCATGATGGATAATATTATGAGGTTTAAGAGGCTCAATTACATCTTCTTTTGACAAATCAGCTGCACCAGTTTCGTCAGTAAAATACTTTCCGTCGCTTCTCAGATAGCATGCCTGTTTAATTCCAGTTGCAGTACAGGTTGCACTCTTTTTTGGCATGAAAACATAAGTTAATTCACGTCCACCATACAATCGAATTTCATGTAACCAAACATGTTGAACGCTATTCGTACCCTCAAAGCGGAAATATCTATATGGTTTATTATCTTCATTAGCAATAGGAAACGAGTTCTGTGTTCCTGAATAATCTTCATTTGTATAAGAAGAAACTAACGCATACTCGTCATCTTCGTTAGCCTTTGCGTACAACCTTCTATCTGTTGGGTGATAACCGCTTGCCCTATGTGAGTTCAGTACATATCCTTTTAAAACAATAGGAACATCTGACGAGAACTCAAAATATGCATAACCTCTTGAAGCATAATCTTCACTCACACTCGATGCAGTATTCCACCCGGTTGTCAAATCGCCATCAACCATATTCTGAAGCACATAACCGCTAGGAGCCTCTGATCCCGCAGTTGCCGTAAAGCCTGTGTATAAGTTATATTCCTTGCCATCTATCGTAATGGGCGATGATTGAGTTAGAGCAAAAGCATTTGCCGAGAACAACAGCGCCAGCACCATGACCAGCGTGGTCAAATAAGAGTTAATGCTATTTCGCATCATGATTTATTTTCTCCTTAAAATCAAAAAGCCGCGACCGCAAAAAGCGGACACGGCAAAACGCGACAACGGGCGCAAAAATGCGCACAACGCAAGAAAACCCATGGCGAACGACTCGCACGGGAAAATTTTTAATGTATGGGAAGAACCGGAATGACCGCCGGCAAGTAAACTTCTAGTTACATTGGGGGGGGTAATGGACTTACGGACCTGCGCCACAAAGCCACAGCCTGCAAAGGCTCCCACAGCGGTCGCCACAAACTTCAGTCCATCACACGCAACTATATTCATTCAATACAAATATAATTGCCCGTAAGATTTTTGTAAAGATTGATTTGTAGTTAAACAAATTCATGCGTAAATACGCAAAAATTTTAGCATACATCACTGCGAATGCTGCTTTTATTGCCCACTTGACGCACATCGAATATTTGTGTATATTATTGCAAAAAAGTTATCATAAATATTCATCGCTATGTCAGAAAAATCGAAAGTTCTAGATCTTGCAACAAAGCAAAATGGCGTTGTTACTGCAAAAGACGCGGCTCTTCTCGGAATTCCGTGCAGAGCGTTATTTGACTGT